>DASRQX010000247.1:0-51663 GCA_035696165.1 Acetobacteraceae bacterium | reverse complement strand
CCGGAACCGGCCACGTATCACCCGGTGTCGATTGACGGCTGAGTGTGGCAATCAGGACTCACCAGCGGAGCACCCCCGCGGACGCAAGGTGCGGACTGCGATCAGCCGTCCGGAGCCGGTTAATTGAGGACAGGCCCTAGCTAGCAGTGATCAGTGGGCTATGACCGGTCCGGGTTGCTTGCCGCATCCTCAGGCGCGTCCGTCGCGTCCTCCCCGGGCGGTTCCTCCTGGCTCTCCGCTGCTGCCTCGTGTTCCGCTGCTTCGGCGGCGTCAGGGGAAGCCACCGCGGCGGCGGTCGGGATCGGCAATTCCAGCAGCAGGTCCTCGCGCCGAGGCAAATCGCGCAGCTCGTTCAGCCCGAACTGCGCCAGGAATTGCGGCGTGGTGCCCCAGATCGCCGGCCGCCCGGGCGTCTCGCGCCGGCCCTTCAGCATGATCAGCCCGGCCTCCATCAGCGCCTCCAGCGTCTGCTGCGCCAATGACGTGCCGCGGATCTCCTCGATCTCGGCCCGGGTCACCGGCTGGTGATACGCAATGATCGCCAGCGTCTCCATCGCCACCCGAGGCAGCCGTCGCGGGATTTGCACCACCTTGCGCAGCCGCGGAGCCAGGTCTTCGGCGGTGCGGAACATCACCCCGCCGCCAGCTTCGGCCAGTTCCACCCCGCGCCCGGCATAGCGCGCGCGCAGTGCCGCGATTACCGCGTCGGCGTCGGCGTTCTCCGGCAGGAGTTGCGACAGCGCCCGCGCGGTGACCGGGGCGGCGGAGGCGAACACCAGCGCCTCGGCCAGCCGGAGTGCGTCTTCATCCGGCGCGTAAGCGTCCGGCGTGGAGGGCTCTGGCACATCAGTGTCTGGCAGGGATGGGTCTGGCGCGGATGGGGCAGGCACATCAGCGTCTGGCACGGATGGCTCTGGTACGGCTGGGTCTGGCACACACGGGTCAGGCGCATGCGGGTCCGGTCCACGTCCGGAACCCGTGGACGGGTTCGGTTCGTCGCTCATGCGCCATCCTCCACGGCGGCCGTTTCCGCCACGCCGGCCGCATCTGCGGTGCCCGCACCATCCGCCATTCCGACGGTATCCTGCGCGCCAGCCTCCGCGCGGCGCAGCAGGATCGGCCCGAACGCCGCCTCCTGGCGCAGCCGCAGCGTCCCGCCGCGCGCCATCTCCAGTCCGGCCATCAGCGTGCTGGCCAGAGCCGCGCGCCGCTGCAGCGGATCGCCCAGCTCCTCCGGCAGGAACTGATCCAGGCTGGTCCAATCTGGCACCGAGCCCAGCAGCCGCGCCAGTCGCGCCAGCGCATCCTGCACGCTCCACAAGCTGACCGGCCGAGGCCGGTAGACCCGCTTCATCCCAGCCGCACGCCGCGCCACAAGCACGTAGGCCCGCACCAAAGAGGTCAGATCCAGCAGCAGCCGCGAGCGGTCGATCGCGGTGTGGTCCTCTGGCGCACCGCGGGCGAACACGTCGACGCCGAGGCGGGGCCGCGCGCCCAGCCAGATGCCGGCAGCGCGCATCGCCTGCAGGTCTCGCAGCCGCGCGGCCAGCACGTCGGCCGCAGTTTCGGCTTCCTCCGCCTCGGCCCCGGGCGGCAGCAGCAGCTTCGATTTCAGCCACGCCAGCCAGGCCGCCATCACCAGCCAGTCGGCCGCCAACTCCAATCGGATCCGCCGCGCGCCCTCGATCACCGCCAGGTATTGCTCGACGAGCGCCAGGATGGAGATCTTCGCCAGGTCGACCTTTTGGGTCCGCGCCAGGTCCAGCAGCAGATCGAGGGGCCCCTCGAACCCCTCCAGCCGCAGCCGCAGACTGTCGGTGGGCGCGTCGGCGGGCGGCGTGTCGGTGAGCGTCGCCGTGGCAGCTGACATCACGGAAGACAGCATGCCAGAGGACGGCATGCCAGAGGACGGCATGTCAGAGGACGGCATGTCAGGGGGCGGCGTGCCGGGGGACGGTGTGCCAGGGAACGGCGTGTCAGAGGGTTGCGGCATCGCTAGCGCCGACGTCATGGCCGGCCAGTAACAGGACAATCCGCAGCGCCCAAGGCACCACGGTATTCAGCAGGGCGGAGAACGGATCGAACGCGATGCCGAAATCGGCGAGCATGCGCGGCAGCAGGAACACCAGCAGCAGGACCAGCACGATGCCGAAGCGCTCCATCTTCGCCCAGCCCTGCGCCAGGCGCGCCGGCAGCAGCCCGACCACGATACGCCCACCGTCCAGCGGCGGGATCGGCAGCAGGTTGAACAACCCGAGCACCAGGTTCACCAGGATAAAGTCCTCGATGAATTGAGCCCCTAGTCCGGCCACGCCGCCCGGCAGATAGTCCAATCCGTACGCCAGGATCGCCGCCAGCCAGGCCAGGAAGAAGTTCATCGCCGGCCCCGCGGCCGCCACCACCATCATCCCCTGCCGAGGGTGCCGGAAGCGCCAGGCGGCCACCGGCACCGGCTTGGCCCATCCGAACATGAACATCACGCGGTGGAACGTCAGCAACTGGAAGATAAGCAGGAACCCCGGCAGCAGAATGGTTCCCACACGGTCTACGTGCGCCAGCGGGTTGAGCGACAGCCGCCCAGCCTTCCTCGCCGTGTCGTCGCCCATCGCCAGCGCCGCATAGCCATGCGCCGCCTCGTGCAGAGTGATCGCCAGCACGATGGGGATCACTGCCAAGGCGATCTGTAGAATCATGTTGTTCATGTGCGGTACTATTGTTCGGCGACGCGCGTTTGCGAGAGCGCAGCGGTTAGGTGCGTTTGTGAGAGGGCAGCAGTCAGGCGCGTTGGCGTGGCATCACCGGTTACACGCACCTGCGTAAAAGCAGTGGCCGCGCGTGTTTGCTTGGGTCCAGCGGTCACGTCTGCCCGCCCTCAGTGCCATCGCTATTGCGGAGTGTCAGCAGCCGCGCACGCTCATCCGCGAGCTTGGCCGCGTCCGGTCTCAGTCGCCGGTGCCGAGCCAACGACCGTGCCCGCCCGAGCCGCGCCATCGCATCCGGCGTGACCCGCGGGCAGGCCGCCAGCAGTTCGGCCGTCGGCGCTGCGTCGCCGGTGCAGTAAAGCGCCAGGTCGCAGCCAGCCGCCAGCGCCTGAAGCGCCAGATCGGCCGGCGAGCCGGACAGCGCGCGCATCGCCAGGTCGTCGGTCACCAACACTCCCTCAAAGCCGATCCGCCCGCGGATGACCCGTTCGATGATCGCCCGCGACAACGTCGCCGGCCGGACCGGGTCCCAGGTCGGATACAGGATATGAGCTGTCATGACCCAGGGCAGGTCGGCATTCAAGACGAACGGCAGCAGATCGGCGTCGAGATCGTCCGCCTCCACTGTCGGCAGCGCCAGATGGCTGTCCAGTCGCGCCCGCCCATGGCCCGGCGCGTGCTTGGCAACCGGCTGGATCCCAGCGGCGAGCAACCCGCCGGCCACCGCCCGCCCCAGGCGCGCGACAGCTATTGGGTCCGCCGACTGTGCCCGATCGCCGATTGCCGTGCTCGCCCCGGGCAGCGCCAGATCGAGCACGGGTGCCGCCACCACGTCGAACCCCGCCGCGGCGCAATCGACCCCGATCAGCGCCCCGGTCAGCCAGGCCGCGCGCAGCCCGTCGGCGGCCGAGTGCGCAAATAGCGCGCCGAGCGCGGCGGCCGGCGGATGTGCGCGCCAATGCGGCGGGCGCAGCCGCGCGACGCGTCCGCCCTCCTGATCCACCATCAGCACCGCTTCCGGCGGCAGCACCCGCCGTAGGCCCGCCATCAGCGCGGCAAGTTGTGGGGGATCGGCGATATTGCGCGCGAACAGGATCACACCGGCCGGCGGCTGGGCGCGGAACAGCGCCGCCTCGGCCGGGGCGAGTTGCAGCCCGGCAATGCCGATGATCGCTGCTTTCACGCCGGGCCCAGGCGCTGCGGTACTTGGCCGACCGAGTAGGAATCCACGCGGACGGACCGGTAGTCCGGATCGCCTGCTAAACAGTAAGATTCACCACAGAGGCAGGAAGACACGGAGAAGAAGGCAATCGATGGCACTTCGCGCGAAGCGCATTCGCTGGCTTCTCCGTGTCTCCGTGCCTCCGCGGCGAATTTTACTTGCGGAGGCGCCGACGCCCCCGTTCCATCACCAAGGCCCGCAATCCGCGGCGCGATGCGAGGCGAATCACCCGGCCGGCCGCTCAGAATGCCGCGACCGCACAGCCGCCGCCATTGGCGCGCACCTGCTGGCAAAACTGGCTGGCCTCGGCTTCGGTGGTGAAATCGCCGGTGCGCACGCGCCACAACGTATGACCGTCCCGCTCGACCTTGCTGAACAACGGGTGATGGGCACCGAGCACGCTGGGCATGCGGTGAGCGAGCCGATCCCACTCCTGCCGCGCCGCGGCTTCGGTGCCGACGGCGGCAAGTTGCACCTGGGCCCGTGCGACCGGCCCGCGCGCGCCCAACGGCCCGGCGCGATGCTCCTGCGCCACGGCAGTCAGCGCCATCGCGGCTGGCTTTGCGGGGGGCGGCAGCGGCGTGGCGGTTGGCGGTGCGGAAGCGGCCGGTGTCGCGGCGATGGGCTGACCCCGCGCAATGGATGGCGGCGCCGACGCGGCCGCCCGCATCTGGCTGGCCAGCCGCTGCGGATCGGGCGTCTCCGGCGCAGGCGCCAGCTTGTCGGCCGAGGCGGAAGTGTCCCTGGAGCCGGTATCCGTGCCCAGCCCGGGGATTTGCATGCCGCCGGGATTGGCCGGCTTGACCCGCACCGGCCGCGAATCGGCCTGCACAACCGGCACCGGCCCACCCGCCCGGTGGCCGATCGAGGACCACGCCACGACGATCAACGCCAATGCGCCGGTCAGCCCCCCGGCAATCAGCAGCAGACGTAGCGTCAGGGGTTCCGGACCGCGCCTGACACGGTAGACCGGGTTTCTCGGTATGCTCGGGTCGTCCAACACGATATCTGCTCCTTTGCCCAAAGCCCGCGTCCTCAAGCTCCCCCTTTCCGGAGGCCGCGTGCGCAACACCTGCGCTGAAGCCGCAGCGCCACATCGGTTCCGCCGACTGGCGCGCGCTCAGCGCATCTCCTCGACGGGCTCCACGCCCATCACGGCGAGGCCGGCCCGGATCGTCACCGCGGTCGCCGCCACCAGTGCCAACCGCGCGAGGGTCTCCCCCGGGTTGGTCGACTGCAGGAATCGTAACGTGGAATCGTCCTTGCCGCGGTTCCATAGCATATGAAAGTCGCTCGCCAAGTCATAGAGAAAAAACGCTATCCTGTGCGGTTCGCTTGCCAGGGCGGCGGCTTCCACGGTCCGCGGCCAGCCGGCAATCCGCCGGATCACCGCCAACTCCGGCTCGCTGGTCAGGCAGTCCAGACTGCCCTTGGCCAAACCCCCTTTGGCCAGACCGTCCTTAGTCTGCGCCGCCTCGGCCAGCGCCGCGTCGGTCACCGTGTCGGCGCCGAACATCTCGGCCGCCGCACGCAAAACGGAGCGGCACCTTGCATGCGCGTACTGGACGTAGAACACCGGGTTGTCGCGGGTCTGCGCCACCACGGCGTCCAGGTCGAACTCCATCTGTGCGTCAGACTTGCGTGTCAGCATGGTGAAGCGGACGGCGTCGCGCCCGACCTCCTCGATCAGTTCGCGAAGGGTGACGAAGGTGCCGGCGCGCTTGGACATCTTCACCGGTTCGCCGCCGCGCAAGATGTGCACGACCTGGCACAGCACGATCTCCAGCGCCGCTTCGGCTTCGGAGATCGCCTGCACCGCGGCCTTCATGCGCTTCACGTAGCCGCCATGGTCGGCGCCCCACACGTCGATCATGCGGGTGAAGCCGCGGGCAAATTTGCCGCGGTGATAGGCGATATCGTTGGCGAAATAGGTGTTCGAGCCATCCGACTTGCGCAGCGGCCGATCAAGGTCGTCGCCGAATTGGGTGGCGCGGAACAGGGTCTGCGGCCGCGGTTCCCAGTCGTCCGGGGTCTTGCCCTTGGGCGGATCCAGCGTGCCCTCGTAGATCAGTCCGCGCGCGGCGAGCCAGTCGATCGTCGCGTCCGCCGCACCCGAATCGATCAGGGAACGTTCCGAGAAAAATACATCCTGCGCGACGCCGAGCAGCGCCAGGTCCTCGCGCACCCCGCGCATCATCTGCGCGATGGTGAACTCGCGCACGATGTCGAGCCAGACATGCGGCGCGGCCACCTCGCCGCCGGGATCGGCGAGCGCGCCGCCGAATTCGACGGCCAGTTCTTCTCCGATCGGAATGAGGTATTCGCCGCGATATTGCAGGCCACCGGGAACTTCCTCGCTGAACTGTTCCTCGGACAGCTTGGTGCCGATCGCCTGCAGGTAGCGCCAGTAGGCGGCCCAGGCGAGAGCGGTGACCTGGGCGCCGGAATCGTTGATGTAGAACTCCTTGGTAACCGCGAAGCCGGCCTTCGCGAGCAGGTTGGCCAGCGCGTCGCCGACCACCGCGCCGCGACAGTGGCCGATATGCATCGGACCGGTGGGATTGGCCGAGACATACTCGACATTCACCTTCAGGCCGCCGCCGATGGTGCTATCGCCGTAGACCGAGCCCTCGCGCAGGACGTCCGGCAGCACGGCGCGCAACACGGCCTGGTCCAGCCGCAGATTGATGAAACCCGGGCCGGCGACGCTTACCTCGACAACGTCCGGCGCGCGACCGAGCACCTCGGCGATCTCGGCCGCCAACTGGCGAGGATTCCGGCGCGCAAAGGGTGCCAGGACCATTGCCGCGTTGGTCGTCATGTCGCCATGCGCCGGATCGCGGGGCGGGCCGACGGAGATGCGGTCCTTGATCTCGTCGTTGAGTGTCAACGAGGCCGGCAGCGACGCCAGCACCGCCTGTCGCATCCGCACGTAGATGTCATAGCTCATCGCATGCACTTTCAATCACCAACCGCGCCGCGTCCGGGGCCCAGGAGACTTAGACAGGAAAACTGGGGCGACCGATGGACCTGTTCGTGGCGCCATGTCACGAGTTCGCGCAACCTCCTGCGCCGGATAGCGTCTATGACTGAATACCTGCAAGTGGCGGATGCCGGTGGGTCGGAAATTGCCAGCCGACCGGAGGTTATCTCCGTTCTCCGCCCGCCACACGCCGCACCATAGGACCCGCATGGCATCCGTCAGCACGCGCAACCGCGCTACGGCCGCGGCCCTTGAACAGCGCTCCGTACGTATTGTGTTCTTCATCGCCGGCTTCGGTATGGCGGCCTGGGCGCCACTCGTGCCGTTCGCCAAGGGGCGCCTTGGGATCAGCGAGGCCGGGCTTGGCCTGCTCCTGCTGTGCCTTGGCGTCGGCTCGATCGTCACGATGCCATTGGCCGGCGCCGCTGCCGCGCGCGTGGGGTCCCGTCTTGTCATCGTCGCATCGGGGTTGCTGCTTTGCCTGACCTTGCCACTGCTGGCGGCGGTCTCCAGCCTGCCCATCCTGGTTGCGACGCTGCTGGTTTTCGGCGCTGCTGTCGGTGCGCTCGACGTTGCCATGAACATCCGTGCGATCATTGTCGAACGGGCAAGTGGGCGACCGATGATGTCGGGGTTTCACGGGCAGTTCAGCCTTGGAGGAATCGCCGGCGCCGGCGGGGTCACGGTGCTGCTGGCTGCCGGGGCATCGCCGCTGACCGCGACGCTGGTTGTGGCCGTTGGCATCATCGTCGCGCTGGCGATGGCCGCGCCGCACCTGATGCCACATGGCAGCCGGACGCTGGGACCGGTCTTTGCCTGGCCGCGCGGCATTGTGCTGGTCATCGGTGCGCTTTGCTTCATCGGATTCCTGGCGGAGGGCGCCGTGCTCGACTGGAGCGCGGTGCTCCTGACGTCCGTCCACGGCATGGCGACGTCGTATGCGGGCCTGGGTTACGCCGTTTTCGCGCTGACCGCGACGCTGGGGCGACTGACGGGCGATCGCATCGTGCAACGGATTGGCGGCGGCAACACCATCATGTTCGGCGGTCTTTGCGCCGCTTCGGGCTTCGCCCTCACGACGCTGCCGCAGTCGTGGCAAGGGGCGCTGGCATGGCAGGCGGCGTTGCTTGGCTACGCGCTGGTTGGCGTCGGGTGCGCGAATATCGTGCCTGTCCTGTTCACCGCCGTTGGCCGACAGACCGTGATGCCGGAAAACGTCGCGGTTCCTGCGATTACCACGCTCGGCTATGCCGGGATCCTGGTTGGCCCGGCGGCGATCGGGTTCGTGGCGCACGCGGCCAGCCTGTCGGCGGCATTCATGATCGTTGCGGTTATGCTGTGCGTCGTTGCGGCGAGCGGACGGCTGTTGCGGGTCTGATTCCGGCGGTTGGGTGTATTGATGCACGCAGGCTACCCCCGGTCATGGCCGGCGGAGGCCAGCTGTTGGCGACCGCTTACGGTCCGGACGACAGCAAGCGGGATTTTACCACGAAGAAGGCAGGGATAGCGATTCGCGCTATTCGGTCCTGCCCAGTAGGCGCTTTTGCATCGGTACGCCCCCGGGGGTGCTCCACGCTGCGGAAATTGTCATGAGGCCGGTCGCACGAAGCGCCATTCCAGTCTCCTTCGTGGCCATTCGTGGTCCGCGGATGTCCCATCGCGGGAGCGCCTTGGGGCGCAGGTTTCGCCCATCCGCAGGCCGGGTCATGACGAGCGGATCGGCCGACCCTGAAGCGTGGCGGCATTCACATCTTTGGCCAGGCCATCCGGCGGATATTGTTACGGATGTCGTAGAGCGTGGCGATCGGACCAAAAACGGCGCCGGCGACGATGATCCCCGCGATCCCGCCCAGAACCGCGCCCAACGCTCCGCCTGTCCCTTGAGGCAGTCCCGGTGCGAAGCCGCCATAATTCTCCCCCGTTCCCATCCCGTACCCGCCAACGGCAAATCCCGCGATGGTTAGTATTGCCGCCACGATGACGGTAACGCGCCCGAGGGCGGAAAGAAGCCTGATCATGTTCCGGTTACTCCTGTCTTGCCGTTGCAGCCCGATCATTATTGCATAGAGCCCCCCACTATCATTGCATAGAGCGCCCGACCATCATTGCACAGAACGAAGTTACCAGGCGAAGGGTATCGGCCCGCGGCTTGGGGTGGTGATGCCGTCCATCAGCGTGACGCATTAGCGTGACGGGCCAAGCGTGGCGGACAACGATGCGCGGGCGATCCGGGCTAACTCCACGACGATCTTGGTCGGATGCTGCAGTCGACGATCTACCCAAGTCTACCGAACCTGTCGCCGCACCGGCGTACGGAATTGACGGTCCGCCACTGTCGGAGGACCAGCGGCGACGGATGCCCGCGGCTTGCGCAACTCGGCTGCTTCGGCCGTGTCGCAACGAGCGTCCAAATTCTGCTCGCGGCCATGGTTGCATCCAACAGGTCGCGGAATTATAGTCCGATCGCACGTTCTGGTAATTGGCGAACCGTGCTGAATCGAGAGATCGGCGGCTGGGTTCCCGCGCGCACGCCGCTCGACCAGTTCGCGCGGCGGCTTGGGATATTTCGCGGATCGGCATGGTGCCGATGGTGCCGGTGGCTCGGCGGCGCCTTGCTTGCACCGATTGCCGCACTCCGGCATCACACGGGGTCATCGCGCGCCGGCATCACACGCCGGCGTCACACGAACGACGGGTCGGCCGGCCATGGCGGCGGGCGAACGGCGTCGCCGATCGGATTAGGATTTGGAATGGCACGTACCCGCGCGGACAATTATGGGGAAAAGCACCAGCTCATCCTCGATACGGCAGCGGAAATCTTCGCTGCGAAGGGCTTTGCGTCCGCCTCGATCAACGACATTTCGGCGGCCACGGGAATGTCGAAATCCGCCCTCTATCACTATCACAAAAGCAAGGAAGCGATCCTTCACGCGATCCTCGCGACGCATGTGCGCGACCTGCTGCAGGCTGCATCGGACGCGACGGAAGGCGTCTCTGACCCGGAACAGCGTCTGCTGCGCTTCCTCGAGGCGCTGCTGGGGATCTACGCGACGGCGCGGGCGAAACACATCGTGCTGCTCAATCAGGCAGCGCTGTTGCCGGAACCGGAACGGCGCGAGGTGCGCACCCTCGGGCGGGAGCTGGTCCGCTTCGCCATCGGCGTTCTCAAGCCGCTGAATCCCGCGATCATGGGGCGCGCCGAACTGCGCAAACCCTACGCGATGATGTTCTACGGCATGGTGAACTGGACCTACACCTGGTACGACGCCGCCGGTCCGATCGCGCCGGCGCAGCTCGCGGCACGCATGACGGAGCTGTTCCTGCGCGGCTTTCCCCACTGCACCGCCGGCGTGACGCGCGCGCGCAACCCGGCCCGCGTCTGACGCATCGGCGACCGCGTGGCATGACCGGCGGTGCCGCCTTTTGCGCGATTTATATTTGACCGTACGGTCGGACTAATATAAGGTGTGCTCCACGTCGCGAGATGGAGGCTAGACAACCATGGACGACTTGCACGAGACGCGCCGCGCCGCGGGGCTCACCGGCACCATCGAGGCGCCGCCCGGCAATCCCCAGCCATACGACGCGCAGGCGATCCTGTTCGGCACGGAAGAGCCGCCGCCGTTCCCGGAGATGAACATCTTCCCGCTCGACTGGCATATCGAGACGCCAAAGCTGCGCGAGCTCTACAACGCGGCGCGCAATCCGGGCTGGGCGCCGCCGATGCTGCCATGGCACACGCTGGAGCCCGCGCGGCTGACGCAAGACCAGCGCTATGCGCTGAGTTATTGGTGGGCCTTGCTTTCGACGTTCGACGGTTCGGGTCCAGTGGTGTTCGCGCGCACCATGATCCACACCTTCGAGACGCACGAGGAAGACCCTGTGCGCCAGTGCTTCTTCTCGATCACGCGCGACGAAATGAACCACGAGGAAGTGTGCGGCCGCGCCATCACTGCCCTGACGCCGGGCGGACCGCTTGGCTACCAGCAGCAGACGCCGCTTGGCCAGCTTGCGCAGAACAACATCAAATGGATGTACCACAATGGTGCGCGGTATTGGTCCGGCTTCAAGAACGGCATCCACAAATACCCGCTGCCGATCCTGTTCACGTCGTTCCTGATGGGCGAAGTGGCGTCGGCCACGCTGTTTCACGGCATGCAGCAGCGGACGACGATCCCGGTGTTCAAGGAAGCGTTCCGCTGCATCGGCCAGGACGAGGCGCGGCATATGGGCATCTGCGTGGCTGTGCTGGAGAAGCTGCTGCCGAAACTCACGGATGAACAACGCGCAACGATCACCCGGCAGATCCGCGCGGGCTTCGTTTTCCTCTCCGGCATTCTGCATGAGCCGCCTGCGGATTTCTGGGAGCTGCCGTCTACGTTCAAGCCAGCCAGCCGTCTGTTGGAGGACACCGCGCGCGACGCCGGTCTTGGCATTCTCAGCCTGACGGAGCGCGCGGAGAACTGGCGTGCAGCCGTGCTGAAGTTGAAGGGACTGCTCGAACCGCACGGCATCGCATTCCCCGCGCTGCCGGAGGTCGGGATCGACGGCGAG
Source organism: Acetobacteraceae bacterium (assembly GCA_035696165.1). GTDB lineage: Bacteria > Pseudomonadota > Alphaproteobacteria > Acetobacterales > Acetobacteraceae > Palsa-883. The sequence continues at coordinate 40,202 of DASRQX010000247.1, read as the reverse complement.
ACCGTCGCGTTCGATCCAGCCGATATTGTTCCGGTGTTCTGACGAACTGCAAGGTGGCGCGGGGGCCGCTGGGCGCCGACGGAAATGTACCGTAGGGAGGTTTGCGGTGGTAGGCAACTTTCTATCGCGATGGTTCGACGAAATCTCGATCGGCGAGACATTCGTCTCGCGGGGCCGGACCGTGACGGAGGCCGACATCGTTGCGTTCGCGGCCCTGAGCGGCGACTGGTTTGTCCTGCACACCGACGCGCCCTACGCCGCCGGCACACGGTTCGGCCAACGCATCGCGCACGGCCTGCTGATTTACATGATGTCGACCGGGCTCGCGGTGCCCCCCGATGCGCCGGCAATCATCGCCAACTATGGCTGCGACCGTCTGCGGTTCACGTCGCCTACCTATATCGGCGATACGATCCGTGTGCGGTCCGAGGTGCTGGCCAAGACGATCAAGCGCGACGGTCGCGATGGCGTGTTGCGCCTGGGCTGGAACGTTGCCAACCAGAATGACGTGCCGGTGTTAGTCAGCGACATGGACATCCTGATGGCGTTCGCGCCGCCATGCGAGGCTGGGCCGCGCGAAGATCCGGCGCCTAAAAATCCGGCGCGCGGGGGGCCGGCATGACCGCGGCGGCGGTATCGCTGCACCGGCAGGGCGACGTCGCGGTCATTCGCCTGGATCGGCCGGAGCAGCGCAACAGCCTGCGCCTTGTCGACATGCGACGGCTCGACGCGCTGCTGGAGGAAGCTGCGGGCGCCCGCTGCGTGCTGCTGGAAGCCACCGGCGGAACGTTCTGCGCTGGGCGGGACCTGAAGGAGATGGACCCTGCGACCGATGATGCGGCGGCCGTGTTGCGCGACGTGATCAATCCGCTGGTGCTGCATCTCGCGCGGCTTCCGGTACCGACGGTCGCCGCGGTGCAGGGCGCCGCGCTGGGTCTCGGTTTTGGTCTTGCGCTTGCCTGCGACATCACGTTGGTTGCGGATGACGCGCGGTTGGGCAGCCCGTTCGCGGCGCTGGGCTGCGTCCTCGATTCGGGCGGGCACTATTGGCTGGCCAGCAGAATCGGTCGTCATCGCGCGGCGGAACTCATTTTCGCCGGGCGCATGTTGAGCGGGCGGGAAGCCGCCGCGATCGGGCTGGTCAACCGCAGCGTCGGCGCCCGCGACCTGGCGAGCGCCGCCCATGCGCTGGCCCGGGACATCGCCGCGGGCCCGACCGCCGCGTTCCGCGCCAGCAAGACGATCCTGGGTCTGCCGGCGATCATGGAAGAGGTGCTCGCGATGGAGACCGCGGCGCAGGGCGCGGCTCTGGCCAGCGCGGACGGCCAGGAAGGCATGCGGACGTTCCGCGAGAAACGCCGCCCGCTGTTCGTCGGTGCGTGAGGGAGGATAACAACCAGTGAGTGCCACCGCGCTTCGGGCTTCAGTCGACGACGTGGAGTTCATGGCCCGCACCGACATTCTGGCGCTGCAACGCGCCAAGCTGGTGGCGCTCGGGCGACGGCTGCAGGCCGAGGTATCGTGGCGGGCGCATTTCGCGACTGCCGGGGTTTCACCGGCCGACCTCGCGGCGCAGGACGGGCTTGCCGCTTCGCCCATGCTGGAAAAGGCGGATCTTCGCGCGTTCTATCCGTTTCCGTTCCTGACCATCGCACCGGAGCAGGTGGCGCGTTTCGTTGCGACCTCGGGCACGACTGGCCTGCCGGTGCTGTTCGGGCTCAGCCACGCCGATATCGAGTGGCTGCTGCCGTGGCAACTCGGCCGCATCTTCCGCGCGGCCGGACTGCGGCCCGGCGAGCGCGTCTATCAGGGGTACGGCTACGGCATGTGGATCGGCGGCGTCGCCATGGATATCGGACTGAAGGCATATGGCGCTGTGAACATCGGCATGGGGCCGGGGCGGGGCGAACTCGCGGTCGCTTGGCTGCGCGACCACGCGATCACCGCGTGCACCATGTCGCCGCTCTGGCTGATGACGTTGGCCGGCCTTGCGCGCAGCCACGGCATCGATCCGCGACGCGATTGGCGGCTGCGTCTGGGCATCTTCGGCGGCCAGTCCGTTTCGGCAGCGTTCCGCGCCGAACTGGAGGCGGCGATGCCGGATGGCTTCCTTGCGCACAACGTCTACGGCACGACCGAGGCCGGCGGACCGGTGGTCAGCGTTTCCTGCCCGCACAGCCATGCCGACGACGAGATGCACCTGATCAACGAGGACACGATTCTGACGGAGATCCTCGACCCCGCAACAATGCGGCCGGTCGGCCCCGGCGAGGTTGGCGAAATCGTCGTCACCACGCTCGACAAGCAGGCCTCACCGGTCGTGCGCTGGCGCACGCGCGACCTGGTCCGCCTGTCGGCGCACCCGTTCGAATGTCCCTGCGGGCGCGTCGGCATGCCGCGCATCGGCCGCATCATCGGGCGATCGGATGACATGCTGAAGGTGCGCGGCGTCATGGTGTTCCCGAGCCAGGTGGAGGACGTGCTCGGCGGGATTCCTGGCCTTGCGCGCGAAGCCTGGCAGATCGTGCTGGACAGCGTGCCCGGCGGCCTGGACGGCATGACCGTGCAGGTCGAGCGGCTGGAGCAATGCCCCCACCCGGTCGAGGACCTGCCCGCGGTCGTCGAGGCCGCGCTGAATGCACGTTTCGGTTTACGTTGCGCGGTCACCGCCCATGCGCCGGGCAGCCTGCCGCGCCACGAGAGCAAGGCGGTGCGCGTGATGCGGCGCGAGCATGGCGCTTCGGAACAGCCGAGGCCGTGACTACCGGGTCCGTCACCCGCGATCGTTGCGGCCGGCGCGGCGTCTGCGAGCAGGCAACGTCATGACTGAGAACTCCACTGTGCGTATCGACGGCACCGACGCGGAATTCCACTGCCGCGACGAAACGATCCTGGATGCCGCGCTGGGGGCGGGCCTGGCGTTGCCGCACAACTGCCGCGGGGGCGCGTGCGGGACCTGCAAAGTCGAAGTCCTGGAGGGCGAGGTTGACCACGGGTGGGACATGGGCTTTGCCATTTCGGATGCAGAGAAGGCGGCGGGGCGCTGCCTGATCTGCATGTCCCGACCTAGGTCGTCGCGGCTTGTGCTGCGCCTGCTTGGTGCGCCGCCGGTACGACCCGGCGTTTCCTCCACGCCCGCGGAGTACGAGGTCAAGGTCGTCGCCGCGCACGACCTGGCACCGGACCTGCGCGAATTGGTTCTGTACGTGCCGGACAAGACCGGGTTCCGTTTCGCGCCGGGTCAGCACGTCGAGCTGATCGTGCCGGGATTGCAACTATCGCGGCCCTATTCGATCGCGCAGGCACCGGCGTCGGACGGATCTGCCGTCGCCGGGTTGATACGGCTGTTCGTGACGCGGCATCCCCATGGCGCATCGAGCGGATGGATCCACGCGCACGCTCGAACCGGCCGGCGTGTGACGCTGCGCGGGCCGTACGGCCAATTCGCACCCTTGGATGCAACGAGATCCTTGCTGATGTTTGCAGGTGGTTCCGGTCTCGCGCCGTTGCTGGCCGTCGCGGAAGCGCGTGTCGGCGCGGGTGACGGCCTGGTCGAACTCTGGCTCTCGGTTCGTACCAAAGCCGATGTATTCGCACTCGATCGCCTGGGCGCGCTCGCGGCCGGCAGCCCGGATTTCGTGTTTCGCGTGTTCGTGACACGACCCGCGGCGGACGCGCTGCCCGAGGGGTGGATGGGGGAGCGTATTCCGACGCATCTTGGACGCACCCGGCCCGATCTGTCGGGCACCAGTGTGATGATCGCGGGTTCGCCCGGCTTCGTTGCGGCGTGCCGAAGCGCCGTCGTGGCGTGCGGGGCGTCGGAGGGTCGCGTGGTTGTCGAGGCTTATGAATCGCGGCCTGCCGTGTCGGTGGGGGCGGTATGAACCGGCATCCTGCACCGCTCTCTCGTCATGTCCGGGCTTGACCCCATCGGCGTCAGGATAAGGGCGTGGCGAAAGGGGCTCTCCCCCTCCCTCAAGGGGAGGGGAGAGTCTTTCCGGATCCAGGCTTATCTTGATGCCTAAGGATCATTTGCACAGGAATGAGCTGGCGATTATATAATCCGGCTGATGCGACATCCGGACATCCACAGCCAACCCTTGTCCAAGGCCATCAAGACCACGCGAGCCGCTTCGGTGCTCGACGGCTATGCGGTCGAAGAACAGGTCGGATTCCTGATGCGGCGCGCGAACCAGCGCCACACAGCGATTTTTCTGGATGGCATGGTCGCGGCGGAGCTGACGCCGACGCAGTTTACCGCCCTGATCAAGGTCGTCGAACTCGGGCGAGTTACGCAGAACCATCTGGGCCGGCTCGCTGCGATGGACCCGGCCACCATTCAGGGTGTCGTGCGCCGCCTGCTGGATCGCGATCTGGTGACCCGAACCGACGATCCGCTCGACCGGCGCACGATCGTGTTGGCACCGACGCAGGTCGGATTGACCCTGGCGGCGCAGGCCGTGGTTGCAGCGCGCCGGATCACCGAGGCGACGCTCGACCCACTGACGCCGGAAGAGCGCCGGCAATTGCTGTCCTTGCTGCACAAGCTTTGCTGACCGCGCCGGACTATCGCCCGGTGTAGCAACGAAAGGAACGATGCATGGCACTCGCAGCAGGTCCGGAGAAGCAAGTCGGCAAGCTTGTGGTGACCAATATCGGACTGCTGCTGTCGGGCGCGCTGGAGGCGCCGATTATCGATGCCGATACGATAGTCGCCGAGGCCGGGCGTATCGTTGCGGTCGGCAAGTGTAGCGATTGCGACACCGACGGCGCCCGCGTCACCATCGATGCCCGTGGTTGCGCCGTCTCGCCTGGCCTGATCGATAGCCATGTGCACCCGGTATTCGGCGACTGGACGCCTAGGCAGGGCCAATTCGGCTGGATCGATTCTTTCCTCCACGGTGGCGTCACAACCATGGTCTCGGCCGGCGAGGTGCATTTGCCCGGACGGCCGCGCGACATCGTGGGCGTCAAGGCACTCGCGATTACCGCCCAGCGCGCCTACGAGAATTTCCGCCCCGGCGGCGTCAAGGTGCTCGGCGGCGCGCCGGTGATCGAGCAGGGCATGGTCGAGAGCGACTTTGTCGAACTCTCCCAGGCCGGCGTGCGGTTGCTGGGTGAAGTCGGCCTGGGCAGTGTGAAGGCCGGTTACGAGGCGAAAGAGATGGTCGCCTGGGCGCGCAAGGCCGGCATCCAGAGCACCATCCATACCGGTGGGCCGTCGGTGCCCGGATCCGGCTATATCGATGCCGATACGGTGCTGGAGGCCGATCCCGACATCATCGGCCACATCAACGGCGGCCACACCGCGTTGCCGTTGCGGCAGATACGCTGTCTGTGCGAGGGCTGTTCACGCGGCATCGAGATCGTGCACAACGGCAACGAACTCGCCGGACTGACGGCGTTGCGCTACGCGCGCGAACTGGACCAACTACAGCGGGTGATCCTGGGCACCGACAGTCCGGCCGGATCGGGTGTGCAGCCGCTGGGGATTTTGCGCATGATCGCGCTGCTGTCCTCGGTGGGGGATATGCCGGCGGAGACATTGTTCTGCTGCGCCACAGGCAATACCGCGCTAATGCGGAAGCTGGATTGCGGGATCATCGAGACGGGCAGGGCGGCCGATCTGCTGTTCATGGATCGGGCGCAGCATTCGGCCGGCACCGACTTGCTGGATAGCGTGCGCAAGGGCGATCTGCCGGGCATCGGCATGGTGGTCATCGACGGGATCGTGCGCTGTGGCCGCAGCCGGAATACGCCTCCGGCGGAGCGTGTGCCAGAGGTTGTTGGGTAGCGGGCAGAGCCCTAACGCAAGCCGTCTTTGCCCTCGACCTGGTCCACCGTCAGGCCGCCGATGCGCGGCAGGGGGCGGCCGCTATCGGTCACCACCACTGCGACCACGATCTCATCGCGCCGCGGCGCGTCCGGCACACGGATTTCCATGGCATCGAAATGACTGCGCACGTAGGCGGCGTCCTTGTGGCCGAGCGGCACGTCGATGGCGGCGCCCATGCCGCCGCGCTTCTTGGCGCTGGGAACCAGGGCGGCGCCCTTCTCGACGACGCGGCGAAGGGGCGCGCCCAGTTTCGGGTGCAGAATGGCCGCCGCGTGTTCCAGTTCGCCGTCCTCACCGACGATGGCGGCCTTGCCGTAGCTCTGCGCATCGGCGGGTGCGATGCCAAGGGCGGCCACGGCGCGTTCGCCGAGCAGGCCGCCCAGGTGTTCGCCGATTGCAACGAGTTCGGTCAGGTCCGCAACGTGGTGGCCGGCGAATGGGTTGTGGATCACCGCGATCGCGGCTGCCTTTCGGGTCGGTGGCGTAACGCCTTGGCCGGCTTCGTGGCGGGTTTCTTCAATGATGGTGAACAGCTTGCGGATCATGCGGGCTCCAGGGATCTCGGCCAGAGAGAGGACAGTGCGAGGGACACGTGGCGGATGCGCAGGTGGCCGCGCAGTGCCAGGACGGCGCCCTCGATCAGACCGTTGCGAAGCAACCTGGCCGCCATCGTTTCGCCGGCGTGGAGGGCCGCCTCGATGGCGTCATTGGATAGCGGCCCGACATCGAAGGTGATCAGGCGGTCGTGAAGGTCACTGGCTGCGTCGATCTCGCTGGCGGGCCGGCGGTCGATCGCGTGGTGACCGGGAAGGTCGACGGCGTTGCCGATGATGGTGGCCGCGGCGTCGGCCTGGGCGGCGGTGCGGGCCAGGACAGTCACGGCGTCGGCGATGCCGAAGGAGAAGCTGCGCCCGCCGCGGCCTTTGCAGGCGCGGCCGGAGGTGGCGAGGCCGCGCGCCGGGTGGCTGGCGGTGAGGAGGAAGGTGCCGTCTGGGGAGATTGGATTCACGGTAGGATTCTCCCCCTCCCCCCAACCTTGGTCCGCTTCGCGGCCCAAGCCCTCAAGGGGAGGGGGAGAAGATCCCATGCGCCCGACCTTGTCCTGATAGGCAGAGATGTCCGCCACCAGTCCGCAACGCAAAGATGTTCCGGCAGCCAGATGAAACGCGATATCGCCGCCATTGTTGACGAAGGCGCGCGCTACATCGCGCCCCTGGACCATTGCGGCCAGAACCCCATCGGCGACAGCACCCGCAACCGCCGCCATCGGCGTGATGAAACGATCGGCGAACGGCATGCACGCCGCATGCATTGCGCGTGCGACCCGTCCGGATGGTGGGCGCGCCGGCAACGTGGTGCGCAACAACGGCAGTTCAGCACAAAGATCATCCAGCACGGTGGCGAAATACTGCGTGGCCTGATTGTACGCAGCACGCACCTCGGGCGGTTCACCCCAGGCTCGGCACAGGCAATCGATGGGCCCGTGCTGCAGGTGCAGACGCCCGTCGGGCAGCAGAGCGGCGACCGCGCTCATCGGATCGGAAATTCCGTTCCGGTAGGCAATGTCACCGATCGGGGATGGTGCGTCCGCGCCACGTCCTCGATGCGCCGCACCCGCCCGATGTGCCCGCCAAGGCGGGAATAATCCGCTAGCGGCAAGGTGAACTCGATTGGCGCCACCAGCGCGGGGGTCGGCACGCTGCCGAACGCCAAAGCCGGCATGCGCGCGACATCGACCATGTAAGTGATCCCGCCGCCGGGCCAGACATAGACCGGCGCCCCGCCGCTGGTCACGCGCGTCCGGCCTGTTTGTACCGATCGTGTTAGCAGCACGGGATTTTCGGTCGCGCCCGCGCGCAGCGAACCACCGGCACCGGCCATGAACAGCACGGTGCACAGCGCCGGTTCGCAATTCTCCCCAATGCGGGCAACCGCGGCGGTGATCGCCAGCGGCATCGGAGCGGGCCGGGGCGTCAGCGCGTCGTCCAGCACGAACCAGCCGGCGTGCTCCCCGGTGGTGGAGACCATCAGCAGCCGCAGTCCAGGCCATGCCACCTTCGGATCGATCCGTTCGATGATCGTCAGCGGATCCTGGATATCCGTCCCACCCCAGCCCATGCCGGGATTGGCCACCTGAAAATACCGCCCAGGGGTCGAGCGCCGGCCGCGCACTCTGATCCCGGCCGGCCGCATGTCCAGGAACCGGCCTGCCTGATGTTCGGTCAGCACGCCGGTGATGTGGTCGTCCACGACAATCACCTCGTCCGCACGGTCGAGCCACTGGTTGGCAAAAATGCCGATCGTAGCCGATCCGCAGCCGACGCGCATGCGTCGTTCTTCCAGCCCGTCGACGATCGGCGGTTTGCCGGATTGGACGACCACGCTTGCGCCGCCATCGATGGTCAGGTCCACCGCCGCGGCATTGGCGAGACGCAGCATCGTTTCACAGGTAACCACACCCTCTTTCTTGCTGCCGCCGGTCAGATGGTGCACGCCGCCCAGGCTTAGCATCTGACTGCCGTATTCCGCGGTGGTGACATGGCCCACCGCCTGTCCGTTGGCGCGCACCGTGGCGGTCTCGGCACCCAGATGACGGTCGGTGTCGATCTTCACCTTCAGGCCGCAGTAGGAGAACACGCCCTCGGACACGACGGTGACCATGTCAACGCCGTCGATATCCGACGCGACGATGAACGGCGCCGGCTTGTAGTCCGGGTAGGTCGTTCCGGAGCCGATGGCGGTGACGAAGAGGTCTTTGGACGCGATCGGATTGCCCAACCAGTCGTCGCTGGCGAAGCGCACCAGGTCGGGGGAGCGGACAGCCAGGGTCAACGGGTCCATGCGCGTCAGCGCGCCATTTACATTGCCGTAGCGGTCGCATGCGCCGGTCTTACCGGGGCGAATGCGACACAGCACCGGGCAGGCGTCGCAGGTCACGATGCCGGGTTCGACGATCTTGGCAGTCAGCAGCGCGGCTTCCTCGGGCGCATCGGTGCCGGCGCGATTGTCTGTCATGTCCAAGGTCCTGGGCATGTCCGGGGTCCTGGGCATGCTTGCCGCCCCTTGGCCCGCCGCCCGTTGGCCTGCAACGCGGCCAGGATGCGGTCGGGCGTCGCGGGCACCTGGGTCAGCCGCACGCCGGTCGCCGCCGCGATGGCATTGAGGATCGCCGGCGCCGCCGCGATCAACGCCGGTTCACCGACGCCTTTCGCGCCGTAGGGCCCGAGCGGATCGGGGCGCTCGATCAGGATCGTTTCAATGGGTGGGATGTCGCCGATGGTGGGGATGAGGTAGTCGTGCAGGTTGTCGGTTCGTCCCGGCACGAATTCCTCCATCAATGCCAGGCCGAGACCCTGGGCGATGCCGCCGTGGATCTGCCCCTCGACCTGCTGCGGATTGATCGCCCGCCCGACGTCGTGCGCGGCGACGATGCGCAGGCAACGGACGGTGCCGAGTTCCATATCCACCTGCACCAGCGCGGCCTGGGCGGCGAAGGCGTAGCTGGCATAGGGACTGCCCTGGCCGTCCGCGTCCAGCGGTGTGGTCGACGGGTCGAAGCGTCCCTCGCCGCGAAGAACCAGGCCCTGTTCATCCGTTGGCATGGTGGCGGGACCGAGTGTTGCGTTGCCGATCAGGATGGTGCCGTTGCTGATTTGGATCGTCGCGTCCGGCCCGGCATTGGCTCGGCGTAGGATTTCAGCGCGCAGGGCGATGCCCGCCAGGCGTGCCGCATTGCCGCTGACGAAGGTCTGGCGCGAGGCGCTGGTTTTGCCGGCATCCCGGGTCAGGTCGGTATCGCCGGCAACCAGGTCGATATAGTCCACCGGCACACCCAGCGCATCGGCGGCGATTTGCAACATGATCGTGTTGGAGCCCTGACCGATATCGACAGCACCGGAGAACAATGTAATCCGGCCGGCCGGGGTTATGCCGATCACCATCTCGGATGGATTGGACAGGCCGGTGTTGCCGATGCCGTACCACATGCAGGCGACGCCGGCGCCACGGCGGAGATGGGCTGGTGCATCGGCGTTGAAACGTTCCGCCTCCGCCAGCAAGACTTGCCAGCGTGGCCGCAGCGCGTCGAGACACTCCGGCAGCGCCGCGCCCTGACCCAGTACCTGCCCGGTGGCGATCGTGCTGCCGACGCCAAGCACGTTGCGGCGACGAAACTCCAACGGATCCAGGCCAAGTCGGGCGGCGAGCAGGTCCATCAGAGCCTCGCCGGCGATCGCCGCCTGCGGTACGCCGAAGCCGCGAAAGGCGCCGGAGGAAGGGCCGTTGGTGTGGATCGCCGCTGTGGTGCACCGCACGTTCGGCAGCGCATATGGACCCATCGCATGCACCGGCACGCGGTTGGCGACGGTCGGTCCCCAGCTTGCGTACGCGCCGGTTTCGAAATCGCCATGGAAGCGGAATGCGGTCAGTTTGCCGTCCTGGTCCGCGGCGGCCGCCGCGGTGATGCGCGACGGATGCCGCTTTGTCGTTGCCGCCATACTCTCGGGGCGCGTGTAGACCATCCGCACCGGACGGCGCACCAGCCACGCCGCGATAGCGGTCAGCGGTTGCATCGACAGATCGAGTTTTCCGCCGAAACCGCCGCCGACAGCGGTCGGCACGATCCGCACGGTTTCCACCGGGATGCCGAGGATTGACCCGAGTTCGTCACGATCCATGTAGGGGGTCTGCGTGCAGGCAACGATTTCGATGCGGTCGCCGACGCGGTTTGCATACCCGGCCTCGGGCTCTATGTAGGCGTGCTCGACAAACCCGGTGCGCACGTCGATGTCGGCGCGGATCGTTGCGTCGGCCAACGCCGTATCGACATCACCGCATACCACCCGGCCACGGCACAACACGTTGCCCGGCGCGTGCGCGTGCATGTCGGGCGCGTTCGTTGCGTTATCGAAGGTGACTTCCGGCAGGATGTCCCAGGTAATCGGCAGGTCGGCGTCGCGGATGGCGGCGAGTGTTTCAGCATCGCCGACCAGGGCGCAGACGGCTTCCCCACGGTGGCGGACGAGGGTTTCCGCGAGCACCGGCTGGTCCTTGCCGGTTGGGTAGATGCCATACAGGTTGCGCCCGGGAACATCGGCCGCCGTCAACACCCGGACCAGGCCGGGATGCGCCGCCAGCAGGGGCGTGAAATCACCCAGGGTGAAGCGTGCGTGGGCGTGCGGGCTGCGGACGGCGCGGAGCGAGAGCACTGCTTCCTCCGGCAGTGCATCGGCACCGAAACGGTCGGTGCCGTTCAGCTTGGCCACACCGTCGACCTTGGCGAGTCGTGCTCCGACAGCTTGACCGGCTGCCTGACTGGCTGGCGCATGTTCGCAGCCCGTGGCGACATCCATTACTGCGTCGATGATTTTCTGATAGCCGGTGCAACGGCACAACACGCCGCCAAGGGCATCCCGCACCGCGGCCTGGGTGGGCGCCGAATCGCGGGCCAGCAGATCGGAGGCGGCCATGAGCATGCCTGGCGTGCAGAACCCGCACTGTGCCGCGCCGTGTCGAAGGAAGGCGTCCTGCAAGGCATTGGGCGCGCCGTTTCGCGCCAGTCCTTCCACCGTGACGATACTGCATCCATCGACGCGGGCGACGGCCACCAGGCAGGCGCAGACCTGCCGTCCGCCCAGTAGCACCGTACATGCGCCGCAGTCGCCGGCGTTGCAGCCGATCTTGGTGCCGGTCAGCCCGAGCGTGTCACGCAGAACGTCGGCGAGTCGTTGCATCGGATTGGCCAAGACCTCGACGGTCCGGTCATTCACAACGAAGCAGATCCGTTCGGCCGGCGATCTCATACGAACGTCACGTCCATGACCTTCTCCTGTTTAGCTTATCCGCGAATGTTTTCGCGAAGGGTGCGTCCTGAATATTCCGTGCGAAACAGGCCGCGGCGCTGTAGCTCTGGGACGACCGCGCGGCAGAATTGCTCGAACATGCCGGGGAACATCGTGGGGGTCAGCACGAACCCGTCGCACACGCCGGATTCGAATACCGCCTGAAGGCGATCGGCGACCGTTGCCGGCGTTCCGATGATTTCCCGGTTTTCCCAGCGCTTCGCGACGGCTTCCTTGAGGCTCAGGCTTTCGGCCTTCATGACCTGTTCGACGACATCCTGCGAACCCTGCATACCCTGGTTGCCCTGCAAATCAGCCAGGGTTTTGTCAGCATCGAGCTTTGTCAGGTCGGCGCCGAGGTTGGAGGACGAGGAAGCGAGCGTGAGTTCCGGATCGATCAGGCTGGCGAGATAATCAGCCCGTTCCCGGGCGATGGACTCCGTCTCACCGAGCACTACGCTGACGGCGGGTAGGATGGCGCATTCGGTGGGCGCGCGGCCGCGGTCGTGCATCCTCGATTTGATATCGGTATAGAAATCGCGCATTTCATCCTGGCCGCGCTGCACGGTGAAGATGATCTCCGCCCAGCGCGCGGCGAATTCACGGCCACGGTCGGAGCTGCCGGCCTGCATGATGACGGGGTGGCCTTGCGGGCTGCGCGGGATCGACAATGGACCCCGGGTCTTGATCCAGCGTCCGGCATAATTGGCGTAATGCACCTTGGCCGGATCGGACATGATCCCGGCCTGCTTGTCGAGAACCAGCGCGTCGTCATCCCAACTGTTCCACAATGCAAAGCAGGCTTCCATGACCTCATCGGCGCGGTCGTATCGCAGCTCGCGCGGCGGCAATTGGTCCAGTCCGGCGTTCCTGGCCTCGAGGTCGGTTGCCGATGTAACGACATTCCAGGCCACTCGACCCTTGCTCATGACATCGAGCGAGGCCAGCCAGCGGGCAAGATGGTAGGCGCTGTGAAAGCTGGTGGAGAGGGTGGCGCCAAGACCGAGATGCCGGGTGACCGCGGCCATGACCGGCAGCACCACGGCGGGATCAAGGTAGCTGATCTGACCGCCGCGCCGCACATAGGCGTCGAAGCTGCCTTGATGCACATCGTAGAGTCCGAACAAGTCGGCGAAGAAACAACCGTCGAATTTCGCCGCTTCCAGAACGCAGGCGACGTGCTGGTACCGGCTTGGTTCGAAGATATCATCGAGGGTTGATTCCGGATGGCGCCACCCGCCGACATGCACCGCGGTCGGGCCTGTCTTCAGGTATGCGACAAGGTGCATCTGGCGCTGTGCCATGCCTTTATCGTTCCGCTTGTTGACGCAGCTTCGGATCGCCGGCAGCGGATTTCATAACGCCACCGCACGTCGCAACAGGGTGCCGACCGCCTGATGCCGATACGCGGCGGTCGCGCGGATGTCATCGATCGGGGCCAGTGGCGTCAGGTGTTCGTCCAGGATCGTCAATGTATCGCCATGCGTGCCGATCAGCGCCGCCTCAAGCGCCGGCAGCCGTTGCGCCGCGGCGGCGCAGGAGCCGACGGCGATGCGCGCGCGGGTGATACGCCTGTCCGCTTTCCGCGTGATGACTGCAGCGACCATCGCGATCGCGATCACCAGGTAGTGTCGGGCGCCGAGCTTCAGGAACACCGACCCAGCCGTTTCATGCATGCGCGGGATGCGCAGGCCCATCAGCAGCTCGTTCGGCCGTCTGGCGGTTTGTCGTGATCCCAGCACGAAGTCGGCCAGGGGCAGGGTGCGGATGCCGGCGGTGCTTGCCAGCTCGACGGTTGCCTCCATGGCCAGCAGGCAGGGCACGCCATCGGCGGCCGGGCTGGCGTTGCAGACATTGCCCGCCAGCGTGCCGGCGTTCTGGATTTGCACTCCGCCCACCTGGCGCGCCGCCTGCTTCAGGCAGTCGAATATTGATGGCAGTGAGGTTTCGATAATGTCGGTCCAGGTCGTGAGGCATGGAATCCACCAGTGATCCGCGCGCGCTTCGATCCGGCGCAGGCTGGGAAGCGCGTTGATGTCCAGCACGGCCTCGTCGGGCGTGTGAACGACCCGCGCCGGATAGTAGTCGGTGCCGCCGGCCAGTGGCACCCAGGGGGACGCCAACCGGGGCAGCAAGGGCCGCGCGGCGAGGGCGGCCAGCGCGTCCGGAAGGCTTGAAGGTCGGAAATAGCTTTCCATGTCCAACCCGATCGTTTGTATACATATGAATTCCCGTTTTCGCCGCCGCTGTCAAGCGATTGGATGCGGCGCGCCGATGGTTTCTCGTTCGCGGGTGGGACCGGAACGTCCTGACCAAACGGGCATTCAGCCTGTTGTCGCGGCCTTCGCTTCGCCGTTCGGATGCGCCGCTGCTGGCTTCTCCCCGGTCGCCGGTGGCCGCCGCGTAGGAACGCGCGCTTGACGCCAGGCGGGCAGTACGGCTCGCTACCGCTTGGCGTCATTCGCGCACGGGAGAAAATCAATGGCAGTCCGGCTGATAGTTACAATCACCGCGGCACCGGGCAAAGGGGCCGATCTTGCCGAGGCGTTCCGCGCACGCTGCGCGGAGGTCATGAAAGAGCCGGGGTGCGAACAATTCGAAGTATTCCAGAGCGTGCTGAACCCGGACAAGCTGACGTTGCTCGAACTGTGGACCGAGCAGACGGATCTCGATGCTCATGCGAAAGTAAATGCCACACGCGCGCCGATGCCGCCGGGGCTGCGGGCCGGTGCAGGTGAGCGCGAGGACTACAAATATAGCCGGACAAACTAACGCCGGCAAAACGCCCATCATGAAAGTTTCGTATTTCGAGACGGGTCGCTACGCCGCGCGGCCGGACCTGCCGCGCGAATGGCCGGTGCCACCGGCCGCGTACGACCCCGCGGCCGGGGTCGAAGCCTATCGCGGCATGGTCGAGCGGGTGAAATTCGTGGAAGCGCTTGGCTTCGACTGGGTCAGCGTCTCCGAGCACCATTACTCACCGCGCATCCTGACGCCGTCGCCGGTGGTGTCGGCCGCCTATCTCGCGGCACGGGTCCACAAGATAAAGATTGCCCTGCTCGGGCCGATCGTGCCGACCAGCAACCCGATCCGCGTCGCCGAGGAACTGGCGATGCTCGACACGATGGCACCGGGGCGCATCGTGGTCGGCCTGCTGCGCGGAACGACCAATGAATACCTGAGTTATGACCTAAACCCGACGGAAGCGCGCGAACGCACCGATGAGGGGATGGAGCTGATCCTGAAGGCATGGACCGAGCCACAGCCGTTCGGATGGCAAGGCCGGCATTTCCAATACCGAACGGTATCGATCTGGCCGCGTCCGCAGCATAAGCCGCATCCGCCAACTTACGCGCTGGGCACCAGCGCTGAGGCGGGCGCTTTCGCCGCGCGCAACCGGCTTGGCCTCGGCGTCTCCTACGGCACGTTTGATCTGATGGCGAGATCGACGCGGTATTATCGCGAGCAGTGCGCCCACCATGGCTGGGCGCCGAGGCGGGACGACATCATCTATCGCGCCAACATGATTTTTGCCGAGACCGACGACGCGGCCGAGGCCGCGCTGCAGCGGCGCGACAAACAGGCATCGTTCCCGGTGCGGGCCGAATTGCGCGACGCACTGGTCGCGGCGGACAGTTCGCGCAATATCGCCGGCGAACGACGGCCCGCGAATGTCGGCGGTGTGCTGCCGATCAGCTTCTGTGGCGGCCCCGATCGCATTGTCGAGCAGATCCGCCGATGTCATGAACAGATCGGCGCCGGCGTACTCGACCTGTCCCTGCAAGACCCTGGCACCGGCGACGTGGACGCGATGATGCGTGCGCTTGAACTGTTCGGCAAAACCGTTCTGCCGCGCATCCGCGAGATTTGAGCGGGAAGGGGACCGATCGTGACGCAAACCGAGGTCGGAACGAAAGCGATAGCCCCCGGAGCGATGTTTCGCGAAGCTTGGGTTGAGACGGACGGATTTCGGATTCGCTATATGGAGGCTGGGCGGGGCCCGCCGCTGGTTCACCTGCATGGTGCGGGCGGTTTGCGGCTGACGCCGGCGCACGACCTGCTGTGCCGTAAGTACCGTGTGGTCGCGTTCGAGATGCCCGGCTTCGGCGGATCGGCCGAGAACCAGCGGACGCGGACGATGCCGGACCTCGCATCGACGATGGCGGAAGCGGCTGGGAAACTCGGCCTCGACCGCTTCGATCTGATGGGCACCTCGTTCGGCGGCAAGACCGCGCTGTGGCTGGCGCTGCAGCAGCCGCAGCTTGTCCGCGCGTTGGTCCTGGAAGCGCCCGCGGCGATCCGCCCGCAGGGGCACCAGGCCCCCTCCGGCTCACCCGAAGAGAGCGCAGCGCGGCTCTATGCCCATCCGGAACGTGTTCCGCCGATGCCGCCGATCGATCCGGCTCAGGCCGCGCGGACATTATCGCTCGTGCGGCGGCTACGCGGCCCCGATCGCGATGCGGATCTCGAGGCGCGGTTGCGCGATCTTGCGACGCCGACCTTGGTGCTGTTCGGCACGCGCGATGGCGTTATCCCGCCGGACATAGGGCGCGTCTATAAAGAGTTGATGCCTAACGCGCACCTGGTGTTCGTGTATGATGCGGGGCACGGCATCGCCGCAGAACGGCCCGAAGCGTTTGCCGAGGTCGTCGTCGATTTCCTTGAACGGCACGGCGCGTTTGTTATCTCTCGCACTGAGACGGTGATCCATCCGTAGTGTCTTGGATCGGACGTTCGCTTTGTTTTCGGTTGGGTGGGAAAGCCCAGCGTATTCTGTCTCTGCATCTCGTGTTGACGGAAGGCGCTTCGCTTTTCCGCCCTACGCTCTTACAATCCTGCGTCGGCGGGAAAATCCGGGATAGGCTTGTTCGGGAGGTGTTTTATGACGACGCACATCGTCCTTGATATCGATGGCCGGCAGCACGCGATCGATGCCGATCCTGACATGCCGCTGCTGTATGCATTGCGCGACGATCTGCGGCTCGACAATCCCCGTTTCGGTTGCGGATTGGGCCAATGCGGCGCCTGCACCGTGCTTGTCGATGGAGCGCCGGTGCGCTCCTGCTCGCTGGCGGTCTCTGCCGTTGGGACCGGCAAGGTCGTCACGCTCGCCGGCCTCGGTACGCCGGAACACCCGCACGTGCTGCAATCGGCCTTCATCGAGGAGCAGGCGACGCAATGCGGCTATTGCCTGAACGGCTGGATCATGACCGCGGCGGCGCTGCTGCGCGATAAGCCGCATCCCACAGAGGCGGACCTGCGCGACGGGCTGGCGGGCCTTAAGTGCCGCTGCGGCTCACATTTATCGATTTTGCGCGCCATCACGCGCGCGGCGCAGGCGTAGGGGAGGGGGCCATGGGCAATTTTTCCCGTCGCCTACTGCTGCGGTCCGGCGGCGCGCTGGTGGTTTCGATTACGGTCCCATTGCCGGTATCCGCACAGGGCAGACCTGCACAGGGCAAACCGGCCGTCGGACCGCTGCCGGATCAGTTGGATTCCTGGCTTGCCATCCAGCAAGACGGCGGTGTCACCGTCTTCTTCGGCAAAATGGACCCCGGACAGGGGGTCGATGTCGCCATCCGACAGATTGTCGCCGAAGAACTGGATGTTGCGGTCGAACGTGTTGCTATCGTCATGGGCGACAGCGCGCGCACGGTCAACCAGGGTGGTGCGTCCGGCAGCACCGGCATCGAGCGTGGCGGCATCACCCTGCGCTACGTCGGCGCCGAGGCGCGCCGCGTACTGCTGGATTTGGCGTCGCAACATCTCGGCGTTCCCGTTGATGCGTTGCACGTGCGGGACGGCGTCGTTATCGCCGATCCCGCCAAGCCGGTCAGTTATGCCGAGTTGATCGGCGATCGGCATTTCGATGTGGCGATGCAATGGAACGGCGTCTACGGCAACGGGCTGGTGGCGCGCGGCCGCGCCGAGCCGAAACGACCCGGCGACTACCGCGTCGTGGGCACGTCGGTTCCGCGTACCGATATCCCGGAAAAAGTCTTTGCGCGACACCAATTTGTTACCGACATCCGCCTGCCTGGGATGGTGCACGCGCGGATGATCCGTCCCGCCGTTACCGGCAGCGTGCCGGCCGCGGTTGACGAGGCCTCGATCGGCGACATTCCCGGCGTCCGCGTGGTCTGGAAGCAGGGCTTCCTCGGCGTCGCCGCCCCGCGCGAATGGGACGCCATCCGCGCTGCCGGCACGCTGAAGGTTACCTGGTCGCCGGTCGTGCCGCCGTTTCCCGGCAATGCGGGGCTGTACGACCACATGCGCGCCGCCACCCCCATCGCCCGCAAGGAGTTGGTGAAGCAGGGCGACGCCGACGCCGCCATCGGCGGTGCCGCGAAGATCGTCGAGGCGGAGTACGAATGGCCGTTCCAGTCGCATGCCAGCATGGGGCCAGCCTGTGCGGTGGTGGATGCCAGGCCGGACGCTGCCACCGTCTGGACCGGCACGCAGAAGCCGCATTTCGCCGCAATCGGGGTCGCCCGCATCCTGGGCCTGAAACCGGTGCAGGTGCGTGCCATCTGGACGCGCGGCGCAGGTAGTTACGGGCGCAACGATGCCGGCGACGCCGCGATGGACGCCGCGGTGATGTCACAGGCGCTCGGTGCGCCGGTGCGCGTGCAATACATGCGCGCGGAAGGCACCGGGTGGGACCCGAAAGGCCCGGCCAGCATTCACCGCGCCCGCGCCGGCCTGGATGCCGACGGCAAGGTCGTCGGGTATCGTTTTGAAAGCCGCGGGTTCTCGCGCACCGACATCGATACGAATGAGAGCAATCCCGCGCATTCGCTGGCCGGCCAATTGATGGGCGTCAAGCTGGCGCCGATACAGGAATTCGGCATTCCGACCGAGCCCTACCAGTTCTCCGCGCAGCTTCGCGCCTGGGAAACGATCCCGCCGCTGTTCGACCGGGCCTCGCCGCTGCGCAGCGCGCATCTGCGTGATCCCGTTGGGCCGCAGCTTGGTTTCGCGTCGGAGTCCTTTATCGACGAGCTGGCCCATGCGGCCGGGGCCGATGCCGTCGCGTTTCGGCTGGCGCATCTGCAGGACCCGCGCGCGATCGCTGTGATCAGGGCGTGTGCGGAACGTTCCGGCTGGCAACCCCGTGTCGCCGGCGGCAGTCCCGGCGCCGGCCCAGTCGCTCCCGGACGCGGGTTCGCCTATGCCCAGCGCGGCCAGACCATCGTTGCACTGGCGGTCGAAGTCGAAGTCAACCGCACCACGGGCCGCGTCCGGCCTCGGCGTTGGACGGTCGCGCATGACTGCGGGCTGGTGATCAACCCGCAGGGCCTGCGGCTTTGCATCGAGGGCAACATCGTCCAGGGCAGCAGCCGTGCCCTGTGCGAGGAAGTCACCTTCGATCGCGCCATGGTCACCAGTCAGGACTGGGTCGGCTACCCGATCCTGGATCTCGCGGATGCGCCGGATGCCATCGACATCGTGTTGCTCGATCGTCCCGATCTGCCGCCGTCCGGTGCCGGCGAGAGTGCCATTCGCCCGGTCGCCGCGGCTATCGGCAATGCCATCTTCGACGCTACCGGCGTCCGCGTGCGCCGCGCTCCGTTCACGCCGGAGCGGATCAAGCAGGCTGTTGGGGTGCCGACATAAGAGGTTGTCTGACTCCTGCTGTGGTTTTGTGGTCGGAACGATACGTTGTCGGCAACTGTGCCAGTCATACGGCCGGGGTGATCGGGGTCGCGGCGCGGAGCAGTTCGTGGTCGGGCGCGGACAGGGCGTCGAGATATTCCACTTGCAGCGATCCCGGGCCACGCGCGACCTGCGCCGCCATCTCGCCGGCGATGGCGGTGATCGCCAGCGCGTGCGCCACGCCCAGCAGCGCGTCGCCGCCGACCGCCAGGCACGCGCCGACGATCGCCGTGGCGGCGCACCCCATGCCGGTGACGCTGGGCATCATCCGATGGCCGTTGTGCAGCGCGACGACGCGCGCGCCATCCGTGATGTAGTCCACGGCGCCGGTCACGGCGACCACCGCGCCGGTCGCATCCGCCAGGCGCCGCACGGCTTCGACCGCCGTGTCCGAGTTGGCACCGGTATCGACGCCGCGCCCGCCGCCGGCTTCGCCTGCCAGGCCGAGGATTTCCGAGGCGTTGCCTCGGATCGCCGTCGGTCGCAACCGGCAAAGCTCCTGTGCGAACGCGGTGCGCGCCGGGATGGCGCCGGCGCCAACGGGGTCGAGCGCCCCGGGTTTGCCGGCGGTTGCGGCGGCGGTCACGGCCACGCGCATCACCGCGGCCGGGCCGGGGTCAATGTGCCGAGATTGACGACGAGTGCGTCGGCGGATGCGGCGAACGCCGCCACTTCCTCGGGGCTTTCCACCATCGCGGGCGCCGCGCCCAGCGCCAGCAGCGCGTTGGCGGTGAAGTTGGCCACCACGGCACTGGTCAGGTTATGGACCAGGGGTCGTCGTTCGCGCACGGCGGCCAGGGTCGCGGCCAGGGAGCCAGGGGTGATCATGTGTCGTGCTCTCGGACTTTTGGTGTTCGGCCTGGCGGTGGGAGGCTGGTGGGTTGCTGGGGGGAGGGTAGGCCGTTTTGGCTGCTTGCCGAAGGTGTGCGTCGACGCATTTGGATCAGGATGGGGGCATGGGCCGGAAGGCACTTTCCGCTGCTCTTGCGGGCTTGGGGTGTGAAGTGGGTCAAGGCTGGGGGAGGGATTGGCGCCGGAGTCGCATCGAAGGTTCGTGGCGCGCCTACCCTTCAGCGTGTTGTGCGCCAACCCTTCAGCTTCTTGTGGGCCGAACGCCTCCCCCCGGCCCCCTCCCTCAAGCGGAGGGCGAGAACAGAATATTGCCCATTGATCCGGATTTATCCCACACTCGTCCGCAGGAGAATTCACATGCCAAATGATCCGATGGTCACGGCGTACGCGACCGATGAGCTCATGCGTTTTCTGGTCAGCGGCCGCACCATTCGTATCGCGGCTGATGCGCACCGCGTGCGAGACCGCTTGTGATGCATCTTGCGGCCTTCGTCACCGCTGGTCCAACCTCCGGCAGTCATGCCGGCTGGCGTCATCCGGCGGCGGATCGCGACATCACCTCGCTTGGCTACTACACAAGGCTTGGCCGGATCCTGGAGGACGGTTGCTTCGATTTCGTCTTCCTCGCCGACATTCTTGCGGTACCGGACCGTCTCGGCGACAGTATGGACAGCCAGCTTCGCTACGGCGCGCTGGGCGCCTTGCGGCTCGATCCGCTGATGGTGCTGGCGGCCATGTGCGGCGCGACGCGCCATGTCGGCCTGGCCTGCACCGTGTCCACCACCTATTTCGAACCGTTCGCCGTGGCCCGCGCGCTGGCATCGCTGGATCACCTCAGTGGCGGCCGCGCCGCGTGGAACATCGTCACGTCTTTCCAGCAGGCGGAGGCACGCAATTTCGGCCGCGAGGATCAGCTTTCCCGCAACGAACGTTACGATCGCGCCGACGAGTTCATGGAGGTCTCCTGCGCGCTGTGGGATTCCTGGAGCGACGATGCTCTGGTCCTCGATCCCGCTGCCCCGCTGTTCGCCAATCCCGCCAAGGTGCGGCGCGTTGACCACGATGGCCGGTGGTTCAAGGTGCGCGGCCCGCTGAATGTCAGCCGCTCGCCGCAAGGCCGGCCGGTGTTCCTGCAGGCCGGTGCGTCCGATCGCGGGCGCGATTTCGCGGCGCGCTGGGCGGAGGTGGTGTTCGTTACACATTCGGCGCCCGAAGCCGCGCGAGAATTCCGCGACGACCTGCGGGCGCGCGCCGAGCGTTTCGGCCGCCGGCCTGACGATATCAAGGTGCTGCCCGGTATGGTCCCGATCGTTGCCGAGACCCGCACGATGGCCGAGGAACGGCGCGCCTTGCTGGAGAGCCTGTCGGACCCGCTGGCGGGGCTGTCCACGCTGTCGTACCATCTCGACATCGATCTCTCGCAGTTTCCTCAGGATGAGATGCTGCCTGAGCTTGATGTGCCGGGCGTGCAGGGTCACTACCGTGAGGTTGCCGATCTCACGCGACGCAGCGGCGTGCCGTTGCGCGAGTTGGGGCGGCGGTATGGGGCCGGGCGCACCGCGGCTGGCTTCACCGGCTCGGCGCGCGACGTGGTCGATCACATGGAAAGCTGGCTTGCTGCCGGTGCCTGCGACGGGTTCATGATTCAGGTGCCCTACATGCCCGGTGGGCTCGAGGACTTTTCCCGACTTGCGGTGTCGGAGTTGCAGCGGCGTGGCCTGTTCCGTACCGGTTATAGCGGAACGACTCTGCGCGAGCATCTCGGCCTGCCGCGCACGCCGGCGTAGCAGTACGCGCGGCGATTGCGGTCGTGGCCGGGTGGATGATCAGTTCTTCTTGATAGTCAGGCCGGTCTTGCCGACGTCGATCTGCACGCTGCCCTCGCGCTGGCGTTGCTGGTAGTAGAGGTAGCCGAGCACGCAGACCGCCGCCACAAGCACGACGATGACGACATTGCGGAGGCTGGCGTTCATTTGGGCCTCTCTGGTGGGTGTCTCTGGCGTGCAACCGGATCCTTGCCGGGACAGCGGGACCTTGCTGGGCAATGGGGCACCTTGCTAGGCAATGATGGTCCCGGCAAGGCAGGTTCGTAACAATATGGTGTGACGCAATGGTGTGACGGGGCGGTCGCATGGGCCGGTTCGCGCCGGGATGGTTGGCCGGTATGATGTGGGCTTGCGCCGGCGCGCAGCGGGAGAACGCCATGCCGTCCTACGAGTTCGTCACAGTCAATGTGTTCACCGGCACCCGCTTCGCCGGCAACCCGCTGGCGGTGTTCCCCGACGCACGCGGACTGACCGACGCGCAGATGCAGGCGCTCGCGGCCGAGTTCAACCTGTCGGAGACTACCTTCGTGCTGCCGCCGGACAATCCGCAGAACCACGCCCGGGTGCGCATCTTCACGCCTAAGCTGGAGATGCCGTTCGCCGGCCATCCCAATGTCGGCACTGGTTTCGTGCTGGCCTGTCGCATGGTGAACCCGCCCGCGCACCTGGTGTTCGAGGAACTGGCCGGTCTGGTGCGCGTGCATATCCAACGCGGGCCGGACAAAATGATCACCGGCGCGCGGATCGCGGCACCGCGGGCGCTGTCGATCGACATTGCCATCCCGACCCAGACAGTCGCCGCCTGTGCCAGCCTGGAGGTGTCCGACATCCGCACGACGGCGCACACGCCGCTGATCGCCTCGGTCGGTACGCCGTTCGTGATCGCCGAGGTGGTGAGCGTCGAGGCGCTGTCGCGCGCCAGCCCCGATATTGCCGCGTTCCGCGCCGCGGCGGCGATGTTCGGGGAGATCTCCAACCGGTTCGCGCTGCATCTCTACGCACGGCGCGACGGTGATGCGACACGGCTGCGCGCGCGCATGTTCGCGCCACTTGGCGGCGTGCTGGAGGATCCGGCGACAGGCAGCGCGAACGCGGCGCTGGCGGCGTTGCTGACCTCGATGGCACCGGGGGAAAATGCTGATCTGCACTACGAGATCGAGCAGGGGGTGGAGATGGGGCGGCCGAGCCAGATCATCGCCGGGGCGCAGAAGACGGCGGAGGGGCCGGTGCTGGCGACGGTGGCGGGAAGCTGTGTGAACGTGATGCGCGGGATGGTGGAGGTGTAAGGAAGAGGCAGGTGCGATGGAGATCGATGAGGACAAGATTGATCGAGCAGTGCTGGCGCTGCTCTGGCTGACGCTGCACAATGGGGACCGTGCGTGGAAGGGCCATGACTGGGACGCGCTGAATCGGCTGTTCAAGAAGGATTACATCTACAACCCGGTCGGCAAGGCCAAATCGGTCGTGCTGACCGAGGAAGGATTGCGCGAGTCGGAACGGCTGTTCAACGAGATGTTCGGCAAGCCGGGCTCGTAGGTGGTGCGGTAGGCGTGCACGTCACAATGTAGGTCCGACGCAGGGCGGAAGAGCCTCGCCCCCGAGTCAAGTCCGGGGGCAAGGCTTTTCCGCCCGTTGATTACGCGGCCTACTCAACCGTCACCGACTTCGCGAGATTGCGCGGCTGGTCTACGTCCGTGCCTTTCAGCACCGCCACGTGGTAGGCCAGCAACTGAACCGGGATCGCGTACAGGATCGGTGCGACGAACGGATCGACGGTCGGCAGTATGATCGTTTCTGTTGCGATTCCCGCCAGCTTTGCCGCGCCGGCCGCGTCGCTGAACACGATCACCTGGCCGCCACGAGCCGCCGCTTCCTGCACGTTGGAGGCGGTTTTCTCGAACAGCGGACCGGACGGAATGATGGCGATCACCGGCACCGCCCGGTCGATCAGTGCGATCGGGCCATGTTTCATTTCGCCGGCGGCGTAACCCTCGGCGTGGATGTAGCAGATCTCCTTCAGTTTCAACGCGCCTTCCAAGGCGATCGGAAAGCAGGCGCCGCGGCCGAGGTACAGCACGTCGCGTGCCTGGGCGATCCGGGTGGCCAATTGCTGGATCGGGCCGGCATGGTCGAGTGCCACCGCCGCCGCCGCCGGAACCTGCAGCAGCGCGTCTGTCATCGCGGCTTCGCGTGCCGCGTCGATCGCGCCGCGTGCCCGCCCGATGGCCAGCGCCAGGCAGGCCAGCACGGTCAGTTGCGCGGTGAACGCCTTGGTCGACGCCACCGCGATTTCCGGTCCGGCCATGGTCTCGAGCACCGCATCGCTCTCGCGCGCCATGGTGCTCTCCGGCACATTCAGCACGGACAGCACCGGCACGCTTTGCTCGCGCATGTATTTCAGCGCGGCCAGTGCATCCGCGGTCTCACCTGATTGCGACACCAGCACGCCGAGCGTTCCGGCGCCGAGCGGCGGGCTGCGATAGCGGAACTCGCTGGCGACATCGATATCGGCCGGCAGACGGGCGAATTCCTCGATCCAGTGGCGCCCGGCCAGCGCGGCGAAATACGCGCCGCCGCAGGCGGTCAGGCTGATGCGGGAGAATGATGCCAGGTCGAACGGCAGGTCGGGCAGGGCCACCGCGCGGGTCGACGGGCTAACCATGCGGTGCAGCGTGTCCCCGATCGCCGCCGGGTGCTCGTGCAGTTCCTTCTCCATGAAATGGCGGTAGTTGCCCTTGCCGATCGACGCTCCGGTCAGCCGCGTCAGTTTCACCTCGCGCTCGACCGGATTGCCGTCGGCACCGAAGAAGCGTGCGCCCTGGCGATCGACCACCGTCCAGTCGCCGTCTCGCAGATACGCGATGCGCCTGGTCAGCGGCGCCAGCGCCAGCGCGTCGGAGCCGACGAACATTTCGTTCTCGCCATAGCCTACCGCGAGCGGCGCGCCGTGCTGCGCGCCGACGATCAGTTCCGGATGGCCGGCAAAAATCATCGCCAGCGCGTAGGCGCCTTCCAGTCGGCGGAACGCGGCCCCGGCGGCGCTGACCGGATCCATCCCCTGCTGCAAATGCAGATCGACAAGCTGCGCCACCGTTTCGGTATCGGTCTCGGTGGAGAATTCCTGGCCCGCCGCCTCGAGCTCCACGCGAAGCTCGGCGTGGTTCTCGATGATGCCGTTGTGTACGATGGAAACCCGCGCCGTGCCGTGCGGATGCGCGTTGGTCTCGTTCGGCGCGCCGTGCGTTGCCCAGCGGGTATGGCCGATGCCGGTGGTGCCGCTAAGCGGGTTGCGCTCGAGCACGGCGGCGAGGTTGCCCAGCTTGCCCTCGGCGCGACGGCGCTCGATGTGCCCATTCACCAGCGTGGAGATGCCGGCGCTGTCGTAGCCGCGGTATTCCAGCCGGCGCAGGCTGTCCACCAGCAACGGCACCGCCGCCCGCGATCCGATCACGCCCACGATGCCGCACATGTCAGCCTGGCTTCCTTTTCTTGGCGCGGAACGAAGCCGCGTGTCCGGGTTTCACCACCTGGCGTCCGCGCGCGATGCCCAGCGCGTTGCCGGGCACGTCGTGGGTGATCACGCTGCCGGCGGCGATCATGGCGCCGTCGCCGATGCTGACCGGCGCCACCAGAGCGGTGTCGGAACCGATGAAGACGTGCGCGCCGATCTGCGTGCGATGCTTGTCGAAGCCGTCGTAGTTGCAGGTGATTGTTCCGGCACCGATATTCGTTGCCGGACCGACCTCGACGTCGCCGAGATAGCTCAGATGGTTTGCCTTGGCCCCGGAGCTGAGCTGTGCGGCCTTCAATTCGACGAAATTGCCGACGTGCACAGCTTCCGCCAGAACGGTGCCGGGGCGGATGCGCGCATATGGTCCGACGATGCAATCCGGCCCGATGCGGCAACCCTCCAGATGGCTGAAAGCGTGAATCTCCGTGCCGGACGCCACGGTGACATGCGGGCCGAACACCACGTTGGGCCCGATCGACACGTCGCTTTCCAGCACGGTGTCGGCCGCCAGGAAGACCGAGGCGGGATCGGTCATCGTCACGCCGGCCTCCAGCGCCGCGGCGCGCAGCCAGGACTGCACCATCGCCTCGGCCTCGGCCAGTTCGACGCGAGAGTTGATGCCGCGCAATTCGCCGTACGGCGCCAGCACGGCGGCGACACGCTCGTTGTCCCCGCGCGCCAGTGCCACCAGATCGGTCAGGTAGTATTCGCCCTTCGCGTTGTCGGGGCGCACCGCTCGCAGCCAGCGTGCCATGTCGACGGCGCTGGCACACAGTACGCCGGCGTTGCACAGCGTCTCCGCCCGCTCGGCTTCGGTCGCATCGGCCCATTCGACGATGCGCTCGACATATTCGCCCGCGCCGATCACCCGGCCGTAGCGGCCCGGGTCCGCCGGACGCATCACCAGCAGCGCGAGCGCGGCATCACCGGCGGCGCGGCGCGCCAGCAGGCCGCGCAACGTGTCGGGCCGGATCAGCGGATTGTCAGCATACAGCACCGCGACGTCGCCGTCATTGAACAGCTTCGCGGCCTGCAACGCGGCGTGCGCGGTACCGAGGCGTTCCGTCTGCACCACGGAGCAGTGCGGCTGGGCGAGTTCCTGGACCGTCTCCATCCCGGGGCCGACGACCACGACGATGTGGTCGAACACCTGCTCGCAGCTTGCCAGCAGGTGGCGCAGCATCGGGCGGCCGGCGATCTTGTGCAGCGGCTTGGGCAACTTCGATTTCATCCGCGTGCCCAGCCCGGCGGCGAGAATCACGGCGGTTGCAGTCATTGTCGCACCCTGGGTTGCACCCTGGCTTCCTGTCGCTTGGGGTTTGCTGTCCCCTCGGGTTTCTGTCCCCGGGGTTCCCTGTCCCCTGGATCGAGCTTATGGGGTAAGGGTCGAGCATACGCCGTGTCAAAGGCTGCCGGAAACCTATTCATTCAATTCGCGTTTCGGAGTGCTACGCGCTGACCCGCACCTTGCTTCTCGATCTTGACGGCACGCTGATCGATACCGTCCCGGACCTGGCCGCCGCCCTCAACCGCCTGGCGCACGCGCGTGGATTGGCCCGCTTCACCCCGGCCGAGACCGCCGCGATGGTGGGTGACGGCGTCGCGAAACTCGTCGAACGCGCCTGCGCCGCCCGTGGATGTCGGGCGGATGCCGCCGATGTGGCAGCGTTCACCGCCGATTATGCAGCGCACGCCGCGCTGGCGTCGCGGCCCTATCCGGGGGTTGCCGAGACGTTGCGGTGGTTGACCGCGGAGGGCTGGCGGCTCGCGGTCTGCACCAACAAGCCGGAGGCGCCGGCGCGGGCGCTGCTGCGCGCATTCGGGCTGGATGGGCTGATCGCCGCGATCGGCGGCGGCGACAGCTTCCCGGTGCGCAAGCCGGACCCGCGGCATATGCTGGCGACCCTCGCCGCGGCGGGCGGCAGCCCGGATCGAGCGGTCGCGGTCGGCGATCACGCCAACGACGTTGCGGCGGCGACCGGCGCCGGCCTGCCCTGCATCTTCGCCGCCTGGGGCTACGGAGCGCCCGGGATGGCGGCAGGCGCCGCGGCGACCGCCGCTGCGTTCACTGATGTGCCGGCATTGGCGTGTGCCTTGCTGGACAGACAGATGTGGCCGGTCAGGGAGTGGCCACCAGATGGCATGCGAGGAACGCCTTGACCTGCGCGTAACTGTCCTCGGCCGCCGCGGCGTTATATTGCACCGGGTGACCCTGGCTGTAGGTCAGTTGGCCCGGGTTCGGAACCTCGAACGAATGCACCACGCCCGGGTAGATCTTGACCGTTATCGGCTGATCAGCCCTCAGCGCCGCGGCGAATTCCATGCAGGTGCGCGCCGGAAACCCCCAGGTGTCCGCGTCGCCGGCCAGGGCCAGCAGCGGCACCGTGCCATGCAGCTCCGGCGACCGGCACGGACCGTAATGGGCGACCGCGGCTTTCAGCAGCCCCGGATAGAGCACCTCGTATTGCCGGCGCGTGACGGTCACTGCCGTACCGCCGCCGGGTGAGTCGCCCAGCACGCCAATCCGCGCGCCGTCGATCTGCGGCTGGGTGCGCAACCACAGCGCGGCGCTGATCACGTCACCGGACCGATCCACCGCGGTCACCAGTGGCTGAAGTGCGGGCGCACACACCGTCTGGACGCCGCGGGCGGAGAAGCTGTCGAGCCGAAGTACGGCATAGCCCCAACCGCTCAGCCGTTCGATCCAGAAGCGCTGCCCGGGCTTCTCGCCGCTGCACCCGTGCAGCAGGATCACCACCGGAACTTCCCGGTGCCGTCGGGCAAGGTCAGCGTCATGTCATACGGCCGGTCGGGCTGACGCGAACCGGGCACCGGGGTGACCGGCACCGACACCGATAGCGGCCCTGCCGCGCCTGCCAGCGTCATGGCGAGGGCGAACGGAAGCCAATCGCACGCTGCTCGCGGCATCATCAAGTCCCCTCGTTCGCGGCTCGCGTCACGGTTGGGCGCCATACCAGCGGCCGAAAGTCCTGACGTATGCTGCCCACCCCCGTCGCGGCCGGCCCCGGGTCAAGGGCCCGAGGGCAGGCTCCGGCTGCATCCACGACTTCACTGGTCGCACGAAAGGAAGTCGTGGATGGCCGGCCTTCGCCGGCCATGACGGGAGGGCAGCGTACGTCAATACTTCCGGCCGCTGGTATCAGTCATCCGATGGTACTGGCAATCGGCCCGGGCCGACCGCGGTGAGATACATCGTCGCATCGCCGAACCAGCGGGTTTCCATGGTCAGCCGCACCGGGAGCGGCGCTGTGCCTGGCACGACCTTCGCCAGCCAGGCCGAACCGCGCAGGGGGCGACGCTGCGTCTCGTCATCGCCCAACACGAACCCGGCCAGAATGTGCTCCTGAAAGTCGCAACGCAGTGCCTGGCCGCTGAACATGGATCGGTCGGTTGGCGGCAAGGTCTCGATCCCTACGGTATGCGCCGCTGCCTCCGTGGCACGGCGCCCGTCGTAGGTATGCACAGTGCCATCGCAGGTCCGGGTGGCCGCGACGTGTCGCATCAGTTCCGCCGGAGCGCTCAGGGTATCCATCGTGTTGGCCTGCAGGTCTAGTGGGACTGCCTGGCGCTCGGTTTCGTTTGGCGGGACCAGGCGGAGGATGCGTGGCCGGCCATGGCTGTAGTCGATCAGCGTGCTGCGATGCTGCCCACGCCAGACGCCATCGCCCGAGTATTCGTGTGGCGCCGAGCGATCGTCTGTCCAGGATCCGGTCACGGTGTTGAGCTGGTGGCCGTCGTAGAAAAAGCTGGCCAGGCCGACCGTGTGGTAGGCGAGCCGAACCTGATACGACCAAGGACCAAACCCGAAGCCTACCTCGATATTGGCGACGTGCAGACCGGCCGCATAGGCGTGATAGACGGCGTGAACGTCGCCGGCCTCCTCTGCACGGGCGGGCGGGGCGAGCAATATGGCCAGCACCAGCGACGTGGCAAATCCGTGGTTCATTTCTCGATGATATGCCACGCTGCGACACCAGCAAGGGGAAACGATCAGACGGACGGGATAGTGCGGAGAGAGCCTGACGGGGAGGGGTTGGCTTCGCCGCGGCGGCGCGCGAGCATGTCTGCATGAGGCAGACACACATCATTATTGGCGCCGGCCAGGCCGGTGGCTGGGCCGCCATCGCCATGCGCCAGGCGGGCTTTGCCGGGCGCATTCTGCTGATCGGCCAGGAGGTGTGGCGGCCCTACGAGCGTCCGCCGCTGTCCAAGGCGATGCTGACGGCGGAGCCTGTGCCCGAGGCGCAGTATTTTCATCCGGCCGTGAAATATGCCGAGCAGGACGTCGAACTCCTGCTGGGCGTTGGGGTGGTCGCGCTTGATCCGGACTTGCACCGGGTTCGCCTTACCGACGGGCGCGAGCTCGACTACGATCGGGTGCTGCTGGCGACCGGCGGGCGGGCGCGCCGGCTTGGCGTGCCTGGCGGGGAGCACGCGTTGACCTTGCGCACGCTGGAGGATGCGCTGGCGATCCGCGCACGGCTGGAGGTGGCGCGGCGGGTTGTGTGCATCGGCGCGGGCGTGATCGGGCTGGAGATCGCGGCCTCGGCGCGGGCGCGCGGCGCCGAGGTGACCGTGCTGGAGGCGCTGGGGGGTGCGATGGGCCGCGCGGTCTCGCCCGAGGGCGCGCGCTTTATGGAGCTGCTGCATCGCGACGCGGGGGTCGATCTGCGGTTCGCCGTGGCGGTGGAGCGCATCGCGCGGGATGGCGGCGGGTTTGCGGTGTTGTGCCGCGATGGGGCGGCGCTGCCAGCTGATCTGGTGATCGCCGGGATCGGCATGGAGCGCAATCTCGCGCTGGCGGAGCAGGCCGCGCTGGTGATCGAGGGCGGGATTGTCGTCGATGCGCTGGGCCGCGCCAGCACGCCCGACGTGTTCGCCGCCGGCGACGTGGCGGCGTTCTACCATCCGGTGTTCGGCCGGTGGTTGCGACTGGAGGCGTGGCGGCACGCGCAGAACCATGGCATCGCGGTGGGCAAGGCGATGGCCGGCGGCACCGTGCCGTATGACGATGTGCCGTGGTTCTGGACCGATCAGCACGGGGTCAATCTGCAGGTCGCCGGGCTGCCTGCCGAGGCGGCGCGAACCGTGATCCGGGTGGACGATCCGCCCAGGGGGTTCATCGCCGTGCACCTGGCCCCGGATGACAGCGTGATCGGCGTGACTGCGGCCAACGCGCCGCGCGAGATCCGTGCCGGGCAGGCGTTGATCAAGTCCGGCAAGCCGGTCGATGTCGTTCGGTTGGCGGATGCATCCGTTCCGCTGCAACAACTGATTCCGCGATAGCGGTGACGGAGGGCGACTGTGCTACTGGATCTTAACCACATTGGTCAGATCGCGTTACCGGTCACCGACGTTGATCGCGCCGAGGCGTTCTATCGTACTGCGCTTGGGCTGCGGCAGCTTTATCGTTTTGGTGATCTGACTTTCTTCGATTGCGCCGGGGTGCGGTTGATGCTGGAGAAGACCGATGATCCGGTCAGCGCGGCGCGTAGCTCGGTGATCTATTTTCGTTGCGCCGACATCGTGCTGGCTGTGCGGGTGTTGCGCGGCCGTGGGGTTATCTTCGATGACGCGCCGCATTTGATCGCGCGCATGCACGACCACGATCTTTGGATGAGTTTCTTTCGTGATCCGGACGGGCACACGCTGGCGCTGATGCAGGAGGCGCCTAAGGGGTATCAGCCGCCGGTGGTGTAATGCCAGCGGCTGAAAGTCTTGACGTACGCTATCCACCCCCGTCGCGGCCGGTGCAGGCCGGCATCCACGACTTCACTGGTCGCACGAAAGGAAGTCGTGGATGGCCGGCCCCCGGCCTCCGCCGGGGCATGCTTCGCCGGCCATGACGGGTGGAGAGTCGGCCGCTGGTGTTCGGAACTTCATGACGGGTGGAGAGTCGGAACTTTCGGCCGCTCACGCCACCGTCCGCCCCCGCCGGCTGTCCGTTCGCAACTGGCCGCAGGCTGCCAGGATGTCGCGTCCGCGTGGGCTGCGCACCGGGGAGGCGAAGCCGGCATTCATCACTATGTTCGCGAAGCGGTCGATCACCGCCGGCGTCGAGGTCTCGTACGCGCTGCCTGGCCAGGGGTTGAACGGGATCAGGTTCACCTTGGCGGGCATCCCGGCGATCAGCCTCACCAGCTCCTTTGCATCCGCCGGCGTATCGTTCACCCCCTTCAGCATCACGTACTCGAAGGTGATGCGCCGTGAGTTCGAGGCGCCCGGATAGCGCCGACAGGCGGCGATCAGTTCGGCGATCGGGTATTTCCGGTTGAGCGGCACGATCTCGTCGCGCAGCTCGTCACGCACCGCGTGCAGCGACACCGCGAGGTTCACGCCCAGTTCGGTCCCGGCTCGATCCATCATCGGCACCACGCCGGAGGTCGACAGCGTGATGCGCCGCCGTGACAAGGCGATGCCCTCGTTGTCCATCAGGATGATGATCGCCTTGGCGACGTTGACGTAGTTGTACAGCGGCTCGCCCATGCCCATGAACACGATGTTGGACAACAGGCGGCCGGCCTCGCCGCCTTTCGGCGTGTCCGGCCCCGGCCATTCCGCATACGCATCGCGCGCCGCAATGAACTGCCCGACGATCTCGGCGGCGCCCAGGTTGCGCGTCAACGTCTGGGTGCCGGTGTGGCAGAACCGGCAGGACAGTGTGCACCCCACCTGGGACGAGACGCAGACCGCGCCGCGATCCTCTTCCGGGCTGGGGATGAAGACCGTTTCGGCTTCCTGGCCATCGCGGAACCGGAACAGGAATTTTTGTGTCGAATCCGTGCTGAGTTGTGCGGTCACCGTTTCCGGCCGACCGACCACGAAGTGCGCCGCGAGCTTCGCCTGCAACGACTTCGCGATGGTCGACATCCGGGCGAAATCGGTTACCCCCTGGTGGTAGACCCAATGCCAGAGTTGCTTGGCGCGGAACGGCGCCTCGCCGATCCCGGCGACCGCCGTCGCCAGCTCCGCGCGCGACAGGCCGACAAGGTCGCGCCGCCCGTCGGCGAGCTGCGCCGGCGGCGGGTCGAACAGTGCCGACTTGGCCAGGACGCGCGCGCGTTCGGGCCCAGTTAGATCAGGTGTTGGATCACGCGTGGGATTGACCGCGGGATTGAGCTTCGGGGCAGATACGGGCGCCAGCATCATTTGGGTGGACAGGCCTTGCTGATCGCCGCGTAGGCCGCACTGAATCCGTGCAGGCTGAAGGTGTCGACCACCTTCGCCTCACGCGGCCCGGGGGATCGGGCCTGCGCCTCCTTCCCCTTCCCGAACGCGGCGATGACCGCCTTGCCGTCGCGCGCGAAGGCGTTGCGCCCGGGCTGGGGTTGGGCGGTGTAGAAATCCAGCACGGTCTGGTCGACCTGCAGCGTCACGTTGGCACCCGTCGCGTAGGCGAAGCCGGCACTCAGTGCCACGTCATCGCGTCCGGTCGGGCGCTCGGTCACGGTCAGCACGACCTCGCCGCGACCTGGCAGGGTCGGCACCGAGTGCGCCGCATAGGTGAAGGCGTAGCAGACGTTAGCGCCGCCCTCCTGATGCGTGGCGGCGGTCCACTCGTCGAACGTGCCGAGCTTCTTCGGCGCATTGGCGGCGGCCGGCGGGCGTGCGGGTGGCTTGGGGGCCTGTGCCATCGCGGGGACGGCGAGGCAGGCCAGGATTGCGCCGAGCAGGCCGGCGGCGGTCGGTGAGGGATAGGTGCGCATGGCGCGAGAGATACGGGCTGCGCCCGGTTGGGACAACTGCCAGGAGTGTGTCACTTGTCAGCGTCCGCGGTGGTCTTCAGCCAATCCGGCAGCGTGCGGCGGAACCTCGGCGCGCCATGGCCGGCGGTATCCGGCGCGGCGGGCACGCGGGCGCTGCCGCATGTGTTGCCGGCGACACCGTCCGATGCACCGCTCCCCAACGTGCCGCCCTCCAATGTGCTGCCGACCGCACTTCCCACTGGCCGGTCGGCGAAGCGGCCGTGCTGAAGCAGCCGGTCGTACAGCACCAACGCGCCTACCACCGCCAGGTTCAATGCGAATCGCGTCGGCACTCGCACCACGTGCCGGCAGCGCGCCAGCATCGCGGGCGACAGCCCGGCGCGCTCCGGCCCCAGCACATAGGCGGCGTTCAGCGGATGGTGGAAGGACGGCAGATCGACCGCGTCGTCGAGCAGCTCCACGCCCACCAGCACGCAGCCCTGCGGCAGCGCCAGCTTGCCCAGGTCGGGGAAACGCCATAGTGGCACGTGGGTCGGCGTCTCCGCGGTGTCGGCGGTCCGTGCTGCGCGAGCATCCCACCCGGCGCCCACGCTGAAGCAGAATGCGGCGCCGAAGGCATGCGCGGTGCGCAGTAGCGCGCCGACATTGGCGGATTTGGACACCCCCTCCACGCCGATGCCGAAATAGCCGCGCGTGCCCGGTCTTGTCGCCGCGAGCCCCGTCATCTGGTCTCCGCCATGCCGCCGGTCTATTCCCGGCGCATGACCGACGCAACCGACGCCCAGCTTGCGGCGCAATACGAGGCATTCCCCTACCCGCGGCGCGACCCTCGCGAGGAGGCGCGGCGGCTGGTGGTCGGCAGCCCCGGGCATCTGCGCGAGATCGATTACTGGATCTTTGGCGCGAGGCGATCCGCCGCCCGGCCACTGCACGCGCTGTTCGCCGGCGGTGGCACCGGCGACGGGACGCTGATGCTGGCACAGCAGATGACGACCGCGGGTCGCGCGGGGTCGGTGACCTGGCTCGACCGGTCCGCCGCGGCGTTGAAGATCGCCCAGGCGCGTGCCGAGGTGCGCAGGCTGCGCAACATCGTCTGGGAGAGCCGGTCGCTGCTGGATCTGGCCGGCTCGGGGCTGGGGCCGTTCGACTACATCGATTGCTGCGGCGTGCTGCACCACCTGCCGGACCCGGGGGAGGGGCTGCGCGCGCTGACCTCCGTCCTGGCGCCGGATGGCGGGATTGGGCTGATGGTCTACGCGCCGCACGGGCGCACCGGTGTTTACATGGTGCAGGATGCGCTGCGCCTGCTGGCTCCGGCCGGGGAGGCGCCGGGCGCTCGGTTGGATGTGGCGCGCCGGGTGATGCGGCATTTGCCGGAGACCGCGTGGCTGCGGCAGAACCGGTTCCTGGACGACCATGTGAACGGCGGCGATCCTGGGTTGTACGACCTGCTGCTGAACCCGCGTGATCGGGCTTTTACCGTGCCTCAGCTGGTGGCGTTGCTGGCCGCGGCCGGGCTGCGCGTTGCGTGTTGGGTGGAGCCGCTGCGCTACGACCCGGTGTTCTGGCTGCCCGACCCGAAGTTGCGCGCCCGGGCCGAGGCGCTGGACCCGACAGCGCGCGCCGCGCTGACCGAGGCGCTGACGGGCAACATCAGTGCGCATATTGCTTACTGCGTGCGTGATGATGCACCTGGTGAGCGGGCCGATTTCATGGCACCCGACGCGGTGCCGACTGGGCGCACGGTGACCGGTGAGGAGCTTGCCGGCTACATCCAGCCGGACGGGGCGATCGTCATGGCGTTCGACGGGCTGCGCGCGCCGATCCCGCTGCCGGCGATGGCGAAAGCGATCCTTCAGCTGGTTGACGGAAAGCGGACGGTGGGCGAGCTCGGCGCGATGCTGGCCTCGCGCGGGTCCAATCCGGAAGCGTTCGGCCGCGCCTGGCGCGCGACGTTTACCGCGCTGGAGCATGTCAATCGATTGCTGCTGGCCGCGCCGGGGTAGGGCGGGCTTTTCAATCCGCCACTCTTGCAGTGCCCGCACCTATACGACTGACGACGCGCCCCGTCCACGCGGGTCATCGACAGCCCGCAAGCGAGCAAGAGCCACTGCGGAGCGCGGGGAGACGTGGCTCACGTCGTATCGGGTTTCCACCCAGCATTTGAGGGCATGGAAAGTGTATATCGCATTAATTCGGCGAATGAGATATATCGTCGCGCCAGTTTGCATGTCTTATCCGTGTTCGTGAGTTGCAAGACGCTGCGCCTAACTTAGTTTGCCTCTCGGCCTACTGGACTAGAGAGCCTCTGAAGGAAACTAAAGGTGGCCAATCAGTGCATTATCTGCGGAGAACGCGCTGGCTCACGAGAGCACATATTTCCAGCCGTTCTCGGAGGCCGCCGAGTTTACAAGGGAATTTATTGTGGGCCGCACAACAATGGCTTCTCCCCTCTTGCGGCAATTCTATCCCGTCAGTTGACAGCTATTAATGCGCCCTTGGGGGTGCGTCCTGACCACTCCGGTGACCCCACAGGCTTAAAGCAATTAATCCGTCCGACGGCCAAGCATACCTCATGTCAACTTTCGATGCGGAGCTGGTCAGCCCGAGAATCGTGAAGGATGTCGCAGTTGACGGTGTCCGCCACGTGGAGGCGCATTTCTCAAATGAGCGCCAAATCCAGGAATGGCTGGCTGAGCAGCGTGCCGCTGGGTCGAAGATCGAAATCCGCAGGGGGAGAAAAAGTGATGGGGTATTTTCCCCACCCTTACACCGTGCAGCTTGAGCTTGGTGGATTGGACGGTCTGAGAGCGATTGGGTACATTGCACTAACGTTTCTAGCTCACTACTTCCCCCTAATCGCGCGACAACCTGAACTAAGGGCATTCAAGGACTTCGTCCTTGCGATAAGTGAAGCGCGACCTGTGCGATGGGACTTTAGTGCTACACCAAATGATATCCCTGCAAACTCGTTGCGATTTGGCCACAGGATTTTAATCGGGATGCCTGCCTCGCGGCAGGAAGCATATGCGCGTGTGTCGCTGTTTTCGACGATGGACTTTTCCGTTCACTTTGGTTCGGCACGCGTTGATAGAGACCAGACGGTGATCGTCGATATTGATCCTTTAGCGGACCGACCACCCAATGATATCAACGAGAAACGAGAGCTGAAGTCATTAGCTGGCGTGGACCGACCCACGCCATTTAGCTCAAGCCTGCAAAAGACCATCGAGAGTGGCGTGGGACTGGAGCGTTTTGCACGCCTGTTTGGTAAGATTTTGGACTGGCAAATGGAGTGCGTTGCCAAGGAGCTCCTTCCACAGATCGATGCGACAAAGATTTTGGTTGCGCACGGCCGCCTTCTCGAAGTGACACATCTGCTGAGACGACGCGGGCAAATCATCCTGAATCTGATGCTGTACGTTGTGGGCAGTTGGAAGCAGCAGCTCGGGGCAAATCCCGCTACTGTGGCGATCGTGCCGGCAATAGAAATCTTGGTGGCCGAGGACCCCAGTTCGGCCACTGGAATTAGCCGGGCGGCCCTTTGCGCGCGGGAGCTTGCGACGACCGCACTAGCTGCTCAGATATGCCAGGACGATAACGATGGGAAACTCGATTTGAAGCGGCTGTCTTTGCTCCTTGGCGGCGGGCCAGGTGCCGAGATTGTCGGAAGGGCGATACTCAATCCGGTGATGATTCATCTGAGATCACTCAATAGTGGCATCGGGCGATTATAGGCAGCTGTACCGACACGATCTGCGTCGCGCGGGTAACCTGCCCTACGCCCCCGCCAGCTGCGTATATTGCTCGGGATCCGTCGCGCCCTCGGTGCTGAACACCAGCACCCGGCTATCCACCCCCAACCTCAAAACCTCCCGAGCCGCCGGATCACCCGCCGCCAGCAAACACCCCGCCAACCCCGCCACGCCCGACTCCCCCGCCACAACCCCTGTGTCAGCCAGCACCCGCATCGTCGCCACGGCGGCGTCATCCGGGATCGACATGAACGCCGCGGCGCCGCGGTCCAGTTCCTGCCACGCCAGCTGGCTCGGCTCGCCGCACGCGAGCCCGGCCATCAGCGTGTTCAGATCGCCTGGCACACTCGTCAGCTCCCCCAACTCGGCCGAGGCCAACAGACACGCCGCCCGATCCGGCTCTACCACCACCAGCATCGGTACCGGCGCAAACGCCGCCCGCATCTGCACCGAAACCGCAGCCGCCACGCCGCCAACCCCGCCCTGGATGAATACATGCGTCGGCGGCGCCCCATCCGCCTGCGCCGCACCCCACTGCGTCACAGCCTCATCCGCCATCACCCGATAGCCCTGCATGATCGCCCGCGGCACCTCGGTGTAGCCCGGCCACGACGTATCGGAGACCACGTACCAGCCGTTCGCCGCCGCCTCCGCGGTCGCCACCCGCACCGAGTCATCGTACGTCCCCGGCACCCGCCGTATCTCCGCCCCGTACGCCGCAATCGCCGCCGCCCGGCCCGCGCTTACCCCCTCATGGACGAAAATCACCGCCCGGCAATGGCAGCGCCGCGCGCCCCACGCCACCGCGCGCCCATGATTGCCGTCGGTTGCGCAGGTCACGGTCATCGTCTTCGTCACCTCTGACCACCGCCCCGCCATCAGCTCCGCCGAGGTCGCCGCCGGCGCCACACCCTGCCGCGCCAGTTCGCCCGCCACCACTTCGGCCACCGCATACGCCCCGCCCAGCGCCTTGAAACTTCCGAGCCCAAACCGCCCGGCCTCGTCCTTCAGCCGCAGCACCCGCAGCCCCGCCGCCCCGGCAATGCCCGCCAAATCTAGCAACGGCGTCGGCGCATAGCCGGGCCAGGCGGTGATCTCCGCTCGGGCGCGGCGGAACCCCGCTTCCGGCAGCTCGGTCATGCCCGGCGTGCCGGCGCGTGGATTGGCGAACAGCGTGAACGGATGTGGACCCAGCATTGCCGGACGGTGAACCGCGTTGCCCCGGGGCGCAACGGCGGCGTAGGACTGCCGCTTTCCGAAACGGAGGCGGCGATGAAAATCACCATCCTGGGCGGTGCCGGCTTCCTCGGTCGCAAGATCGCGGCGCAGCTCACGCAGACCGGCACCCTGGCCGGCCGCCCGATCACCGACCTGACGCTGTTCGACCTTGCCGCGCCCTTGCCGCCCGCTGGTGCGCCGTTCCCGGTTCACAGCCTGGCCGGCGATCTTGTCGACCTGCCGGAGGATGCCATCCCAGCCGGCACCGACGTGGTGTTCCACCTCGCCGCCGTTGTCAGCGCGCAGGCCGAGGCCGACTACGAGCTCGGCCGGCGCGTCAACCTGCGCGGCACGGACGCGGTGGTGGACGCCTGCCGGCGCTTGTCCGGTGCCCCCGGGGCCGCTCTGCCGCGCGTGGTGTTCACCTCCTCGGTCGCCAGTTTCTCCGGCGGCCAGGGCGCGGTGCTGGCCGACGATGCGCGCCAGGTCCCCGCCAACAGCTACGGTGCCCAGAAGGCCGCCGCCGAGCTGATCCTGGCCGATGCGTCGCGCCGGGGTTTTCTCGATGCCGTATCGATCCGCCTGCCTACGATCACGGTCCGCCCCGGGCGACCCAACAAGGCGGCCAGCTCCTTCCTGTCCTCGATCCTGCGCGAGCCGCTGCTGGGGATGTCGGCGGAGCTGCCGGTGCCACCGCAGTTCGCCGCCTGGATCGCCAGCCCGCGCCGCGCCGTCGACTGGCTGCTGCACGCCGCTGCGATAGATAGTTCCAGTCTGGGCCTCGATCGCGGCATCAACCCGCCCGGCATCAGCGCCACAGTGGGCCAGCTGCTGGAAGCGCTGGAGGTGGCGAAACCCGGCGCCTCCGCCCTGGTGCGCCCGATGGAGGACCCGGAGATTGCCGCCATCGTCGGCACCTGGCCCTCTGCGTTCGCGCCGGTCCGCGCGCATCGCCTGGGCTTCGCGCCGCACGAGAGCCTGGTCGAGCTGGTGCGCGCCTTCGTCGCCGACGACCTGGAGGCAACGCGACACGAGCGCGGGCTTCCCGATTGAAGGCGGGCTGATTGAAGATGGGCTGATTGAAGGCAGCCCGATCGAAGTCGCCGATTGAAGGCGGCCACTTGAGCGCCGCCAACTGTGTCCTTTCGCCCACCAAAAGATCATTTTACCAGCAAATGCGGCGCCGCAGCGTAATGCACGGTTGATCGGGCCGCCCGCCGGTTCCATGAATAGGTGCCTGGTTCACGCGGGCTTCGTCGGCGGCGCGTGTCGATTGTCATTTGCTGTTACCGCCGGCGCGGGCTGGACGTTGCGCATGTCGATCATTCAAGGCGACCCAAGCATCGCGGGCGCGGCAGGCGCCCCGCCCGCCACCCGACCCGCGCCCACCACCCGAGAAGCACCGGGCCGCTCCGGCTCCACCAGGCACCGACGCCCGCTCGGCAACATGGTCGTGCACGCGCCGCACCTGCTGCGCGCCCTGGTGCGCGCAGATGAGGTCTGGCTGGTGGCGCTGGCTGCCGTGGTCGGCGCCCTGGCCGGCGTCATGGTGTGGTTCATGACCGCCACCACCCAGTTGGTTCACCAGGCGCTGTTCCTGATCAGCGCGTCCGAACGGCTGAGCGCCATGGTCGACCTGCCCCCGCTGCGCGCCCTGGCGGTGCCGACGATTGGCGGACTGGCGGTCGGCTTGCTGGGCTACGCGATCCAACGCTATCGGCCGCGCCGCTCGGTCGACGCGATCGAGGCCAACGCCTTGTATGGCGGGCGGATGTCGCTGAACGACGGCATTCTGGTTATGCTGCAAACCATGCTGTCGAGTGGTGTCGGCGCCTCGGTTGGGCTGGAGGGCGGCTACACCCAGATCGGCTCGGCCATCGCATCGCGTTTCGGGCGCAGCTTCCGGCTGCGCCGCAACGACATGCGCCTGCTGGTCGGCTGCGGCGCGGCGGGCGCGATCGGCAGCGCCTTCCACGCTCCG
>DASRQX010000246.1:0-20855 GCA_035696165.1 Acetobacteraceae bacterium | reverse complement strand
CCGTCACCCAAGCCGGATGCAGTGGTGCCGTTTAAGCACTCAATCGCAGCAACTGAACACGGAAGGGAAGGTGGCGAGATGAGCGAATTTCCACTTGACGGGGGACACCTCATATGAGTCGTGGATACCGGCCGGAGCCTGTTCTCGGGCGGCCGAACGGGCCGACCCGGGGGTCGGCATGACGGGGGGCAGCACCGAAAAGTCGATCAGTCGGGAGCCTGGTGTAAGCGGCGCCAGCCTCCCCCACGGCCGAACGGTCAACTAAATCACGCGGAGTGACGGCACCAGATCATTCCATCTTCAGTACTTCGCCCGCCAGATAGAGCGTGCCGCAGATCAGCACCCGGCCCGGGCCGCGCTCGCGCACGATCGCGGTCAGCGCGTCGGCAACGTGCGGCCCGGGCCGCGCCACGCCACCCGAGGCCGCGACAATCGCCTCGACCGGCAGCGCCGAATGCTGCCCGGGTTCCGCCACCGCCCACAGCGTCGTGGCGCGCGGCAGCAGCGGGCGCAGGAAGCCCGCGGCATCTTTGCTGTCCTTCATCCCGACGATCAGATGCACCGGGCGGTCGGCCCAGGTGGCGAGATGTGCGCCGAGCACCTCGCCCGCGCCGGGATTATGCCCGCCGTCCAGCCACAATTCCCAGTCCGGCGGCAGGGTCCGCGCCAGCCTGCCGCGCAGGCGCTGCAACCGGGCGGGCCATTCGGCTGCGGCGATCCCGGCAGCGATCGCCGCATCGTTCACGGCAAGCCCGGAGGCGCGCAGCGCGGCGATGGCGATGGCGGCGTTGTCGTATTGATGCGACCCGGGCAGGGACGGCGCAGGCAGTGCCAGCGCCCCTGTTCCATCCGTGTAGCGAAAGCCGGCCATTTCGGGAATGACGGTCCAGTCACGGTCGCGCAGCAGCACCGGGGCGCCGATGCGCGCGGCTGCCTCCAGCAACACCGGGACAACCGTGTCCGGCTGCGCGCCGATCGCTACCGGAACGTCACGCTTCATGATGCCGGCTTTTTCCCCCGCGATCAGCTCCAACGTGTCGCCCAGGAACTCGCGGTGATCCACCGAGATCGAAGTGATCGCGCATGCCGCCGGCCGCGCGATGACGTTGGTCGCGTCGCCGCGTCCGCCAAGCCCGACTTCCAGCACGCACAGCTCGGCCGGGATCTGCGCGAACAGGTGGAAGGCGACGGCGGTGATGACCTCGAAGACGGTGATCGGGGCAGCGGCATTGACCCGCTCGACGTGTTCCAGGGCATTCGCCAGCGCTGCGTCGGAG
The DNA here is from genome assembly GCA_035696165.1 of Acetobacteraceae bacterium. Lineage (GTDB taxonomy): Bacteria > Pseudomonadota > Alphaproteobacteria > Acetobacterales > Acetobacteraceae > Palsa-883. The sequence goes on along the minus strand of DASRQX010000246.1, from coordinate 19,578 downwards.
GCCAGCTCGCCGGCGACGCGGATGCGCTCATTGAAGCGCACCAGGTGCGGTGAGGTATAGACGTGCACGCGCAGCCCCGCTGCTTCGGCCATTGCGCGCAGGAAGGCGCAGGTGCTGCCCTTGCCGTTGGTCCCGGCAACGTGGATCACCGGCGGCAGCTTGCGTTCGGGGTGGCCAAGCTTGTCGAGCAACGTTTCCAACCGTTCCAGATTGAGATCGATCAGGCGCGGATGCAGCCCGTGCAGCCGTGCGACGATGCCCTCGATGCGAGTGGAGGTCATTGCACTCCTCCGTCATGGCCGGCGCAGGCCGACCCTCCATGACTTGTCTTGGTGCGGCAAACGAGGTCGTGGGTGGCCGGCCTGCGCCTGTCCTCGGGCGCTTGACCCGCGGGCCGGCCATGACCCCGGGCCATACTCACGCCGCGGCGGGTTGAATTTCCTTCACCCGCGTCAGGCTGATCAACCGCGCCAGCATCGCCTTCATCTCGGTGCGCTTTACCAACATATCGACGATACCATGCTCGTGCAGGTACTCAGCGCGCTGGAAGCCCTCGGGCAACGTCTCGCGCACCGTCTGCTCGATCACGCGAGCGCCGGCGAAACCGATCAGCGCGCCAGGCTCGGCGATCTGGATGTCGCCCAGCATCGGAAAGCTCGCCGACACACCGCCAGTGGTAGGGTCGGTCAGCACGACGATGTAGGGCAGGCCCGCATCCTTTACCAGGCGCGTCGCTATCACCGTGCGCGGCATCTGCATCAGGCTGATCGCGCCCTCCTGCATGCGCGCGCCTCCTGACGCGGTGAAGACGATCAGCGGCGCCTCCTGCAGCACCGCGAGCCGCGCCGCGGCGACGACGCCGTCACCCACCGCGGCGCCCATCGAGCCGCCGATGAACTCGAATTCCATTGCCGCGACGACAGCGCGATGGCCGTCGATACTGCCGTGCGCGACGACGATCGCGTCGTCGAGGTGGGTCTTGTCGCGCGCCTCCTTCAGCCGGTCGGAGTAGCGCTTGGTGTCGCGGAATCGCAATGGATCAGCGACGGCCTTCGGCAGTTCGATGCGGGAGAAGCCGGGATCGAGCGTCCACTCCAGCCGCTCGGTGGCACGGGCGCGCATATGGTGGTTGCAATGCGGGCAGACTCTCAGGTTGGCCATGAGCTCGCGATGGAAGATCATCTGTTCGCAGGCGGGACATTTGTCCCACAGATTGTCCGGCACCTCGCGGCGCGCGAACAGCGTGCGTATCTTCGGGCGGACAAATTCAGTGAGCCAATTCATGCGGACATTCTCATGCCGGGACCTGCGTGCCGCGCACACCCTCGGCCAGCGCGCGCACCTGGTCCAGCACCTTGCGCACGGCGTCGGGGTTCGCCTTGCCGGCGCCGTCCAGGTTCGCCGCCAGCGTATCGATCAGCGCGGAAGCCACCACCGCGGCATCGGCGATCCGCGACGCCGCCGCCGCCTGCTGCGGTGACCGGACGCCGAAGCCGATGGCGATCGGCAGGTCCGTCACTTTGCGGATGCGCGGGATCGCCTGTTCCAAATGCTCGGTGGAGGCGGCGCGCGTGCCGGTAATGCCGGTGATCGAGACGTAATAGACAAAGCCCGAGCTGCCATCGAGCACATGCGGCAGGCGGGCGTCGTCGGTGGTGGGCGCCACCAGGCGGATCACGTCGATGCCGCGCGCGGTGGCGTGCGGCAGCAGCATGTCGGATTCCTCAGTCGGCAGGTCGACGATGATCAGCCCGTCGACGCCGGCGCCGGCCGCGTCGGCACAGAAACGTTCGATTCCGTAGGACAGGATGGGGTTGAGGTAGCCCATCAGGATGACAGGGGTTGCGTCGTCCTCGCGGCGAAAGTCGCGGACCATGGCAAGCACGCGGGAGAGTTTTACGCCGGCTTTCAGCGCGCGCTTGCCGGCGGCCTGGATGATCGGCCCGTCCGCCATTGGGTCGGTGAAAGGCATGCCGATCTCGATCAGGTCGGCGCCGGCGGCGGGCATGCCGCGCAGCAGGGCCATCGAGGTGGCGCCGTCCGGGTCCCAGGCTTCCAGGAACGGGATCAGCGCGCCTCGGTGCTGCTGTTTGAGGGCGGCGAAGCGGACGGCGATGCGGGTCATGGGTGCTGCCCTCTTTCACCGTCATGGCCGGGCTTGTCCCGGCCATCCACGACTTCACTTGCCGCACCAAGGGAAGTCGTGGATGGCCGGCCGGGGCCTGTCCTCGGGCGGCCCTTCGGGCCGACCCGCGGGCCGGCCATCACGACCGCGTAAGAGGCGATCGTCAAATCGGCATCCCAAGATGTTCCGCCACCGTGAAGATATCCTTGTCGCCACGGCCGCACAGGTTCATCAGGATGATCTGATCCTTGCCCATCGTTGGTGCCAGCTTGGTCACGTGCGCCAGCGCGTGCGCCGGCTCTAGGGCCGGAATGATCCCTTCCGTGCGCGTGCAGAGCTGGAACGCCACCAGCGCCTCCTTGTCCGTCGCCGAAACGTACTCTACGCGGCCGATGTCGTGCAGCCAGGAATGCTCCGGCCCGATCCCGGGGTAGTCCAGGCCGGCGCTGATCGAGTGCGCCTCGATGATCTGGCCGTCGTCGTCCTGCAACAGATAGGTGCGGTTGCCGTGCAGCACGCCGGGACGGCCGCCGGTCAGGCTGGCGGCGTGTTGGCCGGTGTCGATGCCGTGGCCGCCGGCCTCGACGCCGATCAGCCGCACCGACGGGTCGTCCAGGAAGGGATGAAACAAGCCCATGGCGTTCGATCCGCCACCGATACATGCGACCGCGGCGTCAGGCAGTCGGCCCTCGGCTTCGTGCAGTTGCGCTTTCGCTTCGTCGCCGATCACTGACTGGAAGTCGCGCACCATCGCCGGATACGGGTGCGGGCCGGCGACCGTGCCGATCAGGTAGTAGGTGTCGATGACGTTGGCGACCCAGTCGCGCAGCGCCTCGTTCATGGCGTCCTTCAGCGTTCCGGCTCCCGACGTGACGGGCTTCACCTCGGCGCCCAGCAGCTTCATGCGGAACACGTTGGGCTTCTGCCGCTCGATGTCGGTGGCGCCCATGTAGACGGTGCACGGCAGGCCGAACAACGCGCACATCGTTGCGGTGGCGACGCCGTGCTGGCCGGCGCCCGTCTCGGCGATGATGCGGGTCTTGCCCATGCGGCGGGCCAGCAGGATCTGGCCCATGCAGTTGTTCGCTTTGTGGCTGCCGGTGTGGTTCAACTCGTCGCGCTTGAAGTAAACTCTTGCCCCGCCAAGCTCGGCGGTCAGGCGCTGGGCGAACCACAACGGGCTGGGGCGACCTACGTAGTGCGTCAGGTGGCGCTGCAGATCGGCGTGGAACGCGGGGTCGGCCTTGGCTTCGTTGTAGGCGCGCTCGACCTCCAGGATCAGGGGCATCAGCGTCTCGGCGACGAAGCGGCCGCCATACTCGCCGAACCGGCCGCGCGCGTCCGGGCCACCGCGCAGGGTGTTGGCGCGTGGATTGTCCGGTGCGGCGCCCGTTGGGGCGGCCCCTGCGACGCCATCTGGGACGGGCGTGAGCGGCTGGTTCAAGATCTCGACGCTTTCCACGACTAGGTTCCCCTCTCCCGCGCGTCATAGCGCAGGCCCGGCCTGCGGTCACCTGTCGGTGAGCGCGAGGCGGAATTGCTGCGGTCGCGAGGCGACGGGGTGGCGCCCGGCGGCTACCAGCGGGTAGGATTACCGGGACTTCATCCCGCCACACCTTCGAACCGCCGAACCACAGGAGCCGACGCCTTGACCTTCGCCGCAGAGCCGACGCACCCGAAGCACACCACCTGGAAGCAGCGCGCGGCCCTGGCGCTGGCCGGCACGGGCGTGCACGCCGCCAGCCCGGTGCATGCCAACCTGCTGGCCCCCGCGTTGGTGGCCGACGCCGTGCGGCGCGACGAGGGGCGGCTATCCGCCGACGGCGCGCTGGTCGTCAACACCGGCGTGCACACCGGCCGGTCCGTGCAGGACAAGTTCGTGGTGGACGAGCCGTCCGTCACCGACCAGGTGTGGTGGGGCAAGATCAATCAGCGGCTTTTGCCGGACAAGTTCGCGGTGCTGGCGGGGCGTGTCCGAGCCTACCTGCAGGGACAAGTATTGTTCACCCAGGACCTGTATGCCGGCGCGGACCCGGCGCATCGGGTGCGGGTGCGCCTGGTCACCACTGCGGCATGGTGCGCGTTGTTCGCTCGATCGATGTTCATCCGGCCGCCAGACGGGGACCTGGACAGGTTCGAGCCGGACTACGTCATCCTGCACGCGCCGCACTTCCAGGCCGATCCGGCAACCGACGGCGTGCGCAGCGGCACCGCGGTCGCGCTGAGCTTCGAGCAGAAGCTGATCGTCATCGCCGGCAGCGAGTATGCCGGGGAGATCAAGAAGTCGATCTTCACCGTGATGAACTGGCTGTTGCCGGCGCGCGGTGTGTTACCGATGCATTGTAGCGCCAATATCGGGCCGCAGGACGACGTCGCGCTGTTCTTCGGGCTGTCGGGGACGGGCAAGACCACGCTGTCGTCCGATCCGCACCGGCGGCTGATCGGCGACGATGAGCACGGCTGGGGCGACGGCGGCGTGTTCAACTTCGAAGGCGGCTGCTATGCCAAGGTCATCAACCTGTCTCAGCAGGCCGAGCCGGAGATCTGGGCGGCGACACATCGGTTCGGCACGGTGCTGGAGAATGTGGTCGCCGATGAGGCCGGCCGGCTGGACCTTGCGGACGGCTCGCTGACCGAGAACACCCGTGCCTGCTACCCGGTGGAGTACGTTCCGAACGTGGAGCTCTCGGGCCGCGGGGGCCAGCCAAAAAACGTGGTCATGCTAACCGCCGATGCGTTCGGCGTGCTGCCGCCGATCGCCCGGCTGACGCCGGCGCAGGCGATGTACCATTTCCTGTCCGGGTATACGGCGCGGGTGGCGGGGACCGAGAAAGGCATGGGTTCGTCACCCGAGGCGACGTTCAGCACCTGCTTCGGCGCGCCATTCATTCCTCGTCGGCCCGAGGTCTATGGGCAGATGCTCGAGGCGCTGATCGCGCGGCACGGCGCCGAGTGTTGGCTGGTGAATACCGGGTGGAGCGGTGGGCAGCACGGCGTCGGAGAGCGGATGAGCATTCGTCATACTCGCGCGTTGGTGCGGGCGGCGTTGGATGGCAGTTTGGTGAAGGCTCGGTTCCGTAAGGATCGATTCTTTGGTTTGTCGATCCCCGAGGCGGTGCCGGGCGTGCCGGCCGATGTGCTTGATCCGCGGCAATCGTGGGCGGACAAGGCGGCGTATGACCGGACGGCGGCGGAGCTGGTCGCACGGTTCGAAAAGAATTTCGCGGGGTTCGAGGGGGGCGTCGGCGACGAGGTGAAGGCCGCGGCGATCCGCGCCGCGGCTTAGGGCCTGAGGCCGAATAACGGAATCGACCGGGGATCGGTCGTAGCATTCCGTGTCATGACCGTCCCCGTGCTTCACCCGGGGACGGCCATAACACAGAAGTTCGCCACGCGTGCGATTGAAGTACTTATTTCGCCTCAGGCCCTTAACGTAACGGGCAGGATTAACCCACCGACGCGAGGGGAAGGCGCTGACGGCAATCGCGTAATCTGATCCGCGGCGCCCTGAAATTTTTGATCCGATGTCGGGGACGCCTTGTCGCCAGCGTCCTTTGATCGCGGCGACCGATCGCGGCCGGTTGGCGTGATCCAATTGGCACGACGCCCAACCGGCGCAACACCCAACTGGCGCAACACGTCGAGAGGATTGCAGCGATGTCGAAAATTTCCCCCTGCCTCTGGTGCAACGGCACGGCCGAGGAGGCCGCCCAATTCTACGTCTCGCTGCTGCCGGACTCACGCATCGAGCACGTCACCCGCAACGTGATGGACATCCCGTCGGGCAGGGCCGGCTCGGTCCTGCTGGTTTCATTCATCCTCGCCGGGCAAAATTTCCTGGCGCTTAACGGCGGCACAACATACGAGCACACGCACGCCATCTCGTTCCACATCGAATGCGCCGACCAGAGCGAGGTCGATCGGCTGTGGGCGGCGCTATGCGATGGCGGCTCGCCGGTGCAGTGCGGCTGGCTGAGGGATCGATACGGCGTGTCCTGGCAGATCGTGCCGCACATCCTTCCCACGCTGCTGAATGATCCCGACACTGCCAAGGCGCAGCGCGTGATGCAGGCGATGATGGGGATGATCAAGCTCGACATCGCGGGATTGCAGGCCGCGTATGACGGCGCGCCGATCCGTTGAAGTGGGGCGCGGCGCCGCCAGGCCGGGTGCCGAATGATGTCCGGTTTGGGTTCCGTGTCACGGCGGGCAACCGTGTCATGGCCTACACACGCGTCATGGCCGGCGTAGGCCGGCCACCCACGACTGTGTGCCAGGCATAGTACGCGATCCGTACGCCCAGTGGTGTGAGAGTGGCGCTCCGCGAGGGGCGTCCCTACTCGATTTTTGCTGTCACCGGCGAGAAAGTCATCGTCCCGCCCGCGCGCGAACCATGAAGTGACGCAACGCCGATGGATCAGTCCTTTTGCTACCTGGTTTGAAATGCCAGCAGCAATGGGCTCCCACACAGCGTTCCGTCAGCCAATCATGCACCGCCCGATAGCAGGACCGGATCTTGCGGCTGGAACGCATTGTCCCGCGTAGCTCGACCCGATCCACTTCGATCGGGTCGCTGAAATGGTTTGCCGGCGCCCGGCTGGCGTTGGAACGTGCCCCCGAAGCAAGCCCTGCGTTCATCTTGGCTCAATGGTTGCGCACTAGGGTGTCGGCATGCGGCTGAAACTCTAGCGTGCACCCAGGATGGCGGAGGCGATGGCGCGCGTCCGCGCCGAGTTGGGTGAGTACGCGCTGATCCTGGCGTCGCGGCAGGTAGGCGATGGGGTGGAAGTCTCCGCTGCGCTGGAGCCGCAGGACGAACTTCCGTCGTCCCTGCCGCCGATGTCGGACCCGTCGTCGCGCGCCGCGCTGACCTTTCATGGCGTTCCGGCGCCGCTGCACGCCGCGCTCGGTCGCGGCGACCTGGCTGCCGCGCTGGGGTCCGCGTTTGAGTTTGCCCCGCTGCCGCTCGGCGCCGCCGATCCGCCGCTGCTGCTGGTCGGGCCGCCAGGGGTTGGGAAGACACTGACCGTGGCGAAGCTGGCGGCGCGCCTGGTGATGTGCGGGTGCACGCCGGTGGTGATTACCGCCGACGGCCGCAAGGCTGGCGCCAACGAGCAGCTCGCCGCCTTCACCCGCCTGCTGAAACTTGACCTTGTGGTCGCCGATCACCCAGTCGGCTTGGCGCGTGCCCTGTCCCGGCGCCCGGGGAATGCAGCGGTACTCATCGATGCACCAGGGCTCGATCCGTACGACCCCGCGCAGGGCGCCGAGCTGCGCGCCCTGATTGCCGTCGCCAACGCGACCATCGTGCTGGTGCTGCAGGCCGGCCTCGATTGCGCAGAGGCCGCTGATCTGGCGCGGGCGCACGCCGAGCTCGGTGCCACCCTGATGATCGCCACCAAACTCGATCTGGCGCACCGGGTCGGCTCGGTGCTGAGCGCCGCGAGCGCGGGTCGCCTGGCGCTGACCGAAGCGGGCGTCGGGCCGGGCGTCGCCGACGGGCTGACCAGATTCACCCGCGCCGAGCTAGCCGCCCGCCTGCTCGCCCCTATTCCGGACCACCGCGCATGACCCACTCAAAACCCAACATCCCTCCCGGCCGCATCCTCGGCATCGCCTCCGGCAAGGGCGGCGTTGGCAAGACCTGGTTTGCCATCACGCTGGCGCATGCGCTGGCGCGCGCCGGCCAACGCCAATGTATGTTGCTGCTCGATGCCGATCTCGGACTGGCCAATGTTGACATTCAGCTCGGGCTGATGCCGGCGCGCGATCTGGGTGCCGTCATCGCCGGCCGCGCCACGCTGCGCGAGGTGGTGCTGCGGCACGCCGAGGGCGGCTTCTATATCCTGCCCGGCCGTTCCGGGTCAGGGGCGATGTCCGACCTCGAACCCGCGGCACTCGAGCGCATGCTTGCCGCGCTGCGCGATGCGGCAACCGGCTACGATGTCGTGCTGCTCGATCTTGGAGCCGGGCTGGATCGCGCGGTGCGCCACATGGCCGCCTTTGCCGACACGCTGCTGGTGGTGGTGACAGAGGAGCCCACCAGCCTGACCGACTCCTACGCGGTGCTGAAACTGCACCACGCCGATCGGCCTGGCGGCGATGCCAGCGTAGTGGTAAACCAAGCGGCAAGCCGCGCCACCGGCGAACGAACTCACGCCACGCTGGCGAGGGTCTGCCTGACCTTCCTGGGGCGGGCGCGGCCGCTGCTTGGCGTGATCCGGCGCGACGAACGGGTCCGCGACGCAATCCGCCACCAGACGCCGCTGCTGTCGCGCCACCCGAATTGTACCGCCGCGGCCGATGTGGAAGCGATCGCACGCGGCCTGCGGGATATCTGACCGCCGCGACGTCCGGCGCGGCACCAACCTTGTCGGCGGCGGCGCGCGCTGATACGCAACAGGCATGCGGTGGCTGGCTATCTTGTTCGTGTTGCTCGCTGGCCCCGCCGTCGCGGCTGGTTCATCGGACGCGGAGCCCTGCGATATCCCGCCGCAGTTCGTCTCGATGCAGAAACCACTTGGGCCGTTGAAGGCGATTATCGCCGCCGGTGGACCGGTCGAGATCCTGGCTGTCGGTTCCGGGACGACCACCGGTGCCAACGGTATGCTGCCCGACAGCGCTTTTCCTTATCGCACGCTTGACGCGCTGCGTGTCGCATTGCCGTGGATGACCTTCGATCTCACTGTGCGAGGCGGGCGCGGCATGTCGGCTGAAGAGATGCTTCCGCTGATCGCGACACAGATGCAGCAGACGCCGACTCAATTGGTACTATGGCAGACCGGCACAGTGGAGGCGATTCGTGGGATGCGCCCGGATCGCATGCGCCGGGCGCTGCGCGCTGGGTTGGACGTTATCCACGCAGCGGGCGGCAGCCTGGTTCTGCTGGATCCGCAGTTCACCCGCGCGCTGCGCGCCAACACCGATGTCGAGCCGTACGAGACAGAGTTGCAGCAGATCGCCATGCTGCCGGACGCGGCGCTGTTTCATCGGTATGAATTGACCCGCTCCTGGGTGTTGCAGGAGCGGATCGACCCGGAGCGCGCGCCAAATAACACGCGCGAGGCCGAACTTACGCGGTTGAATGTTTGTCTCGGTCAGGCGCTCGCACGGTATTTGCTTAACGGCGCTGGCGTCGCTGCGCCCTGATACGCGGCGATCCGGTCGCGCCGGGTTTACGCCGCGGCTATTCGTTACCAAATCAATTGGCATCGCGCCCTTATCGGCCATCGGATCAGGGTCACACTCCGCGTCATGCGGTGTGGAGATGACCGATGGAGTGGCGACTGAACGTTATGACGATCGCCGCCAGGAGTATTCTCATGGCACTGATCGTCATTGCCGGGGCCAACATCGTGCGCAACGTCACGACCGCACTGATGGCCGTGGCAGGCATTTGCGGGACGGGCATCGGGCATCTGTTGTAAGCTGGGACGACTCGCGCGGTCCAATCCATCATGCTGGCGCAACCTCGCCGCGCCGAAGTGGGCTTGGTCAGAACAGGCCCTCGATCAACCCGTCCTCGGTCAGGAAGATCGATTCCGCCGCCGGCACGCGCGGCAGGCCGGGCATCGTCATGATGTCGCCGCAGATCGCCACCACGAAACCGGCGCCCGCCGACAGACGCACCTCGCGCACCGGCAGGATGTGGCCCTCCGGCGCGCCCATCACCGTGGGGTCGGAGGTGAAGCTGAACTGCGTCTTGGCGATGCACACCGGCACCTCGCCGAAGCCGGCTTCCTCGAACCCGGCCAGCCGGCGCGCCACCGCGTCGGGCAGCGCAATATCCTTGGCGCGGTAGATCTGCGTCGCGATGGTGCGGATCTTCTCGGCGAGCTTCATGTTGGGCGGATACAGCGGCTTGTAGGCAGCCTCGCCCGAGTTGATGCGTTTCAGCACCGCGCGGGCCAGCTCAGCCGCGCCCGGCGCACCGTCGCCCCAATGGGTGCAGCGGATCACCTCCACGCCCTTCGCCGCCATCGCATCACGCACCACGGCGAACTCGGCATCCGTGTCTGAAACGAAATGGTTCAGCGCCACCACCACCGGCATGCCGAACTTGCCCAGGTTCTCCGCGTGTCGCGCCAGATTCACCACGCCACGCCCGACCGCGGCGGCGTCCTCCTTGCCCAGCGCCGAGCGCGCCACGCCGCCATGCATCTTCAACGCGCGGATGGTCGCCACCACCACCGCGCAGGACGGCTTCAGCCCGGCGGCACGGCACTTGATGTCGAGGAATTTTTCCCCTCCCAAGTCGGCGCCGAAGCCGGCCTCGGTCACCACCACGTCCGCCAGCTTCAACCCAAGCCGCGTTGCCATCACCGAGTTGCAGCCATGCGCGATGTTGGCGAACGGCCCGCCATGCACCAGCGCCGGCGACCCGGCGATGGTCTGCACGAGGTTCGGCGCCAGCGCGTCGCGCAGTAGCACCGCCATCGCGCCGTCGGCCTTCAAATCCTTCGCCGTCACCGCTTTGCCGTCGCGCGTCTGCGCAACGATCATCTTCCCTAGCCGCGCCTGCATGTCAGCCAGATCGTTTGACAGGCAGAACACCGCCATCACCTCGGACGCCACGGTGATGTCGAACCCGTCTTCGCGCGGGAAGCCATTCGCCACGCCGCCCAGGCTGCCGACGATCGAACGCAGCGCACGATCGTTCATGTCCAGCGACCGCCGCCAGGAAATGCGGCGTGCGTCGATGCCGTGCGGGTTACCCCAGTAGATACTGTTGTCGATCATCGCGGCCAGCAGGTTGTTGGCCGAGGTGATCGCGTGGAAATCGCCGGTGAAATGCAGGTTGATCTCTTCCATCGGCACGACCTGCGCCAGCCCGCCGCCCGCCGCGCCGCCCTTCATGCCGAAGCTGGGCCCGAGGCTCGGCTCGCGCAGGCAGATCGCCGCGCTGGTGCCGATATGATTCAGCGCATCCCCGAGACCGACGGTCGTAGTGGTCTTGCCCTCGCCCGCCGGGGTTGGGCTGATGCCGGTCACCAGCACCAGCGCACCGTCCTTGCGGCTCTGCACCGAACGCACGAAGTCGAGGCCGATCTTCGCCTTGAACCGCCCATAGGGCTCCAGCGCATCCGCCGGAACGCCCAGCTTTGCCCCGATCTCCTCGATCGGGCGCATCTTGGCGGCACGCGCAATCTCCAGATCCGTCGCCATCTCAGGCAGCCTCCCTCCGTTGTATGCCAAGCTCACGCAGCGCCTCGCCCATCGCCGCGACGGCATACGCCATGTCCGTGGGCGTGATGGCGCCGATGCAGCCGACCCTGAAACTCGGGCTCGGCGTGTTGTAGAAATTGCTGATCAGCACACCGCGCGTCTTCAGTGCGTCGACGAAGGCTTGCAGGTTCCAGGCGGGATCGGGTGGGGCGTGCACGTTCATCACCACCGGACCCTGCGCCTCGCGCGACAGGCAGGGGGTCAGGCCGAGGCCGATCACCCCGTCGTACATCACCCGCATATTGGCGGTGTAGCGCGCCAGGCGGGCGGGCTGGCCGCCCTCGGCGTCGAACAGATCGAGCGCGATGTTGAACGCGTTCAGCACCTGCGCCGGCGGGGTGAAGCGAAAGCTGCCGCCGCCGGTGCGCAAGCCGTGGGCATAGATGTCGGCCAGGTCGAACGACCAGCTTCCGGCGCCGCCCGCACCAGGTTCGGCGCACGCCAACAGTCGGTCGATGCGGGCGACCGCAAAACCGAGGCCCGGCACGCATTCCAGACATTTGTTGGAAGTGAAGACGACGGCGTCGACCTCCGGCTGAGTGCAGATGTCGAACGGCAGCGCGCCGAAGGCGGAGACCGCGTCGACGATCAGCCGTCGTCCGGCCGCACGAACCACAGCGCCAACCGCCGGCACGTCATGGATCACGCCGCTGCCGGTCTCGCTGTAGACCAGGCCGACATGGCGGATCGATGGATCGGCGGCCAGCGCCGCGGCGATCGCCTGTGGGTCGACGGACACGGTCTGCGGGATCGGCAGTTGGGTCACCTGCCGGCCAGCCTCGGTTGCCAGACGGATCATCCGGTCGGCATAGGCACCGGTGGCGGGGATCAGGATCTTGCCGCCCGGGGGCACAAAGGTGCGGACCGCCGCCTCCGTCACGAAATGCCCGCAGCCTTGCAGCGCCAAGGTCACGTGCTCGTCCGGCCCGCCGCCGGCGATGCGCAGCAGCCGGGTGCGGACGCCGAGATAGAGTGGACGGAAGTCGTTGTCCCAAGGGGCGAAGTCCTGCGCGAGAGCGGCGCGCACGTCGGGCTGAGTGGTCACAGGCCCGGGGATCAGCAGCAGCATGGCGGCATTCGGTAAGTTCCCCCAGCCGGCGCGAGCCGGCTTGATTGGCGTGTGGCACGCAACGGCGGGGAAATCCACCCCACCCGCCGCAGGGTGATGGATTGCCGGTACGCGGGGATGCTAGGCTGGCGACATGACCTTGCCCTTCTCCCTGCCGGACTGGCTGCCGTGGTGGGTGCCGCTGCTGCTGCTGGTGCCGGCGTTGCTGTATGCGCTGGCTTTCCTGTTCATGCCGTTCAGCGTGATCGGCGTGAAAGGACGGCTCGATGTGATCGAGGCGCGGCTTGACGAAATCCAAGGCGAGATCCGCAGTCTGTCGCTGCGGCTGCGCGAACCCGGTGCAACCGACTACCGCGGCGCCGACTTCGAGGAGGTCTATGCCCCCCGGCAAGACGATGCGGCGCGTCGTGCGGCCCAGCCGACGACGCGCCCACCAATCCCGCCGGCGGCGCACGAGCTTGAGGAGCAGGCTCCCCGTGCGCCGACACAGGGCTGGACCGGACGCGCGCCACGGAGGGAGGCGCCGCGGCCGTCGGGTTCGGGTCGATCCGACGGCTCCGGCAGGGCCGAACCACGGCTGGATTGGCCTCGGTAGCCGGCGGAGCACGATAACAAGGCCACGCTCGGCGGCACGGGCCAAGGCGAACATCAGGTCGTTCATGTGATCTTCATTCTCACATGCAACGCGGCATGGACATCGACCGCCGGACTTGCAGACTTGCACAGGCGCTTCGCTGGATGGCCGCCTCGCGCGGGGATTCCAATGCCTGACCTGACCAACACGCCGTTGTCCCGCCGCTCCCTGCTGCTTGGCGCAGCGCCGGCCATCGCACAGGTGACGCTGCCGGCGCAGGCAAAGGCTCCCTCACTGGATTTCGTGACGATCGGCGACCGGGGGCGCAATGGCCGCCGGCAACAGCGCGAGGTGGCGCGGCAGATGGGGCGCAGCGCCGCCGCGATCGGCAGTCGCTCTGTCATTTCGGTGGGCGACAATTTCCACGAGGACGGCGTGACAAGCATTGCCGATCCCTAATGGCAGAGCTCGTTCGAGCAGATCTACACCGATCCGGCCCTGCTGACGAAATGGCACGTCATCCTGGGCAATCACGACTACCAGGGCGACGTGGCAGCACAGCTTGCCTACCCCGCCACCAGCCCGCGTTGGTCGCTGCCCGCGGCCTATTGCACACGCACCGAGACGCTGGCCGACGGCAACACTGTCGCGTTGTTCTTTCTCGATATAAGCCGCTACATCCTGGAATACCTCCACTGGCCCAAAGTGCGCGTGCAGGGCCAGGACAAGCAGGCACAGATCGACTGGCTGGAGCGTGAGTTGGCGCGTTCGCAGGCGGCCTGGAAAATCATCGTGCGTCACCATCAGTTGTTCACCGTGACCGGCCAGGACCACGACTATCCGGATATGATCGGGCCGTTCAGATCATTACTGGATCGCTACGGTGTGCGCGCCTACATCAACGGCCACGAGCACAACCTGGAGCACATCGCGGTGGACGGCGTGCCCGACATCACCTGCGGCGCCGGCTCGGCGACCAGTCCGGTGGTGACGCCGCCGCCCGGCCAGTTCGCCAGTGATCATCACGGCTTCATGACGGTGCGACTGGAAGCGGAGGCGCTGGGCTTCAGCTTCATCGACGACACCGGCCCCGCGCTGTACCAGGCCAATATTTCGCGCCGGGGGTAGCAGGCGGCGCGCTGTCGTACGCCTTCAAGTCCGCCGCGGCGGTAGTTGGCGAACGGATGGTGGAGTCACAATATGAGCGGGTGCTAGCATCACCTCTCACGCGAACGCGACCAGCCGATTCTGGCCACCCCATATTTCGGCCAAAAGGCGACGAGAGATCCTGTTACGATGCCGCTCAACATCCAAACGAGATGCTTGATCTCCCGGTTCACGAATTGCTGCCAAGCTGACAAGCTGTTCATGCTGTCATCGCTGCATGGCAAGACTTGACACAAAGTTTTCATATCGATATGATCCCATCATCCCGCGCCTCCAACGCAAACGCTGCCGCCATCAGCGCCCGCGTGTACGCCTCCTTCGGCGCGGCAAACACCGCATCGGCATCCCCGGCCTCAACCACCTTGCCATGCCGCAACACCACCACCCGATGCGCCAGCGCACGCACCACCTTCAAATCGTGGCTGATGAACAGATAGGCCAGCCCGTGGCGAAGTTGCAGCTCCCGTAGCAAATCCACGATCTGCGCCTGTACCGACATGTCCAGCGCGCTGGTCGGCTCATCCAGCACCACCAGGCGCGGCTTCAGCACTAGCGCGCGCGCGATCGCGATCCGCTGCCGCTGCCCGCCGGAGAATTCGTGCGGGTAGCGCACCGCCGCGTCGGCTGGCAGTCCGACCTCCTCCAACGCTGTCCCGACGCGCGACGCGCGCTCGGCCCGGGTCAGCCCCGGCTCATGCACCGCCAGCCCCTCGGCGACGATGTCGCTGACCGGCAGCCGGGGCGACAGGCTGCCGAACGGGTCTTGGAACACGATCTGCATCCGCGCGCGCAACCGGCGCAGTGAACGGCGATCCAGCGCCATCAGGTCCTTGCCGGCAAACCCGATCGCGCCCGTCGCGTGCTCCAGCCGCAGCGCCGCGAAGGCCAGGGTGGTCTTGCCGGAGCCGGACTCGCCCACCAGTCCCAGCGTCTCGCCGGTCCGCACCGCCAGGCTGACACCATCGACCGCTCGCACCGCACCCACCGCCCGTCGCAGCACGCCGCGACGGATGGCGAAATGCACGCGCATATCGTCCACCGTCAGCAACGGCTTGGCGTCGTTCCGCAGCAGCACCGGCCCACCCTTCGGCACCGCGGCCAGCAGCATGCGCGTGTACGGATGGGCCGGCGCGGCGAACACCGCGGCGACACTCCCGGCCTCAACGATGCAGCCATTCTGCATCACGCAGACCCGGTCGGCGTAGCGGCGCACGATCGCCAGATCATGCGTGATCAGCAGCAGTGCGAGCTGGTCTTCGGTCTTCAACCGCGCCAGCAGCTCCAGGATCTGCGCCTGGATGGTGACGTCCAGCGCGGTGGTCGGTTCGTCGGCGATCAGCAACGCCGGCTCATTGGCCAGTGCCATGGCGATCATCACCCGCTGCCGCTGGCCACCCGACAACTGGTGCGGAAACGCGTCGAGCCGATGCTCCGCGTCGGCGAAGCCGGCATGCCCCAGCACCTCGATCACCCGCGCGCGCAACGCGGCACCGCGCAGCCCGCGGTGCAGCCGCACCGCCTCGGCCACCTGGCGGCCGATGCGGTGCAGCGGATTGAGGCTCGTGGTCGGCTCCTGAAACACGATCCCGGCCAGCACACCACGGGCATGCCGCAGGGTCGCGCGGTCGGCACCGATCATCGCGCGGCCGTCCAGCGTGATGCGCCCGGTCGGATTGGTGCCGCCCGACGGCAGCAGTTGCAGCAGTGACAGCGCGGTGAGCGACTTGCCCGACCCGCTCTCGCCCACCAGCGCCAGCGTCTCGCCGCGATCAAGGGTGAACGATACGTCATCCACCACGCGTTTGGCGCCAAAGGCGACCGACAGGTTCTCGACCGTGACCAGGCTCATCGCGACGATGGTATAGGGGTCATGTGAACGAAGGAAAGGCCGCGGGCTGCTTGCTTCCTGGCGTTGCTCGGCCCCAGGGAGCCCCAGGGCCAGGGAGACCAGGGCCCAGCAGGCCAGACCCAACGGGGAATTGCAATCGGGCACAAGGCGAAGGACGATCAGGTAGCGACACGGAGAGAGTGGCGATGACTGGAAGCATGGGGACCCTACGCGTGCCGATGGTATCGCCGGATCGGGCCCGCGAACTCGGTGATGCGATGGGGATGCCCGCACGGCGTACCCAGAGCGAGGCGTTTCGCGTTGTGGCAAACAATCCCGGTGTGGCCAGGGTGGCGTTCAGCCAATTGATGCAGCTTTTGGAGAACAACAAGTTCGATACGCGGCTGCGCGAACTGATGATCATGCGGATCGGTTGGGTCACCGGTTCAGCGTACGAATGGACGCAGCACTGGCGGGTGGCGACCACTCAGGGTATCCCGCCCGAGGACCTCCTGGCGGTGCGCGACTGGCGCAACTCCGAGCGATTGACGTCAGCGGACACGGCGATCCTGACCGCCACCGATGAGTGTCTGGCGGGCAAATCCATCTCAGATGCCACCTGGGCCGAGGTGGCGAAGCATGTCACCGATCCGGCGCAACAGGTGGAATTTGTCATCGCGATGGGCAACTGGATGACGTTTTCGATGCTATTCCGCAACCTGCGCATTCCGCTGGCGGACGGCGTCATGGTCTGGCCGCCCGACGGTCTGGCATCACCGGCGGCGGAAGCATAGGTATCGGCGATCCGGGCAGTGACGGTTCAGCACGGCCCGGGGAAAAACCCCGATGAAAATGCACTATCACGATCAAGCGCGAAGGAAGCATCCATGCCCGAGGGATCAAGCATCAAGCTGTTGGATCATGAACTGGCCGAGGACGAACTCGCGTGGATGACGGCCGTCTACCAGGATTTCGGGAAACGCCGCGCGGCGTTCTCCGGACGGGATAATGAGTTCAGCCCGAAGGACGCGCTGCGGGAGGTCCTCGGCCGGGAAGAGCACCGGCTCTCATCCCAGGTGGACCTGTCGGGACCCGGCCCCTGGCGGCTCGGCCAAAATCGCCATGGCCGCGGGGTTGCCGCGGTTTTCTTGGCGAAAGTCGAGTTGCACAGACACGAAAATAGCCGAACCGACCAGTTTCCCATGTACGTGGTTGGCGAGGCGGATGCGTTCTCCATCAACGAAGATGGACAGCCCGCCCTGACCGAGGTCACCGGCGGCGACCATTTCCACAATGCGCCAAACGCGCCGCATGCATTCCTGCCGAGAGTGGGAAAGCCGATCCCCGAGAACTGGGAAATCGCGTTCATTGCGATCACACCTCGCAACTTGCGGGAGGATACACAGGCGGTCTCCGATGAACTCAGGGCGGCCTATAAGCGCGTGGTTGGAGTGGACGCGCCATTCGGCGTCTAATGGTCTTCGCGGCGGGGTGGAAACTGAGGCGCATGGCTGCCAGCGGGGGGCAATAAGAGGAATGGACAACCAGACGTTTGATTATATCGTGGTGGGCGCGGGATCGGCCGGGTCGGTTCTCGCCAACCGGCTGAGCGCCAATCCCAAGTACCGTGTGCTGGTGCTCGAAGCGGGGCGGGAAAGCCATCCCTGGTCGCGGATGCCGGTCGGGTTCGCGAAGCTGATTGAAAATCCAGCCGCCAACTGGCTGTATTCGTCGGAGCCCGACGCCGGCACCGGCCACCGCCGCATTCCCATCCCGCGCGGCAAGCTGCTGGGCGGCTCGTCCTCGATCAACGGCATGGTCTTCGTGCGAGGCCAGTCACAGGACTACGACACCTGGGCGCAACTCGGCAATCGCGGCTGGAGTTACCGTGAGGTGCTACCGATTTTCCGCGACATGGAAAACTATCAGGGCGACGCGGACGACGAATATCGCGGCCGCAACGGGCCGCTGAAGGTCACCGAAAGCGACGAGACCGGAGCGATCTACGACGCGCTGATCAAGGCCGCCGCCGAGGTCGGTATCGGCTACACCAAGGACTACAACGGCGCGAAGCAGGACGGCATCGGCATGACCCAGGCAACGATCCGCAACGGCCGCCGGATGAGCACCGCCTTTTGCTATCTCGACCCCGCGCGCGGTCGGCCAAACCTGACGATCAAGGTCGACGCGCTGACCGAGTGCCTGCTGATCGAAGGCAAGCGGTGCGTCGGCGTGCGATACACGGCCAATGGCCAGCAACACGAAGCCCGCGCGGGCAAGGAGGTCGTCGTCAGCGGCGGTTCGATCAATTCACCGCAGCTTCTGGAATTGTCCGGTATCGGCCAACCGGACCTGCTTAGAGGCCTTGGCATCGAGGTTCGTCACGAGCTCAAGGGCGTCGGCGAGAACCTGCGCGACCATTACTCGCCGCGTATGAAATGGGCGGTGCCGGCCTCGCTCGGCGTGACCTACAACGACAAAGGGCGCGGTCTCGGCCTGGTCTGGCAGGCACTGAAATATGCCTTCACCCACAAAGGGCTGCTCGGCCTGCCGGCGGCGCCGATCCGCGCCTATATTCGCACCCGCGCCGGGCTGGATGCGCCGGACGCCGCGATCTCCTGGGTGCCATTCCTGGCCGATACGAATTTCAAGCTCGCGAAACATTCCGGCGTCACCGCGATCACGAACATCCTGCGCTCGGAAAGCACCGGCAGCATTCATGTGACCTCGCAGGCGCCGAACAAGCCACCGGCGATTCGTTTCAACTTCCTGACCGCCCAGTTGGACCGCGACGTGACGCTGGAAGCGATGCGCATCACACGACGCATCATGACCGCACCGGCCATGCGTGCGATCGCCACCGACGAAATCGCGCCCGGCGTGGCCATCCAGGCGGACGACGAGCTGCTTGATTGGGTCAGGAAAAACGCTGAAACGACCTACCATCCGGTCGGCACCTGCAAGATGGGATCGGACCCTATGGCGGTGGTCGACGACCAGCTTCGCGTGCATGGGATGCAGGGGTTGCGCGTCGCCGATGCCTCGATCATGCCGACGCTTACCTCGGGCAACACCAATGCGCCGTCGATAATGATCGGCGAGAAGGCATCGCGGATGATGCTGGCGGCGGCGTAGTGAGGGTCGCGGCACCGATTGCTGGCATAGCGCAACAGTGCTTCAGGTTGGCACGTTGCAGGGCGATCCATGACAACAACCACGACCATCCGCATTGACGACGATCTGAAAGCGCGGATCGCCGCCGCGGCCGAACCCGCTGGTAAGACCGCTCACGCATTCATCCTGGACGCCATCGCCCAAACGGCGGAGCAGGTTGAAGTGGACGAAGCGTTCCATCGTGTCGCCGACGAACGCTGGGCAAAAGTGCTGGCGACCGGGAAAACCGTGCCATGGGACGATGCGAAAGCCTGGTTTGGGGCTCGATCGCGCGGCGAGCGCCCGCGCAAACCTGTGGCCCGCAAGCCCAAGCGCTGACCAATTGCGTGGCCCGCGTCGAACTCGCGCCGGCGGTGTTCGACGATTTTAATCGCTTTTTCGACCACATGGCTCTCGCGATGATTGGCGAGATCATG
>DASRQX010000245.1:0-21793 GCA_035696165.1 Acetobacteraceae bacterium | reverse complement strand
TATTGGCCCTCTCCCACCACGCCCGCACAGTCTCGCCCGACCGGAACGTGTCGCGCGCCCGGGTGATCGCCTGATCCGCCGGCAGACCTGCATCGTAGTGTAGCGCCGTCGCAACCGCGGCGTGATCGCGGTCAAGGTCCGTGTCCCGATCGAGCCGGGCGGCAGTCAACGTACGGCAGGGTGGCGCGGTGTGCCCCGCGGTCATGTCCGCTCTTTCCTCAAGCGCACGCCCGGCCCTCCGCCGTTCTCGGCGATGAACTCGACGCCGGCGGATTCGAGGGCGGCGCGCACCGCTGCCAAGGTCCGCGCGCGCAGTGCGTCGCCCCGTTCAAAGCGGGCGATTGTGTTCGTGGAAACGCCGGCCGCGGCCGCAAGATCGCGCACCCCGATGGCAACGGCAGCCCGCGCCATCCGGCACTGAGCGGAAGTGATTTCGCTACTCTGTAGCGATTGCAGCTTACCGGGCGGTTCGCGCATCGCTACCATGTATCGATCTTGCGGCTGAGTCGCAAGCGGCCGGACAGGGTGTGCAACCACCCCGCCCGGCCATGGTCACCAACCGACACTTGGGAGAATCAACCAATGGCCGACCAGACCAATACCACACCCACACCAACCCGCCGCGCCGCATTGTCTGGCAGCGTGGCGGCCCTCGCTGGCACCGCGCCGGCGCTGCTGGGCGGCCGATCTGCCACCGCGGCAGTCGGGCTGGCCTGGCGCAGCCGCCGCGCTACCTGCCGGCGCCGATCCTGTGTTCGTCCTGTGGCGGCAGTACAATGACCTCCTGCGCTGACAGGAAGCGATCTCGGACTCGGCAGACACACTGCGTGCGATTTTGACCGCCCGCTGGGGCGAGGCAAGTCACGCGACGCCCGCCCTTATTTTTTGGGGCCACGATCCACGTTACGCAGAGTTGAGGCGGTTGATCACTGAATGCGACCGCCTCGGAAATCTGATCGCCGACACGAGAAAAGCCATGGTGGACTCCGGCGCAGTCTGTCCCCGGGCTGCGAGCGAATATCCAGCTCGCGATCAGCCTATACCCTACCGATCCAGACTGGCTCGAAGCCGCCGATTACCAGGACTGGTTCGCGATGGCGGTGCTGCGTGACGCCGATCGGCTGCCGGCCATTCGCGGGGAGGCTGTTGCGTGATAGCGTCAGCATCGGCGAAGCACGATCGGGCGGCGTTCCTGCGCCAGTTCGTCGCATTGCCGCGTGACCGACAACTCGGCTTCCTTTGCATCGCGCTCGAGGCCTATGCGGCGGGAGTGACGGTCAAGGGCATTGTGATCGACCTCATGTGTCAGGGCTTGGCTGACGTCGATCGGGTGCTCGCGATTGACGGGGAGGGTTGATCGATGCAGATCACGCGCCGCTTGACGCTGTTCGCCGCCGCCGCGACTCCTGCTGCGGCCATGCCTATTGCCCCAACCGCGCCCGGCTCCGATGCCGAGCTGATCCGGTTGTGTGACCGCCTTGTGGCCATCCAAGCCGAGGAAACAGCGATGTTCGAGGTCGACCTTTACACGGACGATGACGGCTCCCGATTCAAGCCCGTGATGGACGCGTTAACGGAAGAAAGGCGGACCGTCGAGACCCGACTGTATGATGTTGGCGGCCCCACCACGAAGGCGGGTTTGCTGGCTGCTGCCAGGGCGGCGGCATCTGAGGCGCCAAAGGATGCCGACGGCGCAATCTCTTGCGTGGCCCTCGCGGAATGGCTTGCCTTCGGCGTGGTCGAGCGCATGGCAGGGGAGGGATAGCGGCGTGAGCGACGGCGATCGTGCGACAACTGCTATCGGGCGACCGTTGCCGTTGGTGTTAGCCTTCGTCCGCGAGAGACCGGGCCGTTATGTCTCGTCCACCGATGGTCCAGGACCGATCCGCTGGACCATCACCCGACTGCACGGCTGCAATTGGTGGGAGGTTGAGCGGATCCACCTGGACGGCGCTGGCTGGATCGTCTTCGACTCGCATATGGCCCGTAGCGTGACGGCCGGGATGCAGTGGTGCGAGGACGCGGCTCGAAATGATGGGTTGCTCCGGCCGCTCACCACCGCCTGTCGCCCGACCCATAGGGCGAGGACGGCCGTTGGGCTGGACCTCTCGCATCTTCCTGGCACGGAGGGCTGACCAAGCGCTGGCCGCTCCAACGTTGGCCGCTGCCCACGACGGCCTGACATGCCGACCCCTGCCGCCTCACACCGCGGCGGCAGGGCGACCCGGGCCGGTGGCATCGCCCCATAGCCGTGCCCTGAGTAGATTCCGAGTCTACATCGCGGCCTAGCACGCAATCATGATCAGACCCATCAGCCATTCAGCCCTGGATCGGCTGAGAATGCCTCTGACTAGGAGCGGGTGTGCGTTAGCTCCCAATTCCCGCGTGCCTGCCCCTTTTTGCAGTCGTCACAAGGATTGTTGAGGAAGGGGCGTCGGTGTACCGGATCGAAACCGCTGTCCTGGTCGGCATTTGCGCCTTGCTGGCCCCTCTCACCATCGCATTGGCGCTGCACTGAGCGGGCGCTGGAGGATCCTATAGATGGCTGAGCACGTATCATTGACGTTCCAGATCATGCGGAGCGAATTGGCCGTACGGCGGCAGCGCATGGAAGCCGACCGCGCCGGAAAGGCGCTGCTCATGGCCGGAGAAAAACTGGTATTGAAGCAGCGACGCGCACTGGTGTTGGCTACTATTTCTCCACCATCGACCGTCGCGTCCTCAGCGTTCCAGTGGCCTGCATGGTGCGCCGATCCGGCGTCCAAATCGACCTCTTACTGACGGATCTTAGCGCTCCACCAACGCGCGCAGCGTTCGCCCTCCAGCCCCTCGTCCGCGCCGCTCGCGAGGGCGGCCTTTTCGTTTGCGGCCGCGGCCTCGTCGTTCCAGCTGAAGGTCCGCCTCATATCCTTGCCATAGCTTCGCCGATGCCCAATTCCCGAAGATCACCCCGGTGATCTCGTCATAGTGCCAACGCAACCTGACCTGCAGACCATTTAGGTCGGCGAAAGCGGGCCGAACTGCCATCGCGGCCGGACGCGGAAACGCTGGGACGGTGCCGATTTTTCCTGCTCCCCGTATCTCAGCCGAGCGGAGCTCGAATTCGAAGCCGACGTGCGCGGGGGGCTGCGACGCTTCGTTTACGCCTGGAGTCGCGACGCGCCGTCCGAGGCCTGGCCCCCGGACAAGCGGGCACGCGACCCAGTCCTGCTGCGCGTCCCCGATCCGGATCTCTTGCCGGCCTGGCTCACCGACGCTGATACCGACTACTACGTCAGCGAGTTTTGAGCAGTCAGGCTTTCGGGGGCCGCTCAACCGCTACCGCAACAACGATCGGGACTTCGCCTTCCTGCGGGACTTCGAGGGAAGCCGCATCGAACAGCCGGCGCTCTACATCAGCGGCGAGCGCGACAGGGTTCTCCAGATGTTTGGAGACCGCCTGCCTCTCATGCGAACCGCATTGCCGGACCTGCGGGGCTTCACCTGCTTCCAGGCTGCGGCCACTGGACTTAGTAGGACCGTCCTCAAGCGGTAAATGATCACTTGCTGACCTGGCTCCGCAGGCTCTGACGTCTGCCGACACCAGGGCGACGCGTCGATTCGGGTGGCAAAGCCAGAGTTTTAATCTGCGCCGCGGTGCTACGCATGATTTCGTCGGACAATGCGGGATCGTCAACCGCGCGAGCGGCGCCAATAGCGCCGATCATCGCGCTATATATCGAAATTGCTGTCCTCCGTAGCGTGGCATTGTCAGCATCGTTACCGGCGGAACGAAGACGATCAATGAGCAGCGCCAAGGTATCCTTCAATCCCTCAGTGAATAAAGCGCGGGTTTGTGGCCCGCTGCGGGCGATCTCGCTGACAAGCGCACCGGCAGGACATCCGCGCCTCGGCGCGTCGCGATGGGGTACGCTCAAATAGCCATCAATCAATTCAGCGATCGTCGGCTTCTCCTCTTCCGAGGTCGCCTTCGCCATGCGGGCCTGCCAGGCGCCTTGCCCACGGGCCACCGCCTCCGCCACCAGGTCCTCACGCGTCGCGAAGTGCTTGTAAAAGCCACCGACCGTGAGGCCGGCTTCCTTCATGAGATCGGCGACACTGACGCCGTCGAGCCCCGCTTCACGGATTCGCTCAGACGCGATCTGGACGATGCGGTCATGGGTTTCCGCCTTAGCGGCTTGAGAGCGTCCCATCGGTCACTCCTTGACATTGAGGATTATGGACGTAATCTAGTGATGTAGATTGTGACCGTAATCCTCATGTTCATGTCTGCCAAGGAGATAGCTGATGCGACTGACGAACAAGACCGCCCTCATCACCGGCGGAACCAGCGGCATTGGGCTTGCCACGGCGAGGCTTTTCGCTGCTGAAGGCGCCCGTGTTGCCATTACCGGTCGAGATCGGAAGAAGCTCGATGACGCCGTCGCCTTGGTGGGTGAGGGCACGATAGCCGTTCAGGCTGACGTCACCGACATCGAGGCTCTCGAACGAGGCGTGGTGGAAGCGGGCAAAGAACTGAGTCGGTTTGATATTGTGTTTGCCAACGCGGGAATAGGCGGTGCGACGCCGCTTGGTAAGACGACCCTGGCCTGGTTCGATCAGGTTATCCGCACTAACCTGACAGCGGTTTTTTTCACCGTCCAAGCGGCCCTTCCATACCTCTCTGACAATGGATCGGTTATTTTGAATGGCTCGGTTCACGCTATTCTTGGTGTGCCCGACAGCGCTGGCTATGCCGCGACCAAGGCAGGTGTCCGCGCGATGACCAGGAATTTCGCCACGGATCTGGCTCATCGCGGTATTCGCGTGAACCAAGTGACGCCTGGGGGGACGCGTACGCCAATTTGGGATAGTCGGGCGCCGACCCTTGCTGAATTTGCCGCCCTCGAGGCGCGCATCGCACGCGGCGTTCCGTTGAGGCGCATTGGCGAAGCGGATGAGGTGGCGCAGGCCGCTCTTTTCCTCGCTGGGGACGAGTCTCGATACCTCTCCGGATCAGAAATTGTCGTGGACGGCGGCGCCACAGGCGCGCCCAGAGGCGCGCCTGCCTATCGGGTCTGAAAAAGTACTTTCGCTCGCCAGACACCAGCTGGCGTGTTCCATCCTCCGTCGCGGCATCAGTCATTCGACGAGCAATGATGCGCGGTTCTGAACCTGGCGAGGGCCCATCATGAATGCACCCGTTCTGGCCGCGGGCGTGCGGCCCGTGGAAGGCCGCCCCAGCCTGATTGTCATAGTATGAGGTCTGAGCTTACTCAGGCCACTGTCGATTGACGCCTACCTACCTGCATTCGCCGATATCCAACGCGATTTTCGCTCAAACACCGCTCACCTGCAGCTCACACTTACCGCCTATATGCTGGCCTTTGCTTGCATGAGCCTGGTGCAGGGTCCTTTGTCTGATGCCTTTGAGCGCAGACGGGTAATTCTCTTCGCCCTGCTGGTGTTCGCGTCACGGCGTTCGGATGTGCGCTTTCGCCCAGCGTCGGATGGCTTACCGTGTTCCGCGTAGTGCATGGCATGTCGGCCGGCGTTGGTACCGTGGTGGGCCGGGCCGTTATCCGCGATCGCTTCGAAGGTTCTGCTGCGACCAAACTATTGGCGTTGGTGACCATGATCTTCTCGCTGTCACCAGCCTTGGCGCCAACCTTCGGTGGATGGGCGGTCACGCTGTTTACGTAGAGAGCCATCTTCCTGACGCTGTTCGCCTATGCCGTTTCGATGCTGATGCTCTGCGTGTTCAGGTTGCCTGAAACCTTGCCGCGGCATGCGCGCCGTCCCATCGGAATCGGCAGCTTGGCGCGGGAGTATGTCGCGGTCTTCGGCAATCGTCGTTGTCGTCTTATTACCTTTGCGATAGCATTTAGCTTTGCTGGTTTGTTTCTTTACGTCGCCTCCGCGCCGGCTTTCATCGGACACGAATTAGGCCTGCCGCCAACTGAATATGCCGTGGTGTACGTGCCCGTCGTCGCCGGGATCGTCCTCGGCTCGCTCGCCGGCGAAAGGCTCGCTGGCCGGGTCGCGTCCGCCGCGTTGATCCTGGCCGGATTTTCCATCGAACTGGTGACAGGCATTGTCAACGCGACTTTCCACGCCGCACATGCCACGGCCGTGCCCTGGTCGGTGCTCCCGCTCGGATTCTATGCCTTTGGCCATTCGCTCGCCACACCGAGCCTGCCGCTCTCCGGGCTGGACCAATTCCCGCGGATGCGTGGCATGGCCGCCTCCTGTCAGGCCTTCGCCATGCTGCTACTGGCCGGCCTGGTATCGCAGCTGGCCCCGACATTTGGTGGCCGCACGCTGACCCTGGGACTCGTGCAGGGCGTGTTGTGCATCGCCGCTTTCGCATCGTGGCTGATCGCGTTCCGAGCAGCTCCGCATCGAGAATGCTGCTACTCGTACTCTGGTCAGTGAGACTACCTCGGCCTGAATGAGCAGGATGTCACCGTCGGAATCCGTTCACCAGACCATCCAGAAATTGCAACCTTGTCATTCAAGGAAACTAACTTTCTATTGGACGTTATTGGCCGGAGCGACGCGTTGCCTCGATTCCATAAAAGCGTGCACGGTCGCTAAGATAGGCAGGTAGCCAGCTCGTGCACACACTGAGGTCAAGGGATGACCCAAAAGTGCGATCATGTTTCGGTCGCGTTGCTTGCGTCTGCGATATTGCCATCAGAGGTGTTGGCCCTCAATGTCAACCCGATCAGCACTGGCATGGCGAGCAACACGAGAGGGAACTGCAGCAACAGCCCGGAGATGATGGAAATGGCAAGTGGTTGTTGAATCGCCGAGCCCTGGCCGATGGCGAGAGCCAGTGGCAGCAAAGTCAGAATTGCGGCGAGCGTTGTCATCGTGATCGGGCGCAGCCGGTTGCGGCTAGCCTCGTACAGGGCTCGCCGAGGATCCATGCTATGTGCGAGTTCGGTGTATTCCGAGACATAGAAGATCGCCATCTCGGTGCCGATGCCGATAATCATGGTCATACCCATCAACGCTGTGATGTTCAGGTCCACCCCGGTCAACCACAATGCAATGAAGACTGCGGTGGTCGACAGCAGCGAGCAGGCGATGATGATCACCGGCAGCCACAGCCGTTCATAGAGGAACAGCAGCAGGACGAACTCCGCGACGAGCGCGGCCGCGAAGACGCGTGCCAGCCCGGCAAAGGCAATCTGCTGCTGCTGGTAGAGCCCGCCGAGTTCGTAGCGCGTGCCGGCGGCTAGCATGCCCGGTTGATCGAGTGCACGCTGCACGTCGGCGACGGCCGCACCGATGCCGCGGCCTTGGATACGACCGGTCACGGCGATCATCGGCTGAAGATTGTCGCGCGAGATTTCTGGTTGTCCCGTAACGGATACCAGACTGGCTACCCGCCCCAACGGAAACACGTGACCGTCCGCCGCCCTGATCGGCAGCTCGGCCAATGCCGTCTGGCGGAGCCGCAGCGCATCGGGCAGGCGCACACGCACGCCGACGGTCTTCGTGGCCTGTGGCAGTTGCGTCGCCACCGCGCCGGTCAACGCTGTGTCCACCGCACGTGAAACGTCGTCCGGCGTAACGCCCTCCACGCCGGCGCGCACTGGGTCGATCCGCAAGTCGAGTGCGTCACCCGCGAGCTTGACACCGCTCTTCACTTCGACGACCCCGTCGATTTTGCGGATTGCAGCAGCAACCTTCTCCGCCTGCGGGATGAGCGAGGCGGGATCAGTAGCATAGAGCTTGATCTCGATCGGCTGCGGCACCGCAGTCAGGTCACCAATCAAATCCTCCATGAGCTGGGCAAGTTCGATGTCGACTCCGGGCACTTTTGCCTGCACTTCGGCCAGCACTGCCGCCATTACCGCAGGCGTGGAACGCGCATGGTTCGGCTTGAGCCGGACAAAGTAGTCGCCGTGGTAGCTCTCGCCGAGATCGCCCCCGAGACCTGTGCCAAGCCGGCGCGAGAATGTTGCCACCTCAGGGGTCGCATGCAGGATGGCATCCACCTCGGCGATTTCGCGGCTGGTTTCGGTCAGCGACGTGCCTGGCGGCGTGTAGTAGTCTAGAATAAAGCCGCCCTCATCGACGGCCGGCATGAAACCGGTGGGAACGGCATTGTAAGCGAACCAACCGACGGTCAGCAGCGGCATCAGGGCGAGGCCGAGCAACCATGGGTGCCGCAACAGCGCATCGAGCAGCCGGCCATGTTGGCGTGTCAGCCAGTTGTCGCCCGCTGCACCCGGATCGCGCCAACGTCCGAAATCAACGAAGTGACGCACGAGCACCGGCACCACGAAGGCTGTCATGAGGTAAGAGATCACCAGCGCCGCGGCCATCGTCACCGCCAGCGCCTTGGAGAACGCACCCGTGATACCGCTGAGGAAGCTGAGCGGTAGAAATACAATCAGCGTCGCGAGGCTGGAGGCGGTGAGGGGCCGCAGGAACTCTCGGCCGGCCGGCAACACGGCGCTGCTGCCGGCAATGCTGCCGTTCGCCGACGGCGCACCGGCCCGCCGTGCGATATGCTCCACCATCACGATGACATCATCGATCAGCAAGCCTACCGCGGCAGCGATGCCGCCGAGCGTCATGATGTTGAAGCTCATGCCGAGAAGGCTCAGCAGCAGCACCGCGGCGGCGAGTGTCGCGGGGACGACCAGAACGGCGATCAATGTGACGCGCCCGCTCCGCAGGAACAGCATCAGGACCAACGCGGCAAGGACCAGGCCGATCAGCACCGCGTCTCGCACGCTACCGGCTGATTGGATGACCAGTTGGCTCTGATCATACCAGTTCACGAGACGCACACCGCTCGGTAGTTGGAAAGACGCCAGCTTCGATTGCACCGCCTGGGCGATCTGCACGGCGTTGCCGTCCGGCTGCTCATAGACGTTGAATAGGACGGCGGGACGGCCGTCCTCCACAACGCGGATCCATTGCGGCACGACCCCGTCGCGCACCGTGGCGACGTCGCGCACACGGACCACGCCAGCCGGATCGGACCGCACCACGACATCACCGACTGCGTCGGTCTTGCCGATACTGCGATCCGCCAGCACGAGATAAAGCTTGTGATTGTCCTGCAACTGGCCGACGGCCTGAAGCACGTTGCCTTTGGTCACTGCATCGGCAAGGTCCGTCATGCCCAGCCCATAGGCGGCCAACCGATGCGGGTCGGCTAGCACCTCGACCTCGGCAGTCTCACCGCCCTGTGCGTCGACGCGGGCGAGGCCGGCAATCGAGGAGAGCAACGGAACGATCTGGTATTGCGCCAGATCGCGCAGCGCGATTGGCGACATGGTGTCGGACTGCAGCGCGTAGGAGATAATCGGAAACACCGTCGGGTCCATCCGCCGCACGTTGTAGCCGGTGCCGGCGGGCAGATCGGGCATGATCTGTGCGATCGCGGCGTCGACCAGCAACGTGCTCGCGACCATATCGCGGCCCCAACCGAAATCGATGGAGATCTGCGCCGCGCCACGCGAACTGCTGGAGCGCACGTCCTGCACGCCGGGCACTGTGCGGATCGCCTGCTCAACCGGCCGCGTGACCAGCAACGCCATCTGGTCGGCCGGACGGCTGCCGGCATCGAGATCGACGACCACGCGTGGGAACGCCACCTGCGGGAACAGCCCGACCGGCAGCGACCGCGCAGCAACCGCGCCGGCGACCGCGACGGCGATTGCCACGAGCAGAATTGAGCGGGCGTGCCGCTCAACGAAGGCGGTGAAATTCACTGCGCGTCGTTCGCACGAACCGTGACGTGGTTCGAAAGCTGGTAATTGCCCGCTACGACAAGTGCGCGCCGCGGATCGATCTTGCCGTCGACAACGTCGTTATCGCCCGCGGAACCCGCGACGGTGACATCAACACGGGACGCCGTATTGCCTGCGACCTGGAATACATAGGCGCCCCTGGCGTCGTTCAGTACTGCGTCGTGCGGTACGATCCAGCCTTGCAACTGACCGACTGTGATGTCGGCGCGGAAGGCTTCGCCCGCGATGACCGCACCCGGCGAGACTGAGACATCTGCGTCGATCAATCGCGTTTTCGGATTGAGTATGCCGTCCACCCGCAGGATCTGGCCGTCGAGCTGTGAACCGGCGCCGAGCGGAGTAAGGTGCACGCTCTGGCGAGGATGCACGCGGTCGCGATCGCTGGGGTCGATGCCAACGGTTACGACGAGCCCGTCGAGACGGGTCAACGTCAGCAATGTCGTGCCTGGTTGCACCCGATCACCCTGCGCGACCGGGATTGTGGCCACGATGCCGTCGAACGGCGCCGTTAGCGTCTGCTTTGCGCTACCGGCACCCTCGCGCTGTAGCGCATCGAGCGCTACTTGCGCGTCGGCCACTGCCTTGTCAGCCTGCGCGAACTGGTCCCTTGTCGCCAGTTGCTGCGCGAGGAGCTGCGCGACATGCGCTCGCTGGGTCCGCGCCACGGCGAGCGCGCTCTCTGCCTGCTGATAGGCAGCGATCGCTGATGGAGACGCACCAAAGTCCAGCAACCTCTCGCCGGCTTGGACCGTTTCGCCCGGGGTGACGGCGATTGCCAGCACGCGTCCGTCCCGCTGCATGCTGAGGGTCATGCCGCCGTCGAGTGCCGGGGCCGCGGAGCCATAGGCGGTGATGACGTCGGGGACGGTGCCGGCTTGTGGCGTCTGGGTCTGCACCGCGACGCTTGGGGTATCGGCGGCATCCGCCGCCGGCGCAGTGAGCAGCCATGGGATTAGCAAAACTGCGGCACGGATCGACCTCATGAGCGCTGCACCTCCGGCGGCAGGGAGATCGGCGGCATGCCAGCGCCGATGAGAGTGCCGATCGCCACCCGTTGCTCCAGCAGCGATTGTTCGATCATCACAATCTCCTGCTCCTTGCTGAGACGTGCCGAAACGAGATCGACGTAGCTGCGCTCATCGAGGTTGCCGGCGCTGAAGGCCGCTTCCGCCTGAGTGGCGGTGCGCAACGTGGCGGCGAGGTCGTGCCGCACGGTTTCGAGCTGGCGTGACAGCAGGTCGATCTCCGCGATCATGGCGCGCACCTGCCCCACGGCGGCGGTGAGACGGGCGGCATATTCGTCATGCAGTTGCTGGCGCGTTGCTTGCTCTATCGCGATATTGCCCTGGTTGTGATTGAAGATCGGTAACTCCAGGCTCACCTGCGGGCCCATATTGCGGACGTTGGAATTGTCGCTGCCGCCGGTCACGCCGAAGGTGAGATTAGGAAACTGCGAGAGGATCGCGGTGCGCAGCTTGGCATCCTGGGCACGATAACCGAGCTGGAGTGCGACCAGGTCGGGCCGCCGCTGGGCCAGCGTGGGCAGCGCCAGCGTCACGGTTTCCGGGTCCCACGCCGGCAGGTCAGGCGGGGCACTCAGCGGTAGCGCAACGTCGGGCGCCAGGCCAAGCAAGGCATTCAACTGATGCCGGCGCCCCAACTGCTGGCGCTGCATATCGTCGATCTGTGTCGTGACGGCCTGCAACGCAGCCAGGTCGGGCGTGACAGTGGTGAGCGTTGCGTTGCCCGCCAGCACGGCGCTCTGCAACCTGTCGTAGCGTGCGGCGAGCAAATCGTGGTTGCGGCGTAGCAGGGACAGGTTGCGCTCACCCTCGATCAGGTCCACCGCGAGCAAGCGTGCCTGGCCGATCACCTGCCACTCCTGCCACAGGATCTGCGCGTCGACCTGGGCGGCGTCATTTCTGGCAGCGCGGCGCCGGCTGGACAGAGTGATCAGCGACCGGATGTCCTCACTGATGCCGGCGTTCCACGCCATTGTGGTGCCGGGCCCGGCAAGCAGCGGCAGCGCCGCCCCGGTCACCTGCGGATTGGGCAGCAGGCCGGCTTGCAGCGACTGCGACTGCGCCACCCCGTGCTGGGCCCGGACCGCACGCAGATCAGGGTCGTTCTGCACCGCCAGCAGAGAGATTTCGGAGACAGTGAGCGGTGCGGCGATGTTCACCTGGTCGTGCTGCAACGCCGCCACGCTGTCAGCCAGTTGCGGGCTTCTGGCCAAAGGCAGGTCGCCCGAGGTAGCACAGGCAGCGAACGGCAGAAGGATGGCGGCAACCAGCGGCCGCAGGCTTACGTGAGGTCGCGTCAGCATGACACGATGTGTGGCCGACGCAGGCTTGGCGGACTCTGGCCCCAACTTTCGGAATCGACAAGTTGACGACGGGCCCGGCTCTGCCGTGGCATGGGCGTTCGTGGGGGCCAGAGCTGTGCGGATATTGTTGATCGAGGATGACGCCGAGACGGCCGAGTATGTCGTTGCGGGCTTGCAGGGCGAAGGACACGATCTCGAGGTCGCCGTCGATGGCCGTAGTGGCCTGTTCCGCGCGGCCGGCGAGGCGTGGGACCTGCTGATCGTCGATCGCATGTTGCCAGGCCTGGACGGGCTGGCGCTGCTGCGCACCTTGCGCGCCGGTGGCATCACGACCCCGACCTTGTTCCTCACAACCATGGGTGGCATCGACGACCGGGTGAACGGTCTCAATGCCGGCGGCGATGACTACCTGGTAAAGCCGTTCGCCTTCACCGAACTGGTCGCGCGCGTCGCCGCGCTCGGCCGCCGGCCACAGCGCACCGCGCCGGAGACCGTGTTGCGGGTCGCTGATCTGGAAGTCGACCTGCTGACGCGCTTGGTGCGGCGCGGCGGTCAGGCAGTGGAGTTGCAGCCGCGCGAGTTCGAGTTGCTGCAATACATGATGCGGCATGCCGGTCAGGTGGTGACGCGCACCATGCTGCTGGAGAACGTGTGGGACTTCCACTTCGACCCACGCACTACTCTGGTCGAAAGCCATATCAGCCGACTGCGTAATAAGATCGATCGTGGACGGGCGGAGCTCATCCATACCGTGCGCGGCAGCGGATATTGCATCCGTGCGCCTGCCTAGGCTGTTCCGTACCTCGAGCTTTCGGCTGACGCTACTCTATGCAGCGGTGTTCGGGGGGTCGGTGTTGCTGCTGTTCGGCATTGCTGCCCAGTCGGTTACCGGCTTCATGATCAAACAGATCGATGCAATAACTGCCAGCGAGCTGGCGGAGGTGCAGGCGGATGCAGGCGGAGTGAGCACAGGCGCACTGCGGCAGGTCATCGAGGGTCTGACGGTGCGGTCGCCGGGCATCTTCTACCTGCTGCAGAGCGCCGATGGTCACGTGCTGGCTGGTAACATGCTGCCACTGGAGCCGAAACCGGGGCTACGTGCGCTCGGCTGGACCCATCAGCCGCCAGAGCACCATACTTCGGGTGGCATACGCGGCGACGGCCTCGTGCTGCCGGATGGCGCATATCTGTTCGTTGGCGTCAGCGACTATCAGCTCGGCGAAGCACGCGAGGTAATCATTCGCGCGGGTCTGCTTGGGCTGGTGGCCGCCGTGGTGCTGGCGCTCGTCGGGGGCGTCGTGATGAGCTACGGCACGCTTCGCAGGGTCGAGGCCATTAGCCGTGCCAGCCGCGCGATCATGGCGGGGGATTTGGGGCAGCGGATGGCACTCCGCGGGAGCGATGATGAATTTGATCACCTCAGTGCCAGCCTGAATGCGATGCTGGATCGCATTCAGGATCTGATGCTTGGGCTGCAACAGGTGTCCAGTGACATCGCGCACGACCTGCGGACGCCGCTGACCCGGCTTCGCCAGAGGCTGGAGCTGGCGCGCCAGCGCGAACACGGCGTGGAAGGATTGCGCAACGCGCTGGATGGTGCAATCGGCAATGCCGAAGCAATTCTGGAGACGTTCGGTGCCTTGTTGCGGATCGCGCAGATTGAGGCGGGAACGCGTCGGGCCGGGTTCACAGCGGTGGCACTTAGTGAAATGCTGGACGGGCTGGTTGAGACATACCAGCCGGTCGCCGAGGAAAAACGGCAGAATTTGCACGCGCGGGTCAAGGCGGGCTTGCACGTGCATGGTGATCGCGAGCTGCTGACGCAGCTCTTTGCCAATCTCATCGAGAACGCAATCGGCCATTCTTCGACCGGCGCAGAAATCTGCGTTGAGGCGACGTCAGCAACAGGTGAGGTGCTGGTCGTGGTTGCCGATAACGGGCCGGGCATTCCCGCCGAGTTTCGTCGCAAGGTGCTACAGCGCTTCTATCGTCTGGAGGCAAGCCGCACGACCCCCGGCAACGGACTTGGCCTGAGCCTCGTGGCTGCAGTCGCCACTTTGCATGACGCAGTAATTGACTTGCAGGATAATGAGCCGGGTTTGAGGTGCTGGCTGCGATTCCCAATCTAGTCTGGCTTCTAGCCCCCCGGGCTCCAGAGCCTGCAGGCTCCGCGTGGTGCACTCTGGACAGGTCATCATGAATCCAATGCATTTTGCCACATGAGGGAGCAAGTCCTGACTCATACCAGCGGCCGAAGTCCCGACTCTCCATTCGTCATGGTCGGCGAAGGCCGGCCATGCACGACTGTGTGCCAGGCATGGCTCTGATCTCGGAGGTGCAAGCCCTCTACGGACCGATGGCCGGAACCGTTAGCCGAAGGCAACTGCGTTGCAGCGATGCAGAGTGGGGAGGAAGCCGGAGGCAAAACTCGGAGCTGACGAACAGGAACCGGACAGTGTTGGAGCCGCAGGCGATCGGCACTGTGTCGAAGGGCTGGTCGCAATTTGATGGCAAGTGTTTCGTCGTGATTGCAGGAACCGTCTTGGTTGATGGTTTGCAGCGTGAGTAGCCCTGGGGACACGATTGCGGTCAAGGAAGCGGAAAAGGAAGTTGTCGGCAAGATAAAGCGGATTTTCAATCCGCGCTCATGGGCTCCCTCTCCAGACGCGCAAGTTAGCGCTGCCGCGGGACCTTGTTGCATGAAGCAGCTGAGACCATCCAAAACCTGGGGGAGAACAAAGCCGGCAAGTCGTCACGCCCTAATTTTCCCGCTCTCGCTTCGCACCGCCCAGCCTGCCTCCCGGACCATCGCCCAATAGACCCCCGAGGTTTTGGACGGTATCATGACCGGATTCAGAACGGCCGCTTCTGGGTGCGGAACAAAGCAATTCGCGCTTGGCTCATCCTGTTGTGGTCTGCTCCGCCAGACCAGTCGCCCTGCGAAACAGACCGCAGCTCGGCCGCACGAGTTTGCAAAGCAGGCAGCCGGCACGATATTCCATCGCGCATCGGGATCATTCACCTGAGCAGCCGTCGCTTCCCGCCTTTACAGGTCGCCGCGATATTTGGTATACCATAATACCCTATGACGCCGTGAGGATGGCCATCGCCGTGTTCCCGACCCGGATTGCCACATGTTCGTCGAACCTTGCCAATCGACGGGTCGCGCAGCCGCCGTGCCGGCGTTGTCGTTCTTCGGCGTGATCTCGCCTCTCGACAGCCCGACTGAGATCATGTGGCGCGCGAATGACCGATCGCTGTCGCAGACGCCACGATCCGCACGCCGTTCGGTGCGGCCCGCAAGCCGGGATCTCCGAGGATACCTGCGACTTTGCGAATTTATGCGGCGTTAGCCGATGACGAAAGCTCAGGCACGGCTAAGTGCGAAACAGCCATCCGGTTCACTGCGGGTGGCGCGGCCACCAACCACTCTGCGGGCGCAGACGTTGACCACGCTGCGCCGGGCCATTGTCGATGGCCGCTTGCAGGCCGGCGAGCGGCTGGTCGAACGTGACCTGTGCGAGCGCCTGGGTGTCAGCCGCACACTGGTGCGCGAGGCGCTGCGCAGCCTGGAAACCGAAGGGCTGGTGCTCAACAATGCGCAGCGTGGCCCCTCGGTGGTGACGCTA
The DNA here is from genome assembly GCA_035696165.1 of Acetobacteraceae bacterium. GTDB lineage: Bacteria > Pseudomonadota > Alphaproteobacteria > Acetobacterales > Acetobacteraceae > Palsa-883. The sequence continues at coordinate 6,080 of DASRQX010000245.1, read as the reverse complement.
AGTGCCGCCGAGGCGGCGCAGGTATACGAAGCGCGCGAAGCGGTCGAGGGGATGGCCTGCCGGATCTTTGCCGCGCGTGCGACGCCGGCCGATCTGGAACGACTGAACCAGGCGCTGGCCGCACTGGAACAGGCGAGTGCGGCCAACAACCGCGCCGCAACTTTGGCCGCCAAGACGCGGTTCTACGACGCGCTGATGCTCGGCGCCGGCAATCCGGTGTTGCATGACATGGCTCGGCAGTTGCGCGCCCGGGCGGCGATCCTACGCGCGACCTCAATGTCCCAAACCGGGCGTACCAGGCATAGTCTGTTGGAGATGCAGGCCATCGCCGACGCGCTACATCGTCGGGACCCGCAGGCCGCGCACGCCGCTTGCATCACCCATCTTCGCCATGCCCGCGACGCCGCAATCGCGACGCTGACGGCCACGGCCGCATAAAAAACGGAAAACCGATGGAAGCAAAACTCCGCAACCCCGTGCTCTGCGTCGAGGACATCGCCATCGAATGCGGTCGCGAATCCGCCACGCCGGTGCGCATGATCGCCGCCGCCATGGTGGTCAAAAATGCTTGGGCCGGGCTGGGCTTCGTGGAGAACTGGATATGAAAGAGACGAAGGCCGAGCCATAGGAAATTCGCGGAATGCAGCAAGTCCGCCTCGGCCGGTCCAGCCTGCGCGTGTCGCGCCTGTCGCTGGGCGCGATGGGATTCGGCGACACCAGTTGGCGGTCCTGGGTGCTCGCGCTGGACGACAGCCGCGCCGTCTTCCGGCGCGCGCTGGACAGTGGCATCAGCGTGATCGACACCTGCGATTATTATTCCGCCGGGCGAAGCGAAACGATCGTGGGCACCCTGGTTGCTGAAGCGGGCTGCCGCGCCGACCTAGTGATCGCCACCAAGGCCGGCAATCAGATGGGCAAGGCGGCAAATGCGCGGGGCTATTCGCGCAAGCATCTGTTCGAGGCGGTGGAGCACTCGCTGCGGCGATTAAAGACGGACTATATCGACATCTATCAAACCCATATCTGGGATCCAGCCACCGATCTCGGCGAGATGATGGATGCCTATGACGACCTTGTCCGTTCCGGCAAGGTTTTGTACGTCGGGATAACCGACATGCCATTCTGGCAGTTTGCCGTAGCCCAGGCCCACGCGGCACGCCTGGGCCGCACGCGCTTCGCCTCGGTACAGAACCATTACAACCTGCTGTGGCGCGAGGACGAGCGCGAGCTGCTGCCGTATTGCCGCACCGAGGGCATCGGGCTGATCCCGTACAGCCCGATGGCACGCGGTTTCCTGTGCGGGCGGGCTCGACGAGTCGAAGGAAGCCGCACGGAGCGTGCGAAAACCGATGATTTCACCTACAAACTCTACGGCCGCGCCGCCGACGAAGCGGTGGTTGACGCGGTTGCGGCAGTTGCCGCCGCACGCGGTGCGACACCGGCGCAGATCGCCCTCGCCTGGGTCGCCGCGCAGCCGGGCGTCACCTCGCCGATCATCGGCGCAACGCGCCTCGAACACGTCGACCAGGCGGTTGCCGCCCTGGATATCCGCCTCACGCCTGAGGAATGCGCCGCCTTAGAGGCACCCTATCTGCCGCGCCCGCACCGAGCCTGATATGCCCGCAATCCCCCATCGCCGCCCAATTATCCCCGTGGGACCGTAGCGTATGCCGATCGAACCAAAACTGCCCGAATTCCTGAGCGAGATTGTCGACCGCTTCATGGGGCCCGACGGCCGCACGCGGATCGCCGGCTGGATGCGGTCGCCCGACCAGTGCATGACGCCCGAGGCGCTCAGCGCCATGAAGTCGACCCGCACCAGCTTCGCGCGCGTTCTCGCGCGGCACATGATCCGCGACCGCTGGCGGATCGTCGGGCGCGAATTCGCGTGCGATGCCGAGGGCGACGGCCGCGCGATCTACGACATCACCATCGGCACCCACCAACTAACCTACATCGCCCGCATGTTCCGTTGGGACGGCGTGGAAAAAGTCGGCCGCCGCTCCGACGGGGCGTATCGCGACATGTGCGGAGCGGTCTTCGTCGGCACGCCGGACGACAAGCGCATCGCCGAGGAGTTCGCCGTACTGGAAAGCCGCGACGCCGACACCATGCGCACGAGCGGTGACGTGACGGGTTGGACGCCGGCCAATCGCAGCGTGCGGTTTTTCGATCATGTGGTCGACAGCCTCACGGCGGGCCAGCAGCCCGACCCCGCGGTGATCGGCAGTGGGGCCGGCTACCTGCTGCGCAACGGCGGCTATCTCGGCAGCGGACGTTACGGTACCCTATCGGTCGAGGGATACCCCGCCGGACATCCGCTGACCCACCCGTTCTTCGCCGATCTGTTCGGGCTGCTGCTGGTGCGGCAGGTCTCGATCGACATGGTCGAGGCGATCGCCGCGGCGCGCTCGCCCAATGCCGCGCGGCTGACACCGGAGATCGCCCGCTACATCGGCGTCGGCAATTCGTCGGGCCAGGGCATGTGCGTGGCGTTGCAGCGCTGGCCGCATTGGGTGGCAACCTGGATGGCCGTGCGCGAGCTGTCGCTGGCCTACGCCAAGGCGCAGCCGGCCAAGCCGCAGATCCCGCGCATGCTGGCGTTGCTGGATCGCGCGATCGATTACTATAGGTCGGTCCAGGTACCGAACGAGGAGCTGATCGTTCCGCACCACGTCATCGTTGCCAATTTGTGCCAGGTCCGCGACTGGGTGGCGGACCTGCCGCGCGGCGGCTCGGCGATGCCGTGGGGCACGCTGGCGGCGCGTGCGACGGCCGCATTCGATGCCGAAACGTCTGAGCAGTTCAATGCGCTGCTGATCGAGTGTTTTCCGGATTTCGCCGACGCGGCGGCGAACTATCTGCCGATCGGCGCCGCCAGGATCCGCGACGTGCAACCGGAGATGCAGGTCGCCGCGCTGCGCCAACTGCTGCACGACCGCTATGGCTGGGCGCTCCGGATGGACCTTGGAAATTCCCGGGCGCGGCGGCATTTCTGGTACCACTCCGCCGACAACGGCGAGCAGCGGCGCGGCGACCGCGGCGTGGACCCGCATGAGGAATTCGAATCCTTCATCGATCACGTCGGCATGGTGCAGCGCCTCAACGCCCTGCTGACCGCCTATGACGACGCCGCACCAGTGGCCGAGATCATCGCCGGCCAGCCCGACATCGCCTACGCCGTTTCGCGCGTGCAGTACCTGGCGGGCCTGCCGTACGCGGAAATCCGAGGAAATCTGGTTTCGGCGGACTTCCTGCCCTCATACCTGATCCGCTTTTTCCTTGCCTGTCTCGGCATGGAATGTGGCAATCCGCTGAGCATCCGTTACGTCCGCGGGGTGTTCTTCCAGGGTATGCGCCTGCCGCACGAAATTGCCGCCGGCACGCAGGACGACTGGGCCCTCCCCGAGCAGCCCGTGGCAACCCAGCCGGGAATTGCGGCATGACCCCCGTCGCGGTCGCGATGGCCGAGATCGTGCGTGAGGGCACCTGGGCGCTGCGCGCGCTGGGCTACCCCTACGGCACGGCCGAACGCGCGGCAAACATGCTGGTCTGGACCGAGGCCGTACACGGCCATGGCCTGACCATGCTGCGCCTGGGCGAGGCCGCGATCATCGCCGGCGCCGCCCGACCGCCACCGCGCTGGACCCGCGATGCGCAGGGCCGACGGCGCGCCGATGCGGGGGGAAAATGCCTGTTCGAATGCGGCCCGCCCGCGCTTGATCTGGCGACGGCGGATGCAAGGCTGGGCGATGCCCGCCCGGACGGCGGCCTCGGTCGGGCCGTGCTGCGCGGCGCGATCGGCACAAGGCTGTCGGGCGCACTGGGCGCGATGGCCGCGCGGCGCGGTCTGGCGGTCGTAGTGGTGCACGCACCAGGTGCGGCGGAGATCGCCCCCGTGTCGCCGGCGGGTTGGATTTGCGCGCTGCCAACACCGGACGGTCCGGCATTCCTGGCCGGTAGCCTCGACAATCCGCTACCGGAACCACTGCCCGCGAAGCTGTGTGTCGCGGCCGCCGACATCGCAGAGGCACAAACCGCTGGAGACGACGGCTTCTTCGGCATAACCGTGCTCGCAACCCCCCCGATGCAGCCGCCGCCGGACGCCATCGACTGGCCGCAACGCCTCGCGCTGGCCTACCGCACCGGCAGCCAGGCCGACCCCGCCGACTTGCAGACGTTGTACGAACTGGAGATGCGCACCTGGGCGCCGACCTCGGAGCGCTCGCGCGCCCAGGCCGGATTCGGCCGCTACTAGGAGGACGTGGATGACCGCGCCGCGCTTCGATTTCCATCCCGACATGGCGGACCTCCTGGCCGCCAAGGACGCGTTGCCGCAGGGCAACGCCAGCGAAACGTTACGGGCCGGCTGGAACGCCTATGCGGCCAGCATGCAGCGGCCCTACCCGGCCGGTATGGTGGTGGGAGACATGCCCCTGGCTTGCCCGGGCGCGGGCACCAACGGGCAAATCATGGTCCGGTTCTATCGGCCGGCCGGGTTGCCCTCGCCGTCGGCCTGCGTGGTGTATCTGCACGGCGGCGCCTTCATCAAAGGCAGCCTGGACAGCGGCGATCCGATCGCCTGGGGCATTGCCGATCAGGCGCACGCGATCGTCCTTGGCGTCGAGTACGGGCTGGCGCCGGACCATCCGTTCCCCGCCGGGGTGGAGGATTGCTACGCGGTACTGAAACACCTTGCGACCTACGGCCCGGCGCTGGGCATCGATCCAGGCCGCTTGGCGGTCTGGGGCGATAGCGCCGGCGGCAACATGGCGGCAGCAACCTGCCTGATGGCGCGCGATCGCGGTGGCCCGGCCCTGGCCGCACAGGTGCTGATCTATCCGTGCCTCACCGACGACCTGACCGCCGACAGCTACATCCGTTACGCCGAGGCGCCGGTGCGCACGGACAGCATCGATCGGGCGTGGGACCTGTATCTCGGCGCCGGCCGGCCGACGCGCAACGGCTACGCCGCGCCACTGAAGTCCGAGAATGTCTCACGGCTGCCACCCGCGCACATTCATTACGCCGAGTTCGACTGCCTCGCCGACGACAGCAGGCAATACGCGCACCGGCTGCAGCAAGCCGGCAACGACGTCACGCTACGCTGCGCCGAGCGGATGATCCACGGCTTCGTCCGGGCGCGCTTTTCCGGCCCGGATGCGGCGCGGGAATACGATATCCCCTGCGCCTTCCTGCGCCACCACCTGCGCACGGCCTGAGCGGCGCTGGATTCCAACATGGCGGGCCGAGTCCATTCGGGTGTCCTGCGCCGTAGGGTGGGTAAGCCCTTGCGCCACCCACCTCTTTTCTGCCCTACACCGCCGTCGTGGCGCCAAAAGCGGTGGATGGCGCAAGAGCTTATCCACCCTACAATTGAAGCAACAGGAGCATCGGGATGAAGTCTCTGACAAGACGCCGCATGTTGAGTGCCACTGGGTCTGTCGCTCTGGCCTCCACCGCTCTGTGGTCCGCCTGCGGCAGCGCGTTCGCCCAGGCGCCACCAGAAAAGGGCCAGGGACTTTTGGCGAAGCTGCAGGCCGCGAAAAAGGTCCGCATCGGGTTCCCCAACCAGCCGCCGTTCAGCGCGCTCAACCCTGACGGCACCGTCACCGGCGCGGCGCCGACGATCACCAAAACGATCATGGAGCGTCTCGGCATTCCCGGGATCGAGGGTTTCCTCGCATCCTATGGCGAGCTCATCCCCGGCATGATGGCGGACCGCTGGGACTTCGTTTCGGCTGCCCTCACGATCACCAGGGCGCGCTGCGCCCAGGTGAGATTCGGCGATCCGATCATCTTCGACGGCGACAACATCGTAGCTCTCAAGAACCATCCGGGCCCAATGCCGAAGCGCCTGTCCGAGCTGGCCAAAGGCGGCTTCGTCGTCGGCGCACCGGCCGGCGGCGCTGACGTAAAAGCGCTGCTCGCGGCGGGTGTCACGCTCGACAACATTCGCCAGTTCACCAACGACCCATCGGAAATCGACGCGCTATTGGCAAAGCGGATCGACTTCGGGGTCATGTCGCCGAGTGGCGTCCGACAGATGATCAAGCAGCGCAATCTCGATCTGGAAATAA
>DASRQX010000244.1:0-8551 GCA_035696165.1 Acetobacteraceae bacterium | reverse complement strand
TATAGATGCTGATCGGACCGGCGCGGTCGGATGCCAGCGTCGCTCGCAATGCAGTGCTGAGAGCGACGAACCATGGGCGACTGGGTCCGGATTGATTGATGATGAGGATAGAACGAGGCAGAGGTTCCGCAGTTGCAAAACTGGCGGATGTCAGAATGATAGCCGCTAGTAATGCCAGTCTCCGCCAAAGCAGCACAGCGCATCCCATCTAGTGTTTGATGTCTTACGTGTCGTCCGAAGGCGCGACGGGCCATGCAGGCTCCGCAAATATGCGCAATGCGTTATGATAAGCTGCGCAATACGGTCCATCAAGTCAGGTCCAGCCGGGGTGGGGATGTTCCGTTCGCTGTTGAAAAAGGCGCTGCCGAAGAGGGTGCCCAACGCCAGCGTCCGCTTTTCCGAGTTGGGCGCCCGAGAAGAGACAGGCGGCTTCCGGCCAGCACCACCCATTCGGTCGCCCGGTCTGAATATTCGGGATGTCGCAAGCGGCGGTTTCTGTTTGGCCACCGGTCGCTGACCTCGGTGCGGCTATTCGGTGCGCGACGAGGCACTGGAGCGGGGCAAGCGCGAGCCCACCAAGGCCCGGGCAGTCGGCTCGATGCCCAGCGACGCGGCACCGGAGCGGGGCAAGCGCGAGCCCACCAAGGCAATCACGACGATGCGGCTGATCAGCCCACCATCTCCTTCCTCAGCGCCGCGACCGACCCGACACTGATGCCAGCCACTAGCGCCGCCGCGCGGATGCTCTGCCCCTCCGCGAGCGCCGCGCGGGCAGCGTTCACCCTCTTGGTCTTGAGCGCAGGACGCCCGATCGGCCTGCCCGATTTCGTGCCACTCGCCTTGGCACGGGCAATACCAGCGTTGACGCGCTCGACGATGATGGCGCGTTCGAACTCGGCGAACACGCCGAGCATCTGGAATAAGGCGTTGCCGGCCGCGGTCGATGTGTCGATGCCCTGCTGGTGCAGGAACAGGCCAACCTTGCTCTGTTTCAACGTCTGCAACGTGTTCAGCAGATCTGTCAGGCTGCGCCCTAGGCGATCGACCGCCCACACCGCCACTATGTCGAACCGGCGGCGGACCGCGTCTCTCAGCAGCCTTGAGAGCGCGGGACGCTGGTCGCTGGATTTGGCACCGCTGAGGGCGTGGTCTTCGTAGAGCTCGGTCACCGTGTGGCCGCACCGAGCAGCCCATGCCTGGAGCTCCAGCCGCTGATTGGCGGTGGTCTGTTCGCCGGTGGAAACCCGGAGATAGAGCGCGACGCGCTTGGTCATGTTTGATGTCCTCGCCGATGCCAGCACTTTGCCACAGCCATGATCAAAAAACCGCTGTTTTATGATCAATTTTTCGATGCTTGGAAATCGGCGGAATTGCTGGGGCTGATGAGCAGGATTCGCGATGGGGTTTTTGAACGCACGGACCACGGACGGAGCGTGCAACGTGTGCCCGGGTAGCTGGACCGAGACACCGCTAGGCGAAGCAGCGCGGTGGCTGGCCTGAATCAATCGGCAATCCGCGCAAGCACAACACCGTTCTGCGTCCGGGCGCCTTGCTGAAAGGATCGATTCCCAACTGTGCCGCTGTTCGGCGCGCCTTGTATTCACTTTTGAACACAGTCTAAGATTGGCGCCAAGAAAGGCCAGACATGTCGCATACGACAACGCACGCCGACCGGAGGAACGCTGCCAAGGGGCGGAGCGGCAGCGCGCGACTATCGCCGCAAGCGTTCGATGGTGGGGGGGGGCCGGCGGAGCGGGCCAATCTCGACGACCATATCTACGCGCGCATCAAGGCGATGATAGTCGATGGCACGCTGCTGCCCGGCGAGCGGATCGTGCCTGAACAGCTCGCCGGCGACATGGGTGTCAGCCGCACGCCCACGCTGAGCGCCCTCAAGCGTCTCTCCCAGGAGCGTCTGATAACCTGGCGTTCGCGACGGGGTGTGTTCGTGCGACGCCTGTCGAAGCGCGAGCTCGCCATGATCTTCGAGGTGCGCGAAGTGCTCGAAGGGCTCGCCGCCCGTCGGGCCGCGGCACTGATCACCCCGCAACGGGTCGAGCAACTGCGCCGGCTGTTCGCCGACATCGACCCCGCCGATACCCCCGCCAACCGCCGCGCCTATCTGTCGCAGGACTATCTGTTCCATTCGGGCATCCTGGAGATCGCCGGGAGCCAGCCGCTCACCGAGACGACCCACTCGGTCAACATTCTCGTGCTCGCCTTTGGGGCCGGGCTGATCAAGTCGATCCAGGACGGACTGACCGAGCACGCGGTAATCCTTGAGGCGCTGCTGCGGCGCGATCCCGACGCCGCCGAGGCAGCCATGCGGGCGCATGTGCGCCGCTCGGTGGTGTGGCTGCATCACGAGGCCGACCTGCTCGAGCGCGCCAGTGCGGCGCCGCGGGGTCCGTTGCACGCAGACAGCGATGCCGAGCGGGTGACACCGCTGTCCGCTCGATTGAAATCCGTACGCGCCGCCGCGGCACGTTGATCGAGCGGCGGCGACACGTCAGCGAGGAAAGGGGCAGCGACAATGAGCAACACCAGGAGCCACGGGCAGAACGGTCGCCGACGCGCACTGTCGCGCCGACGGTTCATCGAAAGCGGCGCCGCACTGGCGACGCTGCCTCCGGCCTTGGCCACGGCGATGGCAACCGTCGTGACGGCGCCCGCCCGGGCGGCTGGGGTCAAGGCGCTGATCATCGTGCAACAGCCCGGGTCGCTGCGCACCGTCGATCCCGGGCGGGCCTCGGAAGTGGATGCCGCGGCGATCTCGCGCGCGCTGTATGATTCTCTGCTCAGCTTGAACGGCGCCGACCCGGCGCCGGGCTATGCCACCAACTGGACCGTCAGTCCGGACGGGTTGACCTATACCTTCGATCTCCATCCGGACTGGAAATTCAGCGACGGCACTTCGGTCACGCCGGACGATTACATCTTCTCCTGCCATCGGCAGCGCAACAACAAGTCCGACGCGTCGTGGCTGCTCGGCAACGTTGATTCGATAACCAAGAGCGGTCCCAACCAGATCAAGATCGTCCTGAAGAAGCTGGACGTCGATTTCCTCAAGCTGGTGCCGAATCCGAGCCTCGCCGTGACCAACGCCGCGGTCGTCCGGGCGCATGGCGGCACCGATGCCGCCGACGCCGCGACGACCGACACGGCGACCACGTGGCTCGACCAGCATTCGGTCGGCACTGGACCGTTCATGATCGATCACTGGGACCGCGGCTCGGAGATGGTGCTGCGGGCGAACCCATATTACTGGGGGAAGAAGACCTTCGACACCGTGGTGTTCCGTTTCGTGCAGGATCCGACCACGCAGCGTGACCTGCTGCTGCGCGGTGACGCCCATATCGCCGTCAATCTCACGCCCGATCTTGCGGCCGATCTTCTGAAGCGCGGACCGGCAAGCAAGACAGCAGTCGCCAGCGTGCCGGCGCTCGGCATTGCCTATCTCGGCTTCAACGCCAAGGCGTCCGGTCCGATCGGCCAGCCGAAGGCCTGGGAGGCCATCAGATGCGCGATCGACTATGAGGGGCTGAAAGAGATCTATCTCGGGGGCGGTCAACTGACCGGTTCGATCGTGCCGCCGCAACTGCCGAACGCGCTGCCGGTGGCCGAGGGCATGAAGCAGGACATTCCCAAGGCGAAGGCGGCGCTGGCGGCGCTCGGCATGCCCAATGGCTTCAGCTTCAAGCTCACCTATGGCGCCGACCAGATCATCCAGAACGTGCCGGCAACCGACGTGGTGCAGAAGGTCAAGGAAGACCTGGCCGCGGTCGGCATCACTGCCGATCTGATCGGCGAGCCGCTGACGCAGGAACTGACGGACTACCGGGCCGGCAAGCCCGAGGCCGTGCTGCATCTGTGGGCGGTCGATTTCCCGGGATGGACGGATTTCTTGCCGGTCTACGCGCCAGGCGGGCATGTGGCGTTGGCACGGCAGAACTGGGCCGTGGATTCGTCACCGGAGGCTAATGAGATCGCGGAGCTGACGGCCAAGGCGGTGGCCTCGCTCGATCCGAAGGAGCAGATCGAGCCGGCGTTGCAGGCACAGCGGCTGATCAACCAGCACGGGCCCTATGCCTGGCTGTTCGAGACGAACTACCAGCTTGGCTACCGCACGGACGTCGTCAAGACGCTTGCGGTCGATCTGTTGTCCTTCTTCAACATTCCGACCAGCGAATTCGGCTAGCGGCGATCGCGCGGGCCACTGCGGGTGACCAGGTACATCGTCCGGCGGCTTCTTTTGCTGATCCCAGTGCTGCTGGGGATGACCCTGATCTCCTTCGCTGTGACCAAGGCGATTCCGACCGACCCGATCATCGCGTCGATCTCGCAGGAGGCGTCGAACCATCCGGAAATCGTCGCTGCCTACCGCAAGAAGTGGGGGCTCGATAAGCCGGTGCCGGTGCAGTACCTGACCTATGTCGGGAACCTGCTGCACGGCGACATGGGCGTGTCGATCTACACGCATCGTCCGGTGGTGGATGACCTGCGCGATTACCTGCCGGCCACCGTCGAGCTGGCGACGGTGACGATTTTCTTCAGCGTAGTGCTGTCGATTCCGCTCGGCATCTTGGCGGCGATTCGGCGCGGTGGGATGATCGATCTGGTCGTGCGGCTGCTGACGCTTGCCGGCGTGGCCATGCCGATCTTCTGGCTGGCGCTGATCCTGCTCGACATCTTCTATCTGCACCTGGGCTGGGCGCCGGCGCCGGGACGGCTCGACTATGCGTTGCAGCCACCGCCGCCGGTGACCCGGTTCTACATCATCGACAGCGTGATTGCCGGCGAGCCCTCGACCGCGTGGAATGCCCTGTCGCACCTCGCGCTGCCGGCATTCGTGCTGGCGACCTGGAGCGTCGGCCTGCTGACGCGCATGACGCGGGCGAGCATGCTGTCGGTGCTGCCGCAAGATTTCCTGCGTGCCGCACGGGGCAAGGGTGCGTCGGAGTTTTACGTGATCCGCCGGCATGCCGCGCCGAACGCCATGATCCCCATCGTCACGGTGATCGGCCTGGCCTATGGCGACCTGCTGTCTGGGGCGCTGCTGGTGGAGACGATCTTCGGCTGGCCCGGGATCGGGCGGTATGCCTTCAACGCTGCCGTCCACGTGGACTTCCCGGCGATCATCGGGGTCGCGCTGACCGTCGGCTTCATCTACACCATCGTCAATCTCGCGGTTGATCTGATCTACGCCCTGCTCGACCCGCGCGTGCGCGCCTCGCTGCTGGCAGTCCGCGCGTGACCGAGACGCCGATGGCCGCCCCGATTGCCCGTCCCGCGCGCCTGCTGGCAGGCGCGGCCGGGTGGCTGTCGAACGCCGAGATGGCCGTGGGGATTGTGATCATCCTCGGTTGGGCGGTGATGATCGCCGCGGCACCGCTGATCGCCCATTTCGATCCTCTCCAGCAACATATCGCGCTGAGACTGCGGCCACCCTCCGCTGTGCATCTGTTCGGCACCGACCAGCTTGGCCGGGACGTGTTCGCGCGCGTCCTGTACGGCGGACGCGAATCGCTGCCGGCGGCGGTGGCGGTGGTGGCGGCGGGATTCCTGGTCGGTGTCAGCCTGGGCGCCGTCGCGGGCTACTGCCGGGGCATCGTCGACGACCTGGTGATGCGGTTCACCGACATGATGCTGGGATTTCCGCTGATCATTCTCGCCATGGCGGTGGCGGCCGCGCTGGGTGCCAGCCTTGCGCACGGCATCATCGCATTGGCAGCGGTGTGGTGGCCGCATTACGTGCGGGTGTGCCGGGCACTGGTGCTCGACCTTGGCAGCAAGGACTACGTGGTGGCGTCGCGCGCGGCCGGGCGGCGGCCGGCGGGGATTCTGCTGCGCGTCATTCTGCCGAATGCGCTGCAGGCGCTGCTGGTGATGGCGGCCATCGACGTCGGCCGGGCGATCCTGAGTTTTGCCATCCTAGGCTTCCTCGGGCTGGGCGCGCAGCCGCCACAGCCGGAATGGGGCGCGATGGTGTCCACCGGAGCGACCGTGATGGACGACTGGTGGGTGGCGACTTTTCCAGCCATGCCCGTGCTGACGCTGGCGTTTGCTTTCAACCTGATCGGCGATTCGATCCGCGATGCGCTCGATCCGTGGGTGGGGGGACGCCGGCAGTGACGCATCCGGCAGTGACGCCGCCGCGCCCCGGCGCGACGCTGCTCGACGTCGGGGACCTGCAGGTGGCGGTGGGGCCGGCGCGCCAGCCGTTGCCGGTCGTTCGCGGCGTATCGTTGCAGGTCCGTGCCGGCGAGATCTTCGGGCTGCTCGGCGAGTCCGGGTCAGGCAAGAGCATGACGGTGCATGCCATCAACGGCCTGCTGCCCGCCGGCGCACGGGTGACCGGCGGTTCGGTGAAGTTCAATGGCGAGGAGCTGATCGGCACCAGCCGCCGGCGCCTGTCGCAGCTTCGCGGCGACAGCATCGGTATGGTTTTTCAGGATTCGCTGACCTCGCTGAACCCGATCATGCGGATCGGGCTGCAGGTCGCCGAGCCGCTGCTGCTGCACGGCAAGGCGAACGCGCGGCAGGCACGGCAGCTCGTGGGCGAGCGGCTGCGTGCCATGGGCATGCCGGATGTGCACGAGGCGGTGCGGCGCTATCCGCACGAGTTCTCCGGCGGGATGCGCCAGCGCGCGACCATCGCGACGGCGCTGATCGCCACGCCACAGTTGCTGATCGCCGACGAGCCGACGACAGCGCTGGATGTTACCGTCCAGGCGCAGATTCTCGACATCTGCCGGCGGCTGAACCAGGAGCTCGGCGTGGCGATCCTGCTGATCAGCCACGACCTTGGCGTGCTCAGCGAGATCTGCACAACGATCGGCGTTATGTATGCGGGGCGCATCGTGCAGGCCGGTCCGACGCGCGCATTGCTGGAGCACCCCAGCCATCCCTACACGCGCGCTCTGGTGGAATCGATGCCTCGGGCCGTCGGCGCGCGAGGCGCCAGGCTGAAGGCGATCGGCGGCGAGCCGCCCTCGCCGGATGCCCTGCCCGCCGGATGCAAGTTCCACCCGCGTTGCGCCTTCGCCATCGCCCGCTGCGGCGCCGAGGAGCCCGCCCTCGTCGATGTGGGGGACACGCGTGCGGCCTGTTGGGTGGCGCAGGCCACTGGCCTGCCGGCGTTCGCCCCTGACCTGATCACCGCCAATGCCCGGCCGCAGTCAGCGGCACCTCGCGAGGTCCTGCTGGCGGCGACCGACCTGAAACACTATTTCGCGGTGCCGGGCGAGACGCTGTTCGCGCGGCATCGCCACGTCCACGCCGTCGATGGCGTTTCACTGTCGATCCATCGTGGCGAGACGCTGGGGATCGTTGGTGAGTCAGGCTGTGGCAAGTCCACTCTGGCGCGCTGCCTGCTGCGGCTGATCGATGTCGAGGCCGGCAGCATTGAATTCATGGGCAGCGACATCACGCACCTCGGCGGTGATGCGCTGCGGCGCATCCGCCAGCACATGCAGCCGATCTTTCAGGACCCCTATGCCTCGCTCAATCCGCGGCTGCCGGTTGCCGACATCGTCGCCGAGCCCCTGGCGGTAAACGGCTTCGCCACCGCCGAGATCGCGGCGCGCGTGCGGGAGGCGCTGGAGCTCGTCGGCCTGGGTCGCGCGCTCGCCAGCCGCTTTCCGCATCAACTGTCCGGCGGCCAGCGGCAGCGCGTCGGCATCGCCCGCGCGATCGTTCTGCGGCCGGCGCTGATCGTGGCCGACGAACCGATCTCCTCGCTTGACCTGTCGATCCAGGCGCAGATCATCAACCTGCTGCACGACCTTCAGCAGCGCTTCGACCTTGCGCTCGTCTTCATCAGCCACGACCTGCGGATCGTCCGTCAGCTCTGCGCGCGGATCGCCGTGATGTTCCTCGGCAAGATCGTCGAGAGCGGACCCACCGAGGACGTGTGTGCACGCCCGCGGCACCACTACACGCAGGCGTTGCTCGCTTCGGTACCGGAACCTTCTTTCGTTCGCGGGCGGCGCGCGCGTGGCCTTCTGGAGGGGGATCCTCCCTCGCCACTCTCGCCGCCAAGCGGATGCCGGTTCCGCACCCGTTGCGCCGGGGCGCAGGGGCGTTGCGCCGAGGTCGAACCCCCCCTGGCCGGGAACGGCGGCGCGCATCGCTGGGCCTGCCATTTTCCACTGGACGCGGACGTGTCCGCACTGACCGAGGAGTTCGCGCAGTGATGCCAGCCGACCCGGATTTCGCGGTGATCCGCACGCGCGAATTCCAGATCACGGCCACCAGCACCTATCTCGACAGCGCCGGCCGCGGACCGCTGCCGCGCGCGCACGTGGCGGCGGTGGAAGGGTTTTTGCACAGCATGTCCGAGACAATGTCGGTCGGAGACTCCGCGGTGTTGATCGAAGCGACCCGCGCGCGGGCGGCGCGGCTGCTCAACTGCGGGGCCGAGGACGTGGCGCTGCTGGCGACCACCTCGCAGGGCCTCAACCTGGTGCCGGGCGGGCTCGACTGGCGGACGGGCGACGAGGTCGTGCTGTACGAGATGGACCATCCCACCGACGTCTACGCCTGGCTCAAC
>DASRQX010000243.1:0-11506 GCA_035696165.1 Acetobacteraceae bacterium | reverse complement strand
GGCAGTCTCCCCCGTGGTGGCGGTCGGGTGGTCTTGCGGTTGGGTCTCGATACGCATCGGTTGCTCCCTCGTGCTGTGGGACGCATACCGAACCCGATCCAGCGCCTGGCTGCCACTCCCACCCGCATAGGTTCTTGCCTTCGCGCGCCAGGCCAAGTCGTGGACGCGGGGTACGCCTGATGCCGGCGCGCCTACGCCGCCGGTCCGCCTATCCCGCCGCGGCGCTGATCCATTCCGCCGGGACCTGCTGCGCCCGCTGGTCGCCAACCAGTTTCTGCCGGCGCGCCAGCTCCTCGGCGCTGATCGAGGCCGGGTCCTCGCGGAACTCCGGTCCCAAGGCCATCGCTTTCTTCACCGCTGGCCGCTCGCCGATTTCCTCCAGCCAGCGCTTCACGTTGGGAAATTCCTCGATGTCGATGCCGCGCGTGGCCCAGCTTGAGGCCCACGGATAACAGATCATGTCGGCGATCGTGTATTCGCCGGCGGCGAGATAGCGCTTGTTGAACAGACCCAGGTTCGTGACGCCGAAGATGCGATGCGCCTCGTTGTCGAAGCGGCCGACGGCATAGGACAGGTCGCCATTCTTGCCGCTGGCGAGCGCGCGCCGGAAATGGCCTTGCTCGCCCAGCTTCGGGCCCTGATTGGCCATTTGCCAGTTCACCCATTGGGCCACGTCGTATTTTCCGCGCGGATCGCTGGGGCAGTATTTTCCGGTCTTCTCGGCCAGGTAGGTCATGATGGCGCCGGACTCGAAGATCGAGATCGGGTCGCCGCCGCCCATCGGTTCGTGGTCGACGATCGCCGGCATGCGGCCGTTGGGGGAGATTTTCAGGAACGCGGCGGTGAGTTGGTCGCCGCGCCCGATGTTGATGGGCTTGAAGGTGTAGGGAAGGCCGAGTTCTTCGAGAAGGATGACGATCTTCTTGCCGTTGCCCGTGGGCCAGAAATAGAGGTCGATCATGCCGATACTCCCTGCGCGAGTGATGCCCCAGTCGGATGTGCAGCGGTGCGGCCTTGCCGCGCTTCCAATATCGCCTGCACCGGTAGCGGAACGTTCGTTCCCCAATGCCACGCAACTCCGCCGCCGCCAACTGACCCTAACTTACTGCTCTCCCAGTGGTCAAACACACGCCGGAACTTCGACATCCGTATGCCCTCGAACACAACCGTCCGATGCATTGACACCTCCCTTCCGGAAGCCCAACCTGGCCCGCGTTTCTCACACTCTCATGCCGCGGAATTGACCATCCAGCCTGTCCAGCCTAACCACCAAGGCTGTCCAGCCTAGATGCCATTTCCGTCGCCGTCGGACTCGCGGAGAGAGTGATGCCTGACCGGACCTTGACCACGGGCGCGGATCCAGTGTTGCGTTGGCCTCGCGAAACGCCGCACGCGATCGCGGTGATGGAAAACAACGTTTCATACTCAATATTCCATGCTGGCGAGGAATCTCGTGCAAGCGGCCAAGATGCTAACGATGGCCGGCCTATGTCCGGGCATGATCGCGGGGATCGAATGTGAGGTGCGCTATCTGCACCTGGTTCTGATATTGGCCTGCGAGGTCCTTGGTGCCGCCCATGTGATGATGGAGCCGTCCGACCTGACATCAGACAGCGAACTGTTGCCGCACTGCGATCTGCTGTGTGTTCAGACAAACAACGATCATCTATCGAAACACGCCCGGGTCATCCACCTCTCCTTGGAATTTGTTCGCGAGATGTCACGACAATCCGTTGATCACAACGACCTCGAAATCCTTGCTCGTGCTTATCCCGCCGGCGACATAGTCAGGATCAGCGAAACGTCAGGTACAACGGGCCATCCTAAATTCATGGGCTATACCCGGGATGCGCTCCGCGCGGTCGAGATCGTTCCGTATCTGCTGAAATTCGACGAAACACGTCAGAATTTCATTGCGTTTTATCCGATCAATATGATGCGAACATACAGCGACACCATGTCGGCCTTTCGGTTCGGGGCGACCGTCATCTACAGCAGGGGATGGGAAGTCGCCGCCGGCATTGCCAAGCTCCCGGCGTGCCACGCGTTTCTGCTGGTCGGCGCGGCGGCCGCCCTGCTGTCGTCGGAACGGTTCCGGTACGGGCGACTGGACTCATGTTCCTTGTGCGCGGGCGGCGGGTTCGTCCCAAACACACTCAGGGCACGGCTGAGGCAATCCGTGACGACAGATCTGCAAGTCGCCTATTCCACAAATGAAACCAGAGACATCACGACCGATGACGGCAACGGACCGGGAACACTGCTGCCGGATGTGTTGGTCAGGATCGTCGACGATTCCGGACGCGACATGGAACCGGGTCAGTCAAGCAGGGTCCTGGTGCGCACGCCGAGGATGGCAAGCGGCTATCTATGGAACGATACCGAGACAAAAGCGCATTTCGCCGTGGTTGGTTCCTCAAGAGCGACTTCGGTTTCATGCCGCAGCCGGGTAAGCTCACTCTGCTGGGAAGGGCCGATGACATGATCAATCTCGGCGGCCTCAAGTTCGGCCCGCACCCGATCGAGGAGCAGATCAGGGCGGTGGACGGTGTTATCGATGCGGTCCTGATCGGTTCGCAGAACGCAGCCGGGTCCGACGAACTGCGCGTTTTCATAGAACGAAGCGACCTTGCCTTGGATCGCACGATGGAGGCACGGATCAAGCCGCTTCTGATCGGACGTGTCACGGCGTACCACATCCATTACGTGGACCTGATACCGCGCACCTCGACAGCAAGATACAACGAAACCTGTTCCGGCAGTCCCTGTGTGGGTGAAGCCGGCTCCGGCAGCAGCGCTCGATCGACGGTGGCTTGCCGACCGACGGGCATAAACCGCTATGATGGGGGATTGTCACCAGCGAGCCACCAATGCCCCCGAGCCTCCCCAACGACCCCACCACCGCCATCCGCACGGCCACGGAGCGGATCGAGCCCGACCTGATCGAAATCCGCCGCGACATCCACGCCCACCCCGAACTGGGCTTCGAGGAAGTCCGCACCGCCGGCCTGGTGTCCCGCGAGCTGACCCGCCTCGGCATCCCGCACCAGACCGGCATCGGCAAGACCGGCATCGTCGGGCTGATCGAAGGCGGCCGTCCTGGCAAGGTGTTGGCGA
This sequence comes from Acetobacteraceae bacterium, assembly GCA_035696165.1. Taxonomy (GTDB): domain Bacteria; phylum Pseudomonadota; class Alphaproteobacteria; order Acetobacterales; family Acetobacteraceae; genus Palsa-883. Next base: position 8,389 of record DASRQX010000243.1, on the reverse strand, counting down.
TCCGCGCCGACATGGACGCGCTGCCGATCGAGGAACGCACCGGCCTGAAGTTCGCCAGCCAGACCAAGGGCCTGATGCACGCCTGCGGCCACGACATCCACACCACGACGTTGCTCGGCGTGGCGGCGGTGCTGCAGGACCTTGCGCCGCAACTCGCCGGCACGGTCAAGCTGGTGTTCCAGCCGGCTGAGGAAGGCATCGGCGGCATGCGCGCGATGCTGGCGGACGGTCTGCTGGAAGGGCCGCACATCGACCTCGCGCTCGGCTTCCACAACTACCCGGACATGCCGGTGGGCCGCTTCGGCTACGTCCACGGCCCCTGCCTGGCGGCCGCCGACCGTTTCGACATCGTGGTGCACGGCCGCTCCGGCCACGCCGCCTGGCCGCACGTGACGGTCGATCCGCTGGTCGCCGCCGCGTCGCTGGTCGTCCAGTTGCAGACCATCGTTTCGCGTGAGGTGCCGCCGATGTTTCCCGCCGTGGTCACGGTCGGAATGATCCAGGGCGGCACGACCTACAACATCATCCCCGACAGTTGCGCCATCAAGGGCACCGTCCGTACCCTGAACGCCCCGGCGCGCGACATCATCGAGGCCGCGATCGCCCGCCTGGCGGCCGGCATCGAGGCCGGCATGCGCGTCACCTGCAAGGTCGACTACCGCCGCGGCGTGCCGTCGCTGGTGAACGACGACAGCGTGCTGGAACCCACCGTCGCCGCGGTGCGCAAGCAGTTCGGCGAGGTCGCGGACGAAGGCCAGCCCAGCCTCGGCGGCGAGGATTTTGCCCTCCTGTCGGACCTGGTGCCCGGGTTCCAGCTTCGCGTCGGCTCCGGTGCGCCGGGCCGCGCCGACAAGCTGCACAACTCCGATTACCAGCCCGATGAGCGCTGTATCGGCCTCGGCGTCCAGGCGCTGTCGCGTGCCGCGCTGGAGATTCTTGCCCCGTGAGGCTGTGCGTCTACGGCGCCGGCGCGGTCGGCGGATATCTGGCGGGTTTTTTGGCCCGCGGCGGTGCGGAAGTCTCCGTGGTCGCGCGCGGCGCGCACCTGGCGGCGATCCGCGCCGACGGGCTGCTTGTGGAGACACCTGACGAAGCCCTGACCGTCCGCGTCGCGGCCAGCGACAACCCGGCGGACCTCGGGCCGCAAGATGCGGTGCTGGTGACGGTGAAGGCGCCCGCCCTTCCGGACGTCGCCGCGCGCATCGCCCCGCTGCTGCGCACGGACACCGCGGTGGCGTTCGTCATGAACGGTATCCCCTGGTGGTATTTCCACGCGCTCGATGTCCACCCGGGTGGGGCGCGCGACGGCAAGACGATCCCGCTGCTCGACCCCGCCGGCGCCCTGGCGCGCACGGTCGGCCCACACCGGGCGATCGGCGGCGTGTTCTGGCCTGCCTGCTCGGTGCCGCGCCCGGGCGTGGTGCGCCTGCTGACCGGCGCGGGCCGCGGCACCTCGTTCGGCGAACCGGACGGCTCCATTTCGCCGCGCCTGCAGGCCCTGGCCGACGCATTCCATGCCGCCGACCTGCCGGTCACGCTCAGCGACCGCATCCGCGAGCTGATCTGGCACAAGCTGGTGTTCAACCTGAGCGCCGGACCGCTCTGCGTGCTGACCGAGACCGCCGTGAAGGACACCCACACCGAACCGGCGCTGGTCGCCACCTCCTGCGCGCTGTTGGCCGAGGCGGTGGCGCTGGCTGCCACAATGGGCTTCCCGGTCGAGCTGGACATCGACCAGGTCGTGGCGACGAACACCAAGCTGGCGCACCGACCCAGCATCCTGCAGGACCTTGAAGCCGGCCGCCGGATGGAGATCGACGCGCTCTATTCGGTGCCCATTCAGATGGCCCAAGCCGCCGGTGTGCCGATGCCGACCTTGGAAACCCTGGCCGCCCTGATCCGGGTAAAGGCCCGCGAACGCGACCTCTACTGACTATTGAGTAGGACGGACAAGCCGTGCCCGTAGGCTTGGCCCCGAGGCACCGCTTTTCCGCCCTACCTGGCTACCGAGCGTCCAACCGCTAACGCAACAAGCGCGCAATTCACCGCCTGTCCTGCCCGCTCACCAAGCCGAATCGTGCGCCGGAACGATGTAGTCGAAACCATCTGACCCAAGCTGCCCGCTCAATTGCTCTATCCGGTGCCGGACCAATAGCGGCGGCTCCGACGGCCCGGACACATACAACGGCTTGCCGCCGTGCCCAAACTGGAATGCGGTCTTGCACGTCTGCGGATCGACGTCGCCAAACAGCCGCTCCACCGTGGCAAAGTCCGGGTGCGGCTGGAACCCGAGCGATCCGGACCACAACACCAGATCGCGCAACAACTTGCGCGCGTAACCGGGATCGACCGGCACCAAAGGCGTCGCGGCACCCAGCATGTCGAGATAGGTGCCCAGTTGCCGCCCTTCCATCGCGCGGAACATGACATCCTTGACGCCCAGGCAGAACACATCGAGCAGAAAGCCGGCGGCGGTGACCTGGCCGAGCGCACTTCTACGCGCGAGGACCAGCGTTCCGATCCCGGTCTCATGCAGGCTCTCCGTGAGCAGACAATGCAGGACCGGCGCCGCCGCGGCTCGCGCCACCCGCCCCGCCAGCGTGTTGCCGCCCGCCTCGGCCTTGCGTTTCTCTGCCACGATTGCCTTGCGGCGATTGGCCTTTGCGCCGCGTCGCGCCGCGATGTTGCTGGATCCCATCGACCACCACCCGATTCGCTGTGTGCCTGAGCGAACATACCGAGGCGTCGGCGAGTCGGTCCATCGGCGTGCTGACGGTGCGCGGATCGGCGTTCTCAACAGCGCCGCCCAGACGCGCTAGGGTGTCGCCGTGGAGACCGTCCCGCGCGGCGAGGGCATAACTATGCAAGACAAGCCGAACTTCGTCCTGGTCCCCGACCCCGTGCCTGGCGCGCCGCCTGCCGAGGCCCATCCCCAAGCGCCCACATCCCAGGCGCCGACATCCCCGGCGCTGACATCTCTGCTGGCCCACCTGCGCGCCCTGGTCGCGCCGCTCATCGCGCTGCTGCCGGGTGGTGCCGCGCAATCCGCCGTGCCCGCCACAACCCCGACCCGCCCCCGCCTGATCTTCGGCTTCGACGCCACCGCCTCACGCGAGCCCGCCTGGGACACCGCGCGAAAAGTCACCGACTCGATGTTCCGCGCGCTGCCCGGCGAGCTTGACGTGGCACTCGCGGTCCATGGCGGGTCGTTCCTGCACACGTTCACCGATTTCACATCCAACCCCGCCACCCTGCGCGACCGCGCCGCCACCATTCGTTGCATGTCCGGGCGCACCCAGCTTCTGCCGATCCTGTCGCGCGCCTTGGCCGCGCCAGGCGTTCGCGTCGTCACCTACATCGGCGACGTGGTCGAGGAATCCCCCGCCCGCGGCCGCAAACTCGCCGACGCGATGGGCGCGCGCGGCATCCGCCTGATCGTGCTGCACGACGTCGCCGACTGGCTCGCCCGCCGTGACGCCGAGTTGTTCCAGGATCTTGCGCGGCGCACCGGCGGCTGCGTGCTGCCGTTCGACGCCAGCGCTCCCGACCGGCTGCGAGAACTGCTCGCCGCGGTTGCCGTCTATGCCGTCGGCGGAACTGACCTGTTGGAACGCAAGCGTGCCGACCTGCCGGCGGCGGCGCTGCTGCTCAGTCACCTCCACCGCGACTGAGGCCGCCGCGGCGCGGTCGTCCCGATGACGGAAGGAATAGCCGGCATGAACATCACGCAAGCGGGTGATCCGGACGTTCGCCGCCAGCGATCCACCATAGTGATCTGGATTCTGGTCGCGTTTCCGGTCACGATCGCCCTGTGGCTTGGCGTCTACCATCTCTTGCCGCCGCTGGCTGGCATGGACGATCCAGTCGCCAGGCTTTTCTTCGCCGTCAACTGCTGCTGCATGGCAATCCTGCTGTGTTTCGCGACCGGCATCGAAGCGGTTTCGCACGAGCGCCTGCAATCACCGGGCATCGACCCCTTGGCCGGCTATGAAACGCTGCGACTGAAGATCAATCTTCGCTACCTGCAGCACACGCTCGAACAACTGCTAATGTTCGTTCCGGGTCTGATCGGCCTGGCGTTCTACTGTTCGGATGGCAGCGCGATGCGCGCCGTGGTGGCGACGACCGTGGTCTGGATCGTCAGCCGGGCCGGCTTCTGGATCGGCTATCATTACGGGTCGTTATACCGCGCCATCGGCGCCCCCGGCATGGCACAGAGCGTCATCGTCCTGTGCTACGTATGCGCTCGCTTCGGCTACGAGGTCGCGGGGCTTCCAGGCGCCATCGTGCCGCTGACGCTGTTCGGCGGTATCGAGGTTTATCTTTTTTACACAACCCGATCCCGCGCCGCTTGAAGCCGGGCGGAATGTCAGACCGTGGCATCCGAGGACGGCGCGTCAGTGTAAACGCCGGCTCTCGACCCGGAACGGATATCCTTGGGATAGGAGTTAATGGCCGAAACTCTTCACGATACCGGACTGACGGCCTTCGAGTGCCAATCGGGGCAGAGCGGACGCCTTGGGCGCATGGCTGCGCTACAATCGATGGACGCCGGAGGTCGCTGGCCTCGACGGGGATCGGGAGCCTGGCTTGGAACTATACCTCTTCGTCAAGATGCTGCACGTCCTGAGCGCGACCGTGCTGTTCGGGACCGGGGCAGGCATCGCTTGCTTCATGCTCAAAGGGCATCTGAGCGGCGTGCCGGCGGCGCGCCGCTTTGTCGCTGTGACGACGGGCCGAGCAGACTTCCTGTTCACGCTTCCCGCCGTGATCGTCCAACCGCTGAGTGGTGCCTGGCTGGTGTGGAAGGGCGGCTGCGATTGGTCGGATCGGTGGCTGGCGATCACCTACGCGCCCTACCTGGTTGCTGGCGCCTGCTGGCTGCCGGTCGTGGCTATTCAGATGCGCATGAAGGCGATGCTCGAGGCCGAAGCGGTTACCGCGTGCCTTGACGAGGCGAGACTGTCACGGCTGTTCGGCTGGTGGTTCGCGCTCGGCTGGCCAGCGTTCGGCGGGCTGATCGTCGTGTTCTACCTCATGGTGGCAAAGCCTTCATGGTAGCGCGCGTCCTTGTCGTCGGCGGCTACGGCAATTTCGGCAGCTACATCGCCCGGTCGCTTGCACCGGACCCGCAGATCCGGCTGCTGATCGGCGGACGGGCGGAGGCGAAGGCGCAGGCGTTCGCCGCCCAGCTCGGTCGCGCCAATCCGGCCGAGGGACATGTGATCGACATCGATGATGACCTCGCCACGGCGTTCGACCTGATCTCGCCCGATATCGTCGCCCACACGTCGGGCCCGTTCCTGCGCCCGGACCATCGGGTGGCGCGCGCCTGTATTGCACAGGGCTGCCATTATCTGGACCTGGCGGATGCTCGCGACGTCGTCGTCTCGATTGACGAGCTCGACGTCGCGGCACGTGAGCGCGGGGTGATCGTGGTGAGCGGGGCGAGTTCGGTGCCATGCCTCACCGCCGCGGTGATAGATCATTACCGGCCTGGCTTCGCGCGGCTCGACGCGATCGATTACGGCATCAGCGCCGCGCAGCAGGCCAATCGCGGTCTCGCGACGACGTCGGCGATTTTGAGCTACGTCGGCAAGCCGCTGCTTCGGCTGCGCGACGGCCGGATGCAGCGGGCGTTCGGCTGGCAGGATACCCACGCCGTTCGCTATCCGGAGCTAGGACTTCGCCTGTTCGGGAACTGCGACGTCCCCGATCTCGACCTCTTTCCGCGACGCTACACGGAAGTGCGCAATATCCGCTTCGCCGCCGGACATGAGCTCAAGCTCCTGCACGCAGGCACTTGGGCGCTCGGTTGGCTGGCACGGCTCGGGCTTGTCCGCTCGCGGGACACTCACGCCAAGCGCCTTCTGCAGCTGGCGTTCCTGTTTGACCGCTTCGGGTCGAACAAATCGGGGTTCCACATGTTTTTGGCCGGGATAGGCCGCGATGGCCGCCCCAGGCGCGTCCGCTTCTTCATCATCGCGCGGTCGGGGCACGGGCCATACATTCCCTGCATGCCGGCGATCCTGCTTGCGCGGAGGCTGTCTCGCGACGAGGTGGCCGCGCGAGGCGCCATGCCCTGTCTCGACCTGATCGGGTTCAAAGACTATCTCAGCGCGCTCGAAGGCCTCGACATCTCGGTGCACGCGGATCCGATTGATGCCTGAACTGGCGCACGTCCCGTATAGCTATCGCGAAGACCCAGGCGTGCCCGCGTTCGACGATAGCCGGGCGCTCTTCGTGTTTGACGGAGTGTGCGTCATTTGCTCGGGCGGCGCGGCCTTCGTGATGCGGCACGACCGACACGCGCGGGTGAATTTCACGCCAGCGCGCTCGACTCTGGGCCAGGCGCTCTTTCGGCACTACGCCGTCAACTGGAACGAGACCTACCTGTTGGTCGAGGGTGGTCGCGCCTATACGGCAAGCGCTGGGTATCTGCGGCTGTGCACCGTGCTGGGGGGCGCATGGCGTTGCTTGCAAGCAGGCGCCATCGTGCCCGAACGGTGGCGCGATGCGGCCTACTCATTGGTGGCGCGCAATCGCTACCGCTGGTTCGGCAAGGTCGAGCATTGCACGCTGCTCACGCCCGAGCAGCGGGCGCGACTGCTCTGACGCGGGGCATCATGCAGGTCAATGCCGGCGCAGCCCTGCTTGTTCGCGGAAGCTTTTCGCCACGTAATTCCGACCGAAAGCACCGTGAGGTCGGCCGCAATCGACCGAACGACTAACCGGTTTAGAGGGGCAACGAAAAGGCGATGAACGGCAGGTGCGGGCGCAAATCAGGCGTTGAAAGGCCGGGTCGTCTGCGTCCGTTTTCCACCGAGGCTGTCCCGGCTATTTAGCCCCTTTCGGCCCAACTCTTGTCACTTCTTGCGTTAAATCCCATCAATTCATAGCCGGAATGATGGCCGCCTCGGTGAGCCGTGCTGCGGCTGCGGTTGCCGCACGTCCGGCTTTCGTCAGGTAGCGGTAGGTCCCGGTGACCCGCTTGATCACTCCGATGTCCAGCAGTCGGCGCAACTTCCTTGATAGCCTGGTCGGTGAGAACATCGGCAGGTCCGCCAGCAGGTCGGCCCGGCGAACGCCGGCGATATTGACCCTTGGGTTCTGCAGAGCGTGCAGTAACGCGCTGTCGTCTGGTTCGAAGAAGTTGATCCCCTTGACGGTCTTACCATCCACGTCGTGCGGCTTGGTCACACGTCCAAGCGCACGAACCCCGGCCGAGAAGTCGTCCAGGGCAGACAGGTGGGCGAGGTAGCGGCGGTTGCAGCCAAGCAGGATTTCGCGGAGATCGATCAGGCTGTAGATGGACTTCTTGACGGGTGCCAGGGCACGGGTCGCCGCGCTCTTGCGGTGTTCCACCGTTCGGTGGTGCTTGAAAAAGGACACCTCGTTGGTGGTGGTCTCGATGCGCAGCACGATGCCGGTCTTGTCCTACATCTTGATCGAGCACTTGCCGAAGCGATGCTTGACGCAGGTGCCCTCGATGCGGGTGGAGAACTGAAAACCGATCTCCTGGGTCAGTAGCGGCGTGATCTGCCGGCCGAGGAAGCTGGCGACCTGCTCCGCTTTGACGCTCAGCACCGACTGTCGGACGAGTTGCTCGTAGAGCGGCCCAAGAGTGACGGTGGAGCGGAACGCCAGATCGGTGGCGTATTCCACCTGCATCAGGTTCCAGTGGTAGGATTGTCCGAATACCGCGGACACCGGGCAACATTGTTGGGCATAGCGATCCAGGGTGCGGTGCAGCCGATCCGGCGAAAGCCTGCCGGCCAGTTCCTGGGCTCGGACCCAATCGTCAATCCGGATGAAGGCATTTATCGGCCATGGTGTAGCCGATGCCTTCCGCTGTCAGACGCCGTGCCAACCAGCTATGGCCGTTGCAGTAGAACTGCAGGCGGAACGGCGCCCAGAGCCTGCCCCGGCGAAGGCCGGGGTGGGAACCCGCAGGTAGATCAGCCCGAACGCTGCATCCAGGAAGTAGAAGTAGTAGTGCAGGCACTTGCCGCCGTCCGGACGCACGAACGACTTGCCCGTTGCCTTGTCGCGCCACGGCCGATAGCTGTCGCAGGCTTCCATCGCCGAGATGATGTGCACCAGCCCGGGGTGCTCGCCGCGTTGCTCAAGCACCCGTGCCACAACCGCCTCCTTGCGAATGTGGCTCTTGGAGATGTGCTCGATTGTCACCACCGCCTCGGCGGCCAACGATGCCGCGCGCTCTCGCACACGATCCCGCAGCGTCATCGCGAACTGCGGGTAATCGAAGATACGCATCCCGTTGGCGTTGAGATACCGTGTCATCCCATCCGCATAGCAAATACCGGGCAGCGTCCCGGTGATCACTACACGGTCGTAGCAGGACAGGATCCCGGCAATCCGATCGTCG
>DASRQX010000242.1:0-8132 GCA_035696165.1 Acetobacteraceae bacterium | reverse complement strand
CCATCTGATCGAGAACTTCTTCGCCAAGATCAAGCAGTTTCGTGCGATCGCCACCCGCTACGAGAAGACCGCGCGCAACTTCCTGGCCGCCGTCCAACTCGTCGCCAGCGTCGTTTGGCTTAATTGATGACAGGCCCTAGTCATCCTTGATCATAACGTTAGTGTGACCTAGATCTGGTGTCGATCAACGCCGGACAAGCTGTGACGCGTGGCAGTCTGCCGCGCACCCGAGACCCCCACACGGCGCCGTTGATGCCGCTACCGTCGATGCCGGCGGCGGTGGGCACCGGGTTGCCCGATTTATGCCCCGATCGGGCGTTCCCCTGTCGTGCGGCACATCCACCGCCTTCGGAGGATCCGGCATGGTTCGGATGTTTGCGTATGTACTAGTCGTGCTCGGTCTTGCGATCGGGCCGGTATGGGCCGCGGCGACGGCCCCAACGCCTGCCCCACCGCCGGGTGCGACCCCCGCCCCGACGGCGATCCCCGCCATCACGCCGGCGCAAGCCGCGCAGGTGCTGGATGTGCTCAATGATCCGAGCAAGCGGGCCGCGTTCGCCGCCACGCTCCAGGCGATCGTCAAAGGCCTGCCGGCCCCCCAGGCTGCCGCCAAGCCGGCGGTCGTGGCCCCGGCTACCGGCCTGCCGATCCGGCTCGCGCCGGACAGCATAGGTGCCCAGGTTCTGATGGGCGGCTCCAGCTTCCTCCGGCAGGCCGCGGACCAGGCGCTGCTGGCCGTGGCCGCGGTTGGCAACCTGCCCGGGCTGGGCCGCTGGATCGCCTCTCTGTTCGCCGATCCCGCCAGCCAGTCCAGGCTGCTCGATGTGGGCTGGCGCATCGTGCTGGCGGTGATATGCGGCCTCGCCGCGGAACGGGCGATCCGCCGCGGCCTGCGCCGGCCGGCGGCGGGGCTGGAGGCAATTGCACCGGAGCCGCTTGTATCGGCGCGGCCTGGACGGCGACGGCTAGCCGGCACCCGGACACTGGCGCTGCGGCTGCCGGTCCTGTTGGCGCGGTTGGCGCTCGGGCTGGTGCCGGTGCTGGGCTTTGTCGTCGCCGGCCACCTGCTGGCCATCAGCGTGCTGGGCGGCGAGAAGCTAGCGCAATTGGCGGTGCTAGCGGTGATCGACGCCTATGCGCTCTGCGCCGCAATTCTGGGTACCACACGACTGATCTTGATCCCGCCGCGGCCCGGTTTGCGGGTGTTCGCTGTGCCTGAACCCGCAGCGGTCTATGCCATGCGATGGCTCCGCCGGATGGTGGTTGTAACGGTCGGCGGCTATGCGATCGCCGAGGTCGGATTGTTGTTCGGCCTGTCGGACGAGGCTTACCTGGCCCTGCTGAGTCTGGTTATTCTGTTCGACCATGCGTGCCTGGCGGCGATCGTGTTGCAGCAGCGCGACACGGTGCGCGACTGGATTCGCGCGCCGGCGGGCGCCACCGGCACGCTCGCAAGCCTGCGGAATGGCCTGGCGGCGATTTGGCACTGGATCGCGCTGACCGTGTTAGTCGCGCTGTGGCTGGTGCACGCATCGCAGGTTCCCGGCGGCTATACGCGCATCCTGTACCTGTTCAGCGTTACCGGCGCGGTGCTGCTGGTGACCTGGGCGATGCGCGCGCGCACCCTGCGCTCGTTGGATCGCGTGCTGCGCCTGGAGCCGACGATGACGTCCCGCTATCCGGGTCTGGAGACGCGGCTGCATCGGTATCGTCCGGTATTGGACGCCACCGCCGAAGCGGTCGTCTACATCGTCGCGGTGCTGGCGCTGCTCGAGCTCTGGGGTCTGGGTGCGTTCGGCTGGCTGTTTGCCAGCACACCAGGCCGGCAACTGATCTCGACCATCGTTACCGTCGTCGTGACGCTGCTGCTGGCGCTGCTGGTATGGGAAACGGCCGACGCCTTCACCGAGCGACACCTGACTCGGCTGGTGGCCGGGGGGCAGGTTGCCCGCGCCGCGCGGCTGCGCACACTGCTGCCGATGCTGCGCACCACGCTGCTGATCGTCATCCTGCTGGTGGCCGGCCTGATGGTGCTGGGCGCGATCGGGGTGAACACCGCGCCCATGCTGGCCGGCGCCGGCATTGTCGGCCTGGCGATCGGCTTCGGGTCACAGAAACTGGTGCAGGATGTCATCACCGGCATCTTCCTGCTGCTGGAAAATGCCATGCAGATTGGCGACTGGGTCACTGTTTCCGGCCTGTCCGGGACGGTGGAGGGACTGTCGGTGCGCACCATCCGCCTGCGCGCGGGCGATGGGTCCGTGCATGTGATCCCGTTCAGTTCGGTGACCAGCGTCACGAACACCAACCGCGGGCTGGGCAATGCCTCGGTCAGCGTCAGCGTGGCGTTCGCCGAGGATACCGACCAGGTGTGCGACGTGCTGAAGGACATCGCCGCGCATATGCGCACGGAGGCGCCGTTTGAGACCCAGATGCTGAGCGATCTGCAGCTTTGGGGCGTGGACAAGGTGGACGGGTCGGAGGCCACGATCGCCGGGCAGATCGTGTGCACCGACGCCGGCCGCTGGGCGGTGCAGCGCGAATTCAATCGGCGCATGAAGAAGCGTCTGCAAGAGCTTGGAATCGAACTCTATAACCCGCTGCGCATGCTCGTCCTGCATGACAATACAGCCGACCGCACGGGTGGCGCGCCAGCAAGGGCCAGAGCCATCGCCGGCGCTAAGGAGGAGCGGGCGGAACCGTGACCCCGCTTCGTTCACTTGCATTGGTCGGTTCACCTGGGTGCGTTGGATTGGGTGCGCGGGGGCTTGACCCGGCGGGGGCGACCCCGCATTTTCCTTTCCCTTACGAGGATCGCAGCGATGGCCAAATCCAACGTGGTTCAGATCAAGCTGGTGTCGAGCGCCGACACTGGCTTCTTCTATGTGACCAAGAAGAACGCACGCGCGCAGACCAGCAAGCTGGAGTTGAAGAAGTACGACCCGGTTGCGCGCAAGCACGTGTTGTTCAAGGAAGCCAAAATTAAGTAACGCGGGCGGTCGCCGCCGCGCGTCTCCTCGCGACGCCGCGCCCGGGGGGCCGACGATCGGGGGGGCGATAATGCTGATCACCGACGCGCAAGTGCATATCTGGGCGGCGGACCGGCCGGATAGGCCGTGGCCGTCATGCGGGCGCTCGTCACCGCACCGGCCGGAGCCGTTGGGGGCCGACGATCTGCTGCGGCAGATGGATGCCTCCGGCGTCGACCGCGTGGTGATCGTGCCGCCGTCATGGGAGGGTGATCGCAACGACTTGGCGATTGCTGCCTGTCGCGCTCACCCGGGGCGTTTCGCGATCATGGGGCGGCTGGATCTGTTGCCGGTGGACCCGACGGTGCTGGCCGGGTGGCAGGCACAGCCGGGCATGTTGGGCCTGCGATTTACCGTGCGTCCGGAGCACACCTGGCTGACCGACGGCAGCGCCGATTGGGTGTGGCAGGCAGCGGCGCGGCACGCATTGCCGGTGATGATTTCGTGCCCAGGCGCGCTGCCGATCATCGACAGCCTGGCGGGACGGCACCCCGGCGTGAAGCTGGTGGTCGATCATCTGGCGCTGATCCGCACCAAGGACGCGGCGGCGTTCGCCGACCTGCCGAAGCTGCTGGCGCTGGCGCGGCATCCGAACGTGGCGGCGAAGGCCTCGGCGCTGCCATGTTTCTCATCGGAGGCTTACCCGTATCGCAACCTCCACGGCTACATCCGTCAGGTGTTCGATGCCTTTGGACCTAAACGAATGTTCTGGGGCACCGACCTGACGCGGCTGCCGTGCAGCTACCGCCAGGCGGTCACCATGTTCACGCGGGAACTGCCCTGGCTGAGCGGGTCGGACCTGGAGTGGGTGATGGGCCGGGGCGTGTGCGAATGGCTCGGCTGGGACCTGCCGGCATGACGCCGCCGCCGCCGCGTAAGCCGGCCGACCGGCCGGTGGCGCGAGGGCCGGCCGATCGCCCGGTGGCGGGCTGGCCGGCTGACCGGCCGCTGGCGGTGTCCTTGAGTATCATGCTGGAGGGCTGGGCGGAGGGCAGCGCGCCGGGCATCGGCCGGATGGGCAACCCGCTGAAGCCCGGCGTGCGTGACCTGCAGGCGCTGTCCTGGGCGGAGTACGGACCGAAAGTGGGCGCCTGGCGGCTGCTCGACCTGCTTGACCGAGCGGGGCGGCAGGCGGTGTTTTATACCTCGGGCGTGGTCGCGGAGCGGTATCCGGACCTGCCCGCGGCGATCGCCGGGCGCGGGCATGCGGTGGCGGCACATGCTTGGTGCCAGGGGACACTGCCGCCGTACATGAATCCGGAGGGGGAGTGGGCGGACATCGTCCGCTGCCGGGACGTGCTGGCGGCGACGGCCGGGACGCGCCCGCTGGGGTGGCTCAGTCCGCGCTGCACGCCGAGCTTGGAGACCTCGCGGTTGCTGGCGCGGTCGGGGTTCCTCTGGCACGCGGACATGTTCGATAGCGACGTGCCGTACCGGCTTGACACCGGCGAGGGGACGCTGGTGGGGATGCCGTTCACTATGGAGGTGAACGACATGCCGTTGTACGTTCGCTATGGCAATGAACCGGAGGCGTTTGCCCGGACGCTGGCGCGGATCATCGAGGGCTGGGAGCGGCTGGGCAGTCCCTTCGTGTGCATCGACATCACGGTGCATGCCCACGTGTTTGGCCGGCCGTATGGTGCGATCGCGTTCCTGGACGCGCTGGAACGGGCGGGGCGGAGCGAGCAGTGCTGGCTGACGAATCATGCCGAGTTGGCGGCTGGTATGAGGTAGCGTACCGCGGAAAAGCTTTGCCCCCGGACGCTTATCCGGGGGTAGCGCCTTCCGCCCTAGGGCTCGACGGCAGGATAACCGAATCGTCTCATCTGCGCACTATTGTCAGTTCCGTCATGCCGGTGCGTGCCGGCATCCACAACTTTGCTGGCCGCACGAAGGCAAGTCGTGGATGCCGGCATGCGCCGGCATGACGCTGTGAGCGCAAGTCGTGCGCTACATGGAGCAGTTGTCTGGCCTCGGGCCCTTACGTGAGGGTGAAGGGCGCCCGGAAGTACTTGTATCGGGCTGTCGATAAGGCCGGCGCCACCGTGGACTTCCTGCTGACCGCCAGACGAGATCGCCAAGCCGCTCTGCGGTTTCTGCGCATAGCAATCAGGCATAATGGCACGCCTGATAAGATCACGATCGACAAGAGCGGCGCCAGCACGGCGGCGATCGAAAGTCACAACACTGAGCACGAAGCTGGCATCCAAATCCGTCAGGTCAAATATCTCAACAACATTGTTGAGCAGGATCATCGAGCCATCAAGGGATTGGTGCGACCGATGCTGGGGTTCAAGTCCTTCTGTTCTGCGGCCGTGACGCTCACGGGGATCGAGCTGATGCACATGATCCGGAAGGGCCAATTGCTGCTCACAGGTGAACTCTGTCCCGCCCAACGGTTCCAGTCACTAGCGGAATAAGTTACTCGGACTTCCTGGGTTCCGCTCATCCATTGAGGAAATTTGCGACAGAACCCGGACGGAGGGGGGACGGACGGTGATCTGGCAGGGTCTGGCGCCGGCCACCCCAGAGATCCTGATGCTCCCACGGACCGAGATGGCATCGACCACCCTGACGAGCTATCCCGCCGCCTCCAGCTGGGCGCGATACGTACGCTGGACCTCAACCTGCGGTATCCGGCCGCCGGGCTTCGGCGGCCGTCGGCCAGGACGCTTGCCGGCTGGTGCGGCCGAGATAGATCGGGGCGGCTTCTTCACCACGGCCCATGGTTACCACAACCGTTATCAGAAAACGACCCGCCAAGCCGTACGACGGCCGCTCGACAGGCCCCTATTTCCGGTAACCGTTATTGGAATAGTGTGAGAGGGCCAACCTCCCTTCATCATCATATTTGGCATAACCGTCACCTAATACTAGACGCCGAAAAGAACGACTCTTCTCGTCATGGCCGACGCAGGCCGGCCATGACGGATGGAGCAGTCGATGGGTCAATCTTTTCGACGGCTGGTATAATCTCTGAGCGTCGCGCGTCCCGCAACAAAATTTCGCGCGGGCCGGTTGGATTGAGGTGGCCCGGCTAGCATCCGACCAGAGACAGTGGGGTCCAGGTTGGGACCAAATCCCGCCGATCCGCATCGCAATGACCGCCCACTGGCAATGCCGGGCCGGCCCTCCTGTCCCGAAAACGACCCGATTGCGGGGACACCCTAACTTTCCATACTGCGCCTTATGCGGCTTTGACATGACGACGACGCACGGTCGCGCAAGAAACACAATATCTAGTTTTTGAGCATTTCAGCCACACTATGGGTCATAATGCGCGATGGAAAAACCTCGCCACTCAGAAGCATGGAGCCAAGCGCTCGATGCCGTCGAGAAATCCTCGGGTGGCCTCATCAGCCATAACGTTCGTGTCAGCACGCGGCGCACCAGCCTTCGCCTCGACGCCCTCACTTGGCGCGCATTGCATGAGGTCGCGAAACGCGAGGGGGTAACCGTGCATGAATGTATGTTGCGGCCTGCCGACCGAAAACGAGCCAAAATTTCGCAGCGTCGACGTGACGGCGAGTTTTCACACAGTCTGCAAGACTTCTGCGACGTCGTCGCTCTTACCCTTCCTGTTACCGGATCATCCGTTCGCCACGTTGCGGCTAGTGGTGGGGGTTCAAACGCTGCGGCCCTCCGCCTGCTGCGATAACAAGAACCCCATAGCGTCCGCTGGCTGTGTCTCGAACCTCTGTCCGTCTGGAGGCAGCACGACCCAGGGCTGCGCGCTGCGTGTCCAGAAATGAGCCGTCGGCCGTAGCCAGGAGGTATCATCCACTGTGCCGGCCCACACACGGCGAAACGCAATTGGTGATGGCAATCCAGGCTTTGATCCGCTGCAGATGATCGTGGCGCATTCGGGGCAGATCCACCGGGTCGCCGTGCGCCCGCTATCGGTAATGCGCTGGATCGGCCGCGGCCCGCCGCCCGAGAGGTGGAAGGCCTCGTCAGCGACGATGAACGACATCGAGAACGCGCTGCCCAAAAGGCGCTGGCAGTTGGTGCAGTGGCAGGTGTAGACCGCAATTGGCATACGGGCAATTTCGTAACGAAGCGCGCCGCAAAGGCAACCGCCATTCCGAGGGAGCTGCACGAGCAAACCCCTTCCCTGGTTGAAGGCCGCGACTGGTGGGCCTGCGTCGCCTCGACGAACTCAATGACGATAGGCTGGCCACTCGATAACCGCCAGCCCCGTTGGACACCAGGTGGGCTGGCTTGCGCGCGTAGTGCTCTACCAGGTGGCGGGCGAGCCCCATTAAGCTGCGCGCGAAAGTCAAGAAAAGCACGACACGAAAAGTCGTAGTCATTATCTGCAAAGATGGCAATCGATAGGAAAGCGATCTTCGTCCCTGAGCCCGCCAGATCAGAGGCCATCATTGCGATGGCTTTGTACACCGCTAGCAGTGTCAATGTGACTCCCAGTGCCGGTCAGATATGCACGAGCGGGCATCCTCCCTCGCTCAGGGAGCGGAACGCCTGCTCGGCCGGCGTCGTCGCCACGAATTTGTACAAGTCCCAATCGTGCCTGCTCTCGGGCGGCGACTTTACCTCGAACAGATAGGCGGGGTGAAGTGCTCGTCCATCTTCTCGGATCGTCCCTGGCCCGAAGCAATCGTCGTCCGTCGGCATTGTCTTCATGCGTGCAACCACGGCACCTCCATCAGCTTTCGCTGCCGCGACGCCCATGTCGGTGACTGCCTTGAGGTAGTGCAGGGTGGCGGCGTAATCGCCAGCCTGGATCATGCTTGGCCAATTGTCCGGGGTTTTTGGCCGAATGCGGTCCGTGAACGCCCGCGTCCGATCGTTCAGGTCCCAGTAGAAGGTTTCTGTCAGATACAGCCCCCGGGCGATGGGGAGTCCGACTGCACGTACGATCTGCGTGAAGATCAGCAAGCCAGTGACTCGCATCTTCTGGCGCAGCCTGAACTCATCCGCCTGCTTCAGGCTGTTCACGAGATCGCTGCCGCCATTGCACAGCCCGAGCACTTGCGCACCCGATCCCTGCGCCTGCGCAAGCAGGCCAGAAAAGTCGGTGGTTTCGGGAAACGGATAACTGACGCTACCCCACACTGCGCCGCCGCCCGCGACGACGGCAGT
>DASRQX010000241.1:0-4506 GCA_035696165.1 Acetobacteraceae bacterium | reverse complement strand
CAGGCATGGACACCAGGAATCCCATTCCGGCGCTTGTGCGAATCCGCTTTTTGCGGCCGCCGATCGGTTCACTGCCGAGTGTTGCATTCCGGACTCACCCCCGTCGCCGCGACTGCGACTCAATCGCATTGAGAACCGCTGCCGAGGCGTGGCCGTACTGTGAAGCTCGCGCGGGGGACGGCGACCTTGCGGCGGCGCGGCGCGAGTTCCGGCAGGAGGTGTGGACCGGCGATCAGCCGCTCGCCGGTCGCACCATCTTGCTACATGCCGAACAGGGCTTCGGCGACACGCTGCAATTTTGCCGCTACGTGCCCATGGTGGCGGCACGGGGCGCGCGCGTGGTGCCAGAGGTGCCGCCGGCCCTGGCGCGATTGCTGGCACGGCTGGGGGGTTGCCCAGGTGGTGGCGGAAGGCGACGCGCTGCCGGAATTCGACCTGCATTGCCCGCTGATGAGCCTGCCGCTGGCGTTCGCCACCACGCCCGAGACGGTGCCGGGGCCGCTGCCCTATTTGACCGCCGACCCGGCCCAGGTCGCCGTGCGGCGCGACGCGCTGGCCGGTTTGCCGGGGCGGCGTGTCGGGCTGGTTTGGGCCGGCCACTCGCGTGACTCGCTGCCGCATGCGGCGGCGCTCGATCGGCGGCGCTCGGCGCGTCTGGCCGACATGGCGCCGCTCGCCGTCGTGCCCGGATGGTCGTTCGTGTCGCTGCAACTCGGGCCGCCGGCGGCGCAACTGAACGAGCCGCCGGCGGGGCTGGTGGTGCTGGGTGTTGCCCAGTGGTTGCACGATTTTGCCGACACCGCGGCGCTGGTGGCGAACCTGGACCTGGTGATCGCGGTGTGCGCCGCGGTTGCGCATTTGGCTGGCGCGCTGGGCAAGCCGGTTTGGTTACCGAACCGATTCGACACCTGCTGGCGGTAGTTGTTGGAGCGCAACGGCAGCCCTTGGTATCCATGTCTGCGCCAGTTGCGCCAGGCGGGGCAGGGGGATTGGGCGGAGGTGATGGAGCGTGTCGCCGGGGCGTTGGAGCAATTCGTAACGCGATTGCCCTGACCACCAGTAACCGTTCCACTTACCAGGTGCATCGTCCGCGCTATCCCGCGGGAGCGGCCCCCGGACCAGGATGGAGGGTGGTTGCCAGCGAGAGCTTTGCCGAGTTCCTGCGCGAGCGACTCGCTACGCCCGGCCGCGTCGCGATGCGGCGTATGTTCGGCAAGACCGGCGTGTTCTGCGACGGATTGATGTTCGGGATGGTGACGGACAACATGCTCTATCTACGGGCTTATGAGCACAACCGGGCGGCATTTGAGGAAGCCGCGTCCTTTCCGCTGCTCAACTACGAGAAGCAGGGCTGCACCATAGACCTTGCCTTTTGGCGCGCGCCGGAGCGGCTGTTCGACGAACCCGATGAGCTTGTTACGTGGGCGCTGGCGGCGCTGGCGGCGGCACGTCGGGTCGCGGCGAAGCGAGCATGGACGGCGCCGACGCGAAGATCAAAGCCGCAAAGCACATCGCGGCGAGCCTGAGCTTCATCACCGCCGCCATCGCGCCAGATAATTCAAAGTGGCAGGCACAGCCGCCGATCAAACGCGAACCGGCGCCTGGCGATAACACCGGCCTGCATGGCATGCGGATGGGCGGGATTGAGCAGAAGGTTGGAACTCTCCGGCAAGATCAGGGACGGGACCCGCAGTACGGGGGTGCGTTGCTCCCGCATCCAGGCGTTGCCGAACGCGGCCGGATCGGCCGGTATGTTCGCGACTTCCTCGGTCGCCAGGTCACGCAGGTCGATCGTCACCAGCAGATAATCGTCCGGCAGCAGGTCCGGTGTCAGATCGAGATGGACGCGGATGTCGAGCACGGCCAAAGCGGCATTGGACGCCGTGTAGAGGATCGGGCGGCCGGGCGTATTCCATCGGCCGCTATAGCGGCGCGCACCCTCGCCTGTGAGATCCGCGAAAGGCGCGCGGCACAGCCGCCAGGCCAGCATTTCCGCTGCACCCCGCGCTCAGCCGGTTACCCAGCGATTCCGTGGGCGATGCGGCCGGCAGGTTTTCGACTTCGCGGGCGCCTTCGTCGGTATCGAGCAACTCGAGTGGGCGTTCGCCGGCGAGCGCGGTCGTTGGGCGACGGAGCCAGGTGCCCGCCTTCTCGCGGCTGCCGAAGGTTTCCTCGGCCGCCGCTAGCACGCGCGCGACCCGCACCAACCGATCGGACTGCTCCGGCGTCAAAGTGCCAAGCTTCCGCCGGTTCGCCAGCGTCTTGCGTGGCAGCACGATGCGCTCCAGCTCGGCCGGTGTCAGGCATCCGCTGTCGAGGACGGCCTGCACGGCGCCAATAGGCAATCCGCGGCGCACCAGCCTGATCAGGTCCATGCCAGGCGTAACGTTCCCCCCGACTACGGCAGCGCCGCCGACGATATCGAGGGCGCTGGGATGGGTGCCCATGATGCCTCCTTGGACAATTGCACGATAGAGGCGGGCATTTTACCGGGCGGGGGGCAAGGCAGATGTAGGGGCGCGCGGTGCCGGCAGGGATCGCCGCCGTCGCTGGTTCTCATCTCCGGCCACTGAACCGGCTCCGAGCCTCGACGCTCGGGTTATCCCGTATCGCCTGATGTATCGGTGTTCATGTGGCGGAAATGCATCCTACACGCCGGTCCCTAAATTAAGAAAAGGTGATCCGTACCGATAGTGCGTTCCAGGTGGCTGGCGGAACGCAGGACGCCAAAGGTATGGAAAGCGCCACAATCGGAAGAAGGTAGCGCAGCCATGAAATCCGGTCTGCTCGGCGCGGAACCACTGTCGCCGGTCGCTCGCAAAGCGCTGATAGCCGGTTGCATCGGCTTTGCCATTGATTTCTTCGATATCTACCTGCCGATTCTGGCACTCGCGCCGGTGACAAGGATTTTTCAACCGCCGGGACTGAGTTCGGCGGCAACCACGACGATCTATTTCTCCATCTTTGCCGCCACTTTGCTGGGCCGCCCCGTCGGGGCGGTGATCTTCGGGCACTGGGCCGATCGCGTCGGCCGCCGACGGATGACGATGATCAGCATTATTGGATTCGGCGTGTTCACCTGCCTGATCGCCTGCCTTCCGGGTTACGGCACAATCGGCATGGCATCCCTGGTGCTGCTGATCCTGTTCCGCTTCATCGGTGGCGTCTTCATGGGTGGCGAGTATACGTCGAACAACACGCTTGCCCTTGAGGTGGTGCCGAAGGAGCGGCGCGGATTCGTGGGCGGCATCTTGCAGGGCGCGTATCCAATCGGCTTTTTCTTCGTCTCGGTGGTGACCAGCATTCTACTGGGCGTGACCACCCCGGCGGAGTATGTTCTCTGGGGCTGGCGCATCGCCTTCGTGTTCGGCGCCATACTCGCGTTCCTGTTCCTGCTCTACTACCTGCGTGTGTCGGAATCTTCGCTGTGGATGGAAAGCGAAAAGAGCAGTGCACCGCTGAAGGACGTGACGTCGGGCCCAAATCTGAAGAACCTGGCGCAGATATTCATCATGATGCTGGGCTTCTGGTTCGGTTCGCAGTCCTTGATCGGTGTCATGCCGGGGGTGCTGATCGAGCAGTTGCACGTGCCGAGCAGGCTGATGACGAACGCGCTGCTGATCACCAGCTTCATCCAGTTCTTCGCGTTCGTCGGCTTGGGGTTGTTGGGCCAGATGATTGGCCGGCGCCCCGCCATCGTGCTCAGCGGCGTCGCCATCCTGATTGGCGGCACCGGTCTGTATGCGGCGGCAATCGCAATTGGCCTTTCCGGCGGCGGACTGGTCATGACGACGTTTATCGCGTGTCTGTGCTATCTTCTGGTGGTCTCGCCCTGGGGTATCGTGTCGACCTATATCTGCGAGCGGTTTCCGACGAATGTCCGCGCGTCGGGCTATGGCATCGGCTACAGCTTGGCGGTGGTCATTCCGGCATTCAACGGCGCCTACATGCTGGCGCTGCGGGGACTTATGCCATACGCCTACACCCCGGTGGTGCTGATTGGGCTTGCCGGCGGGTTGATCATCGTTGGCGCGTTGATGGGGCCGGAAACGCGCGATGTGGAACTGAGCGCTGTCGATGTGGGCATGTTGGGCGCGGCGCACGCGGCAGGCGACTATTAGCAGGCGCCCGAATGATCGACACTTCGGTGCTACCCCGTCATGCCGGCCCCCCGCCTCCGCAGGGGACAGGCTCCGGCCGGTATCCACAACTTGTCTTCATTGCAGCAAAGAAGGCCGTGGATATCGGCCGGAGCCTGTCCTCGGGCGCTTGACCCGGGGGCCGGCATGACGGGGGGGAGCAGCCCGTGCGTCAATGTTCAGGGGGTTACCACACGATTTGTTCAAAATCGTACGCTACGGGGGGCTAGGGCCTGTCATCAATTAAGCCAAACGACGCTGGCGACGAGTTGGACGGCGGCCAGGAAGTTGCGCGCGGTCTTCTCGTAGCGGGTGGCGATCGCACGAAACTGCTTGATCTTGGCGAAGAAGTTCTCGATCAGATGGC
>DASRQX010000240.1:0-2171 GCA_035696165.1 Acetobacteraceae bacterium | reverse complement strand
ATGGCAGATGGTGCGGCACCTGGCGTTCAGGTGTCGGAGAATTTATTGGAGGTCAGGACCATGCTCGCGACACGCGCGGCGGAGTGGAAGCAGCAGTGGTTGCAAGAGGGCCGTCAGGAAGGCCGTCAGGAAGGCCGTCAGGAGGGCCGTCAGGAAGGCGAGCAGAGAGGCCGCCGGGAAGGCGAGGCGGCCTTGTTGGTGCGCCTGCTGGAGCGTCGGTTCGGTGTGCTGCCCGGATGGGCTAGAGATCGCATCGCTGCCGGCGACACCGTCGCGCTGGAAGAATGGGGTTTGCGTGTCCTTGACGCCGGAAGCCTGGAAGACGTCTTGGGCTAGGATGCGGAAAGCCGTGCTCATGCTGGAGCCAAAATCTCCTTGAGCGCGTCAGCCACCTGCATGTTCAACTGGAGCCGCTACACCGCCTCAGCGACCGGCGCGCCGTTGAGATCCCGGGTTTGCCACGCTGAGACGATCTCGTCGGCCGGCTCGCTCAGCAACGTCAACGCGGCCCGCGTGCTCTCGCCGTTGTCCTCGTAGTCCAGCACCGACAGCGGCACGACCGCCACCTGCACTCGTCTAGCATCGATGTACGGCCGCAGCATCTGCATCGCCCGAATCGAGTAGATGCACTGCGGGTCTATCAGCATGTAGATGCGCGGCGCCGAGGCCGCACCAACTACCCCGAACACTGCCTTCTCGAGCAACGACACCGCCTTCACCGCGGTCCGCGGCGTACCTCCCGCTGTCACCTCCACCGTCGGCACGGCGCCAGGAATGCCCGCGACCTGCTGCCGGGTGACGTCCTTGCCAGCGGCGTCCCACAACACGCCGGGGATCAGCCGTTCGTTGTTAGGCGTCGCGTAGAACACCTGGAAGTTCGGCCCCGAGCGGACAAAGGATCCCTGGAAGCCGTGCGAAACGGCAAGCGGCGTGATGTTGCCGGGGCCAGCAATCTGATCGAGCTCGCTTGGCGCGATTTCCACCGGCGCACCCGACACCGCCGCGGAGCCGTCCGGCGCCACCTGAAAGATCATGAACTGGTCCCCAGTGCGGGCCACCACGCGCCGCAGACCGTGAGACGCGCCGAGATCAGAGATCGCCGCGCCGGATGCCGCGACGTGCTGGACGAAAGCCAAGGCTTGTAACGCGGCGGGTACGGGTGCCGCAGGGCCTGAGTGGCTGCCGGCGGCGGGCTGGTTGGCGACGCGGGCGCAGACGATGTGGGTGGCGCCGCCGTGGACCCTGAAAAGGCACACAGCGCCGGGGCGGCCATAGCTATTGAGGTGGTCACGAGAAGAGCCGCAAGAACTGAGACTACACGCATATCGGTCTCCTTTGTGGAGACCGATCGTCCCGCTTAGTCGTGCGAACGGCGCCCTCCCCATCCCAACAGCGCCTCGGGCCGAGCGAACAGGCGCCAGAATGTCGTGGCGCGATCATGGTATCTGCTCAACCCGGCTGAATGGCCGATTCTCCGTCTAGAACTGCGAGAATCGCCTGATACGCATCCTTTCCTTGTCGCGCTGCCGTTCCAATGACGGATCGCACTCCAGCGAACAGGTCGGCACCCCAGGTAGAACGGAAGCCACCTGTGACTTTGCGGTATGTGGCTGTAGGCCGCAATTCCCGCTCGCTGCCATTGTTATCCGGCGGTACCTCCGGATGCTCCAGGAAGGTGAACAAGTGGCTGCGCACCTTGCCGTAACGCTTTCGCAGTCGTCTGCCATGGCTGTTGGTGGGTGCCAGCACCATGATGGCATCCAACTCGCGGTCGAGCCTAGCCTGATAGGTGCGCCGCGTGCTCTCGGCCAGTTGTTTGCGCCGCCGCGCCAGCACGACAGCCCGTAACAGCAGTGCCTTCATGCGTGGGGCGAAGATCGTATCGCCCGCCTCGATGGCGTATTGGCAGTCACGCAGTTGGTGCGCCTTATGCCGACATCGGCATAAGGCGCATTGATCGGGATAGGGGGGCGCCTCGCGGCGCCGCTCCTCCCACACCACCGGGCATACGGGTCGCGTACCACGGCGGCTCGATCGGGTTAAGCCGCTGCCGGAACATAGAGTCGGGGGAGACCGAGTGAGTCGAAGTGGTGGTTACGCAGCGCTGCCTGGACCGCTGGGTGTCCTGACATACGCCAGAACCCCGTCGGTGAACCGGCAGCGACCGCGGC
>DASRQX010000239.1:0-16464 GCA_035696165.1 Acetobacteraceae bacterium | reverse complement strand
CCGACCGGCTTCACTGCGGCGCACAATAGAACCCCCGGGAACCAGGTCTCGATGCCATCTGCCCGTCTTGCCGTCGACATCGGCGGCACGTTTACCGATCTCGCGCTGGAACATCCCGGCGGGCGCAGCACCATCAAGGTCCTGACCACCCAGGCGGCCCCCGAGCAGGGCGTGCTGTCGGGCGTCGGCGCGATCCTGCGGACCGCCGGCCTGGCTGCGAGCGACATCTCGATCGTCATCCACGGCACGACGCTGGCCACCAACGCGGTGATCGAGCGCAAGGGCGCGCGCACGGCGCTGCTCACCACGCAAGGCTTCCGCGACGTGCTCGCGATGGGCAACGAAAGCCGTTACGACCAGTACGATCTCAACATCACGCTACCGCAACCTCTGGTTCCCCGGCACCTGCGCCTGCCGGTGCCGGAACGATTGGACAACGAGGGCAACATTCTGGTCCCACTCGATGAGGCAGCGGTCCGCGCGCTGGTGCCGAAGCTGCGCGCCGAGAACGTCGAGAGCATCGCCGTCGGTTTCCTGCACGCTTTCGTCAATCCGACGCACGAGCGGCGGGTGCGGGACCTCCTGACGGAGTTGCTGCCCGACGTGCCGGTTTCGCTGTCGTCTGAGGTGTCGCCGGAAATGCGCGAGTGGGAGCGCTTCTCCACCACGGTCGCGAACGCCTACGTGCAGCCGCGCATGGCGCGCTATCTGCGGCTGTTGCAGGATGGACTGCACGGGCTGGACGTCAGCGCGCCGCTGTTCCTGATGCTGTCGGGTGGCGGCCTCACCACGATCGACACCGCTTGCCGCTTCCCGATCCGCCTGGTGGAAAGCGGGCCGGCGGGCGGCGCGATCTTCTCCGCTCACATCGCACGCGAGTGCGGTATCGCAACGGTGCTCTCCTTCGACATGGGCGGCACGACCGCGAAGATCTGCCTGATCGACGATTACCGGCCGCAAACGGCGCGCGCCTTCGAGGTCGCGCGCGTCGGCCGGTTCAAGAAAGGTTCAGGTCTGCCGCTGCGAATCCCGGTGATCGAGATGGTGGAGATCGGCGCCGGCGGCGGCTCGATCGCACACGTCGATGCCATGGGCCGTATCGCGGTGGGGCCGGAAAGCGCGGGCGCCGACCCAGGCCCGGCCTGCTACGGAACCGGCGGCACGGCGCCGGCGGTAACTGACGCGAACCTGATGCTGGGCCGGTACGATCCGGCGCGTTTCGCCGGCGGTACGATGAAGCTGGATGCCGCCGCGGCACGCGATGCGCTAGCGGTGCATGTGGGCGGCCCTTTGGCATTGGGACCGGAAATGGCGGCGCTCGGCGTGATCGAGATGGTGGACGAGAACATGGCCAACGCCGCCCGCGTGCACGCCATCGAGTCCGGCAAGACCTATGAGGGCCGCACCTTGATCGCCTTCGGCGGCGGCGGTCCGGTGCATGCCTGCCGCGTGGCGGAGAAGGTCGGGATCGGCCGCGTGCTGGTGCCCTCCGGCGCCGGCGTCGGCAGCGCGATCGGCTTCCTGCGCGCACCGGTCGGCTACGAGGTTGTCCGCAGTCTGTATCAAAGGTTTTCCACCTTCGACGTGGCCGCGGTAAACGCGCTGCTCGCCTCGATGCGCGACGAGGCGATCGCGGTGGTGGCCCAGGGCAGCTTCGGCGCCAGCCTGACCGAGACCCGCATCGCCTACATGCGCTACGTCGGCCAGGGCCACGAGATCCCGGTGCCATTGCCGGTGCGCACGCTGACCGCGGACGACGTCGCAACGATCCGCGCGGTATACGATACCGAATACACGCGGTTCTACGACCGCCCGGTACCAGGCTCAGATGTCGAGATCATGAGCTACGCCGTGGTTGTCGCAAGCGTGGTCGAGGATGCGGACGAGGTGCCGGCCCCCGGCGCGGCTGACGCCTTCGTGCCCGAGGCCGTCCCGGCCCGCCACCAGGCGGTGCGCGACACGCTGACCGGCAAGGTCGCCGAGTGGGCGGTATTCGATCGTTCCGCGCTGCGTGCCGGCGCGCTGGTCACCGGCCCGGCGATCGTCGCCGAAGACGAGACCTCGACGCTGGTAGGACCCGGATGGAACGCGACGGTGAATGGCCTCGGCTACATCGAACTGACGCGGCAGGCCGTGTGATGCCGAGACGCAGGTCTTTCCATGTCATGCCGGGTGGAGGCCCGGCATCCGCGACTTGTCTTCGTCACCATAAAGTAAGATGTGGATGCCGGGACGGTGCCCAGGATGGCGGATTAGTCTGCCCATGCGCCCAGGAGTTCGTCTGATGTCAAAAGAAACCGGCGCCCTGGCGCAGATCCATCGCCAGATCATGTGGAACCGCCTCATCGCGGTCGTGGAAGAGCAGGCGCAGACCATGATCCGCACCGCCTTCTCCACCACCGTGCGCGAGGCCGGCGACCTGTCCGCTGGCATCTTCGACCTGCACGGCCGCATGATGGCCCAGGCGGTCACCGGCACCCCCGGCCACGTCAACTCCATGGCCGAAAGCGTCGGGCATTTCCTGCGCAAGTTCCCCGCTGACACGATGCGCGAGGGCGATCATTACATCACCAACGATCCCTGGCTCGGCACCGGCCACTTGCACGACCTGACAGTGGTCACCCCAGCCTTCCATCGCGGCCGCATCGTCGGGCTGTTCGCCAACACCGCGCACGTGATTGACATCGGCGGCCTCGGCATGGGCCCCGAGGGCCGCTCGGTGTTCGAGGAAGGCCTGTACATCCCGATCATCAAATGCTTCGACCGAGGCAAGGCCAACGAAACGTTCTTCGATTTCATCCGCGCCGGTTCCCGCCTGCCGGTAGAACTGGAAGGCGACGTCTATTCGCTATGCGCATGCAACGATGCCGGCGTGCGGCGCCTGAAGGAGATGATGGACGAATTCGACATGGACGGCGTGGACGCGCTGGCCGGCTTCATCTTCGAAAGCTCCCACGCCGCAACGATCGCGGAAATCGCCCGGCTGCCGCGCGGAAAATTCCGCGCCGAGATCAGCTCCGACGGCTACGAGGACCCCGTCACGCTGCACGCGGCGATGACCATCCTGTCCGATGGCATCGAGGTCGATTTTGCCGGCACCTCCGGTCTGTCCCAGCGCGGCATCAACGTGCCGCCCGCCTACTGCCGCGCCTATTCCTGCTTCGGCATCAAATGCGTGGTGGCACCCGACGTACCGAACAACTGGGCCAGCCTGGCAACGTTCCGCATGCAGATCCCCGAGGGCTGCATCCTCAACGCACCGCGCCCCTGTCCGGTCTCCGTGCGCCACGTGATCGGCCACCTGCTGCCCGACCTGATGATGGGCTGCCTGCATCAGGTGGTTCCCTCACGCGTCACCGCCGAGGGCGCCTCCGCCTTGTGGAACCCGCCCCTGCGCGGCGGAGGCTCGGTGTCCGGCCAGGCACGGGGCAACCGCAAGGTCGTCGCCGATTTCGAGATCATCACCTTCAACTCCGGCGGCACCGGCGCGCGGCCAATGTCCGATGGACTGGACGCCACGGCTTTCCCGTCCGGCGTACGCACCATGCCCGTGGAGGCAACGGAAAACGTTGCGCCAGTGATCTTCTGGACCAAGGAGCTGAAGCCCGATTCCGGCGGAGCCGGCCGCACCCGCGGTGGTGTCGGCCAGGTCATGGAGATCGGCACCAAGGGCGAACTGGAATTCGCCGTGAACGCAACGTTCGATCGTGTGGCCAACGCACCGAAAGGCCGCGAGGGCGGCAAGCACGGCGCCGCCGGCGTGGTGCGGGTGAAATCCGGCACCCGGCTGCGCACCAAGGGGTTCCAGATCATTCCGGATGGCGAGCGCCTCGTGCTGGAGCTGCCGGGCGGCGGCGGCATGGGCAACCCGACCGATCGCGATCCGGCCGTAGTCGCGCGTGACGTGCGCGACGGGCTGGTGTCCGCCGAGGTAGCACACGCGGTCTATCGGGTGGTGGTTGATGCGGACGGCATACTGGATGCGGCCGGAACCGCGTCGCTGCGGGACTGAAGCTCATACCTGCGGCCGAAAGTTCCGACTCTCCACCCGTCATGGCCGGCGAAGGCCGGCCATCCACCACTTCCTTTCGTGCGACCAGTGAAGTCGTGGATGCCGGCCTGCACCGCCCGCGACGGGGGTGGGTCGCGCACGTCAAGACTTTCGGCTGCTGGTATTACAACCAAGCTCCCTTTTTGTTGCTGATGTCTACAAGAAGCCAAGATCCACCGCGGAGCGCGCGGGGCTCGCCGAGATTGATCATGGCGCAACCTCCGAAGCACCATCACATCCTGGCTTCCTCTGCGTGCTCTGCGGTAGATTTTCCTTTGCGGTGCGGCAAACGCCGACTGACCCTCACCCCACCAAAACCGGCAACAAGAAAATCGCCAGATTGCAGACCAACGCCAACGCCCAGATGATCGAGCGCAACGTCGGCCGATCCCCCAGATAGCACACCGCGTACGCAATCCGCGCGCCAAGGAACGCCAGCGCCAGCCCGTCGGTCATGTGCTGCGGCACCCCGCGCATCTCCGCCAGCAGCACCGCGGCGGCGAACAGCGGGAACGCCTCCAGCCCATTCTGATGCGCCCCAAGCGCCCGCGCCCGCGGCCCCTTAACGTAGAACGACGGATCGCGCGGATAGGCGTTGTCGAACGCGCGCCACCCCGCCACCTTGGCCGGCGCCAGCACCAGTATCGTCAACAGCACCATGCCCAGCAGGCACAGTTCGGCGATCGTCATGGCGGGAACTCCCGATCGGGTTTATCCCTCACCCTACAAGATGTCCCACCGCCGGAAAGAGGCCCCGCATGGCGCTGCGCTGCGATCTGATCATCCGAGACGCGACGGTGTTCGACGGCACCGGCGCGCCGCGCTTCAAGGCTGACGTCGGCATCAAGGACGACCGCATCGCGGCGGTCGGCGACCTTGGGGCCAGCAGCGCCGATCGCGAGGTGGCGGCGGCCGGCAAGGCGCTCGCACCCGGCTTCATCGATGCGCACACGCACGACGACCGCGCCGTGCTGTGCGGCCCATCCTGCATGCTGTGCAAGATGTCCCAAGGCGTCACCACGGTGGTGGTCGGCAATTGCGGCATCAGCCTGTCGCCGGTGCGCATGAAGACCCGTCCGCCGCCGCCGCTCGATCTCGTGGGCGGCGCCGCGGACTACGTGTTCGACAGCTTCGCCGCCTATGCCGATCGGCTGGCACGCGACCCGTCGCCGGTGAACACCTACGCGCTGATCGGCCACATGTCGTTGCGCGTGGAAGCAATGGCGGGCGACACCCAGCGCGCCGCCACCGACCAGCAGGCCGCGCACATGCAGGCGCGGCTGAAGGCGGCGCTTGCCGAAGGCGCCTCGGGCTTCTCCACCGGCCTCTATTACGCGCCCAACATGATGGCGCCGACCGATGAGGTGATCGCCGTCGCCGAGGCGTTGCGCGAAGCCGGCGGCATCTACGTCACGCACATGCGCGACGAGGCCGACGACGTGCTGCAATCGATCGAGGAGACCTTGCGGATCGGCCGCGCGGTCAACGTTCCGGTGGTGATCAGCCACCACAAATGCGCGATGCCGGAGAATTACGGCCGCTCGGTCGAGACCCTGCCGGTGATCGAGGCGGCGTCGGCACGCCAGCGCGTCGATTTCGATGTCTATCCGTATCATGCCGGGTCCACCGTGCTGATGCCGGCCCGGTTGCGCAAGGATGTCCCCGTGCAGATCACCTGGTCGGTGCCGCACCCGGAACTCGCCGGCCGGATGCTGGCCGATATCGCGAGCGACTGGGGCCTCGAAGAACGCGCGGCGGCGGAAAAACTCACCCCGGCCGGCGCGATCTACTTCCAGATGGAGGAAGCCGACGTGCGCCGCATCATGGCGCACCGCCTGTCGATGATCGGCAGCGACGGCCTGCCGCACGATGCCTATCCGCACCCGCGGCTGTGGGGCACCTTCCCGCGGGTGCTCGGCCATTACGCGCGCGATCTGGGTCTGTTCAGCCTTGAAACCGCGGTGCACAAAATGACCGGCCGCACCGCCGGCGTGTTCGGCATGCAGGATCGCGGCGTGATCCGCCCGGGGGCCTTCGCCGACCTGGTGCTGTTCGATCCGGCGACCGTGTGCGACACCGCCAATTTCGATGCGCCCACCAACGTCGCCGACGGGATCGAGCAGACCTGGGTGAACGGCCAGTCGGCCTACATACACGGCGCCGGCGCGACCGACGCGCGGGCAGGGCGGTTGTTAACACGGCGCGCGACATAAAATTGCGCCACTAACCGCAAATCACGACGCAGAATTGCGCCAAACGCACGTGCGATAGAACGACAGTCATGTTGTCCTATCGCCATGGACAGCCTGCTCCTCTCGCTGGTCGGCTTCTCGGTCGCGATGTACATCACGCCGGGGCCGAACAACGTGATGATCGCCGCGTCGGCGGCGAATCACGGCATCCGCGCGACCGTGCCGCACATGTTCGGCATCGCCTTCGGCTTCGCCGGCATGCTGGTGGTGGTGTGTGGCGGTCTCGGTTCGGCGCTGCTGACGCTGCCCTGGCTGCTGCCCGCGTTCCGCTGGGTCGGCGCGGCGTGGCTGGCGATGCTGGCCTGGCAGATCGCCAGCGCCCCGCCGCCGGGTGAGGGCGGCCGCGGCCGCGTGCTGGGCTTCTTCGGTGCGGCAGCGTTCCAATGGATCAACCCCAAAGCCTGGCTGATCGGGTTCGCCGCGGCCGGCGAGTATCTGTCGCTGCACCAATCGTTGCTGTTCCAGCTTGTGCGCATCTTCCTGGTGTTCCTGGTCGTCGGCATGCCCTGTCTGTTGGTCTGGGCCTTCATCGGCAGCGGCGCACGCCGACTGCTGCGCTCGCCGGCGCGCGTGCGCACGTTCAACGTCGCGATGGGATTGCTGCTGGTCGCCTCGGTACTGCCCGTGCTGTTCGAGGGCTGGTAGACTGCCCCACCCGGAAAATCGGGAACCGCAAGAGGGCAGTCGCATGAAAATCACCCGCATCGAGGCGTTCCAGGTGCAATGGACCCCGAACGACAAACCAAGCCAGCGCAGCGCCTTCGTCCGCGTGCACACCGATGACGGCATAAGCGGCCTGGGCGAGGCCTCGCCGATGCAGGGCGGCCTCGCCTCACTGAGCATGGTCAAGCACAACCTTGCGCCGAAGCTGATCGGCGCCGATCCGCTGGACCACGCGGTGCTGCTGGATACCCTGGTGCATGATTTCGTGAAATTAGGGCCGGAGGGCGCGCTGACCGGCGCGCTGGCGGCGCTGGACATCGCGCTGTGGGACATCAAGGGCAAGGCGTTCGGCCAGCCAATCTACAAGCTGCTGGGCGGCGCCTGGCGCACAGCGATCCCGTTCTATGCCTCGATCGGCGGCAACGGCGACCGCACGCTGGACGAGGTCTTGCGCGTGGTCGAAACCCGGCTGAAGGACGCGCCGGCGGCGATCAAGATCCGCTTCGACAACAATCGCACGCGGCTCGACAGCGACATCCCAGGCGACATCGCCAAGGCGCGCGCGGTGCGTCGTCTTGTGGGCGATGGGTTCCCGCTGGCCTTCGACGCCAACAACGGCTTCACCACCGGCGGCGCGATCCGTGTAGGGCGGGCACTGGAGGACCTGGGATTCTGGTGGTTCGAGGAACCGGTGCAGCACTACCACGTCAAGGCGATGGGCGAGGTGGCAAAAGCGTTGGACATAACCGTCTCGGCCGGAGAACAGACCTACACCTTGGCGGCGCTGGCCGATTTGATCGCGGCGGGTGTGCCGATGATCCAGCCCGACATCGTCAAGATGGGCGGCATCACCGGGCTGCAACGCTGTGCGGCGCTGGCGCACGCGCACGGCGTGGAACTGGTGTCGCACCAGACGCAGCCGACGATCGGCCACACCGCAAACCTGCACATGGTCGCCTGCCAGTTGCACGCAACCAAGCCCGCCGAGTGGAACGATCCGTCAACCCGCACGCACGCGATATTCGAGAATCCCCCAAAGCCGGTAGGCGGTTTGTTTCACTTGCCGGAGGGTCCGGGATTGGGCCTGGTGATAAACGAGGCAGAACTGGCCAAGCGGCAAGTAGAAATCTAAAGCGCCCCCCTACACCTCTCCCGCGCTTGCGGGAGAGGTCGAGGCGCGAAGCGACGAGGGTGAGGGTCGAGCCGCCGCACCACCCTCACCGTTGATCAGCTTCGCGGCTGAACCGCTCCGCTCGCCGGCCTTAGGCCGCTGTTCGCGGCCCAAGCCCGCGAACAGCGGGAGAGGTATATTCGAGCCACCTCAAATCTCCACGCCATAATCCCGCTCGGCCGCCTCACCCGAAACATACCCCATCCGCACATCGCGCCGCACCCGCGCCGGATCCCGCTCCGCCACCCCCCCCATGCCCCCACCCCCCGGCATCTCGATGACCAGCCGATCGCCAGGCGGAACAACCCGAAGCCCCTTCGGCCCCAACTCCTCGCCCGACTTCAGCGACAGCCGCCCACGCCCCCCAGGCCCACCGCCGCTCCGCCCGCGAGGCGGAAACTTCACCCGCTCGAACCCCGCGAAAATCCCAAAAG
Organism: Acetobacteraceae bacterium; assembly: GCA_035696165.1. GTDB lineage: Bacteria > Pseudomonadota > Alphaproteobacteria > Acetobacterales > Acetobacteraceae > Palsa-883. Next base: position 7,893 of record DASRQX010000239.1, on the reverse strand, counting down.
GCTCATTCTCCCGACTGCCAACTTCCATCACCTGCCCCAGCCCGCCGCGCTGCCGCCCCACCCCGCCGGAATCCGTCCGCAGCTCCTTGCGCCAGATCACCAGTGGCGTGATCGCCTCCGTCGCCTCCACCGGAACGTTACGTACCCCCGACGGAAACGGCGTTGCGCTCAAACCATCCTGCATCGGCCGCGCGCCGGCGCCGCCGGAATGAAAACTCATCACCATGAACGGCGTGCCCGCCTTGCCGCCGACCCCGGTCAGCCCATGGCCGGCGACCATCTTCAGCGTCCACAGGTTCGACGACCCCTCCGCTGGCACCCGCCCGGGAATCGCCTGATCCAGACAGCCATAAACCACGTCCGGCAGCATATGCCCCATCGTCGAGCGCGCGTAAACCGCGGCGGGATATTCCGCCGACAGAATGGTGCCCGGTGGCGCGGTCACCCGCACCGCGTCCAGCGTGCCGGCATTGTTCGGAATATGCGGTGCCACCACGCAGTTCACGCCGAACGTCGTATACGCCTCAGTATAGCACAGCGGACAATTGATCGCGTACGACGACATGCCGGAGGTCCCCGCGTAATCCACCCAGATCGTATCGACCCCGATCGTCAACGTCGCGCACAGATCAACCGGCGCCTCATACCCGTCGACCCGCATCGAGGCCTGCCAGATGCCCTGCGGCAGCTTGCCGATCGCCTCCGCCATCCCGCGGCGGGACCGCGTGATGATCGCCTCGCCCAGCAGGTCCAGATCAGCCAGCTTGAACTCACGCATCATCGACAGCAGCCGCCGGCTGCCGATGTCGTTGCAGGCCATCAGCGCGTAGACATCGCCGACCGCCTGCACCGGCTCTCGCACATTGGCGCGCAGGATCGCCAGCAAATCCTCGTTCACTTCTCCCCCGCGCGCCAGCCGCATCAGCGGAATGAACAATCCCTCGTGCCAGATCTGCCGTCCGTCCGGCGACTGCCCGATCCCGCCCATGTCCACCAGATGCGCGGTGCAGGCGAATAGCGCGACGATGCGCCCGTCCATGAACGTCGGCGACACCACCACAAGGTCATACAGATGGCCGGTGCCTTTCCATGGGTCATTCGTAACGAACACGTCGCCTTCGCGCATCCGCGCCACCGGGAAGACATCCAGGAAATGCCCGACTGAACGCGCCATCGTGTTGATGTGCCCCGGCGTGCCGGTCACCGCCTGTGCCAGCATGCGGCCCTGCAGATCGAACGCACCGGCCGAGATATCACCTGCCTCGCGGGACGACGTGCTGAACGCCGTCCGCACCAGGGTCTGCGCCTGCTCCTCGACCACCGACAGCAGGCGGTTCCACATGATCTGCAGCTCGATCTCGGAGATGTTGCGGCGGGTCATGGCGTGGCGTCCTCGATCAAAAGTTCGCCCGCCGCGCCGACGCGGGCCGAAAAACCTGGCGGCACGATGGTGGATGTTCCGGACTCAGTAATGATCGCCGGCCCCGCCAGCCGCGTGCCGGCCGGCAGCGCGGCGCGCGAATAGACAGCGGTGTCGACGCTGTCGCCGCTCGCCGGATCGATCACCCGCACACTTCCGGTGGATGCCGGCGGCGCCATCTCCGGGGTCGCCGCGGTACGTTCCGGCAGCGTGAAGGGTTGCGTCAGCGCCAGCGTCCAGGTCACTGCCTCGACCTCCAACCCGGGGATCACGCGCCCGTAGACCCGCCCGTAGGTCGCATCGAACGCGGCGCGCAGCGCGGCGGCATCGATCGGGCCCGGCGGCAACACCACCGCCACCTCATGGCCCTGGCCGCGATAGCGCATGAACGCCGTACGGATCTCCGCCAGTTCGCCGGCGGGGTAGCCAAGCCGCACCACCGCCTCGGCTTCGCCATGCATCGCCGCGAACAACTCATCCAGCGCACCGGTGTCCAGCCGATCCAGCCGCAGCAGCAGCGTCCGCACGACCTCGTAGGCAATCGGCGCATCCAGGAACCCGTGCGCCGAGCCAACCCCAGCATCCCTCGGGATCACCACGCGGCTGATCCCCAGCTTCTGTGCCAGCCGTGCCGCATGCAGCGGGGCGGCGCCGCCAAACGCGATCATCGTGCGCCCCGCTGTGTCCTTGCCATTCTCCACCGCGTGCACCCGCGCGGCGCTGGCCATCGTTTCATCAACGATCTCGGCGATGCCCCGCGCCGCCTCCGGCACCGACATGCCCAGCGGTGTCGCGATCCCCGCCGCCACCGCGGCCGCCGCGCGCGCCGGGTCCAGCGCGATCTTGCCGCCGGCGAACCGCGCCGGATCGATCCGCCCCAGCAACACATCCGCATCGGTCACCGTCGGCGCCTCGCCACCGCGCGCGTAGCATGCCGGCCCGGGATCGGACCCGGCGCTGTCTGGCCCAACCACAATCCGCCGCAGTTCATCAACCCGCGCGATCGAGCCGCCGCCGGCGCCGATCTCCACCATGTCGATCACCGGGATGCGCACCGGAATGCCGCTGCCCTTGGCGAAACGATACGCTCGCGCGACCTCGAAATGCCGAGACTGCTGCGGGGTGAAATCATCAATCAGCGTGATCTTCGCCGTCGTCCCGCCCATGTCGAACGACAGCGCGCGGTCATAGCCGCCGCGCGCCGCGATGTTGCGCGCCAGGATCGCCCCACCCGCCGGCCCGCTCTCCACCAGCCGCACCGGATAGCGCCGAGCCGTCTCCACAGTGCAGACGCCGCCGGACGACATCATCATCAGCAACGGACAGGTCGCGCCCAACCCGAGCAACCCCTGCTGCATGTGCGCGATGTAGCGGCCCATCAGCGGCAGCACATAGGCGTTGGCGATCGCGGTCGAGGTGCGCTCGTACTCGCGGATCTCGCGGCACACCTCGGACGATATGGTGATCGCCACATCCGGCAGTGCCGCGGCGATGCGCGCGCGGGCCCGTTCCTCGTGCGCCGGATTGATGTAGGAGTGCAGGAAGCTGATCGCCACCGCCTCGATCCCGCGCGCCCGTAACGTCGGCATCAGCGCATCCAGCGCCGCCTCGTTCAACTCCAGCAGCACCGCGCCGTCCGCCGCCAGCCGCTCCGGCACCTCCAGCCGCAGATCGCGCGACACCAGCGGCTCCGGCCGTTCCATATACAGATCGTATTGCTCGAACCGATGTTCGTAGGCGATCTCTAGCGAATCGCGAAACCCCTGCGTGGTGATCAGCGCTGTCCTCGCCCCCTTGCGCTCGATCAGCGCGTTGGTGGCCAGCGTCGTGCCATGGATCACCAGATCCAACGCCGCCGCCGCCACTCCGGCCTCGGCGAGGATTGTCCGCGCGCCCTCGATCACCGCCTGATCCGGCGCGCGGTGCGTCGTCAGCAGCTTGAGCGAGAAGGTGCGATCAGGCGACGCGAGCACAAGATCGGTGAAGGTGCCGCCGATGTCGACGGCAAGTCGGGTCGAGCCAGTCATGTATGTAATGAGACCATCAAGGCAGGGAAGGGGACGCGCCTATCTGGCAGTCATCCGGCCAACTGACAAGCGAAGCCCGAAACCAGGTCACGGCACCACCGCACAGACCCCCGGGCCCAGCTACGCGCTTGCCCGCCGTGCCGCCATCGCCATCGCGATCAGCGAAGCGCCGCCGAACACCAAATCGATCCCGACCAGCAGGCCCAGCGCCCAGACGACCGAGCCCGGCAGGCCGGAGATGATCACGGCGGCCAGCACCAGATCGATGATGCCGTTGATCAGCATCCATTCCCACCGCCCCGACAGCGCACGACGATGCGTGATCGCAAGGATGATGCTCAGGACCCCGTCGACGATGAAGTAGGCGATCAGCACGTAGGTCAGCGTGACCAGGCCGGCCAGCGGATTCCATAATAGCACGCCGCCGGCGAGCACAGCGACCAGCGCTGACAGCAGTGACCAGGCGAATCCTGGCGCCTGCCGCGCCCCGAATGTCGAGACCAGACCAACAATTCCGCCGATCAGGAACAGCCACCCGAGAATGATCGTTGCGGCAATGCCACCCAGTGGCGGCACCACGATCGCCGCCGCACCCAGCACCAGAAGGATGATCCCCTCGACCAGGAACATCCGCCAATGATCGTGCGCCGATTTGGCCAGCACCCCGGTCAGGTCAGGACTACCGGTTGGGTTCGTCGAGGACATGTCTCGCTCTCCATTCCGACATCGCGGCCTCCCCTGGTTGGCGGGCCAGCCGTAGATGGGACAGCGATAGCGCCCGCCCGCGTCAGGCGTGCGCCTGCTTCGCCGCCAGGATGGTAACCAGATCGCCAACGTTACGAAGCTTCTCGATCTCCGCCATCCCGAACTTCACATTGAAGTTGCGCTCGACCTCGATCACCAGCGTGATATGCACGATCGAATCCCAACCCGGCACATCCTTCGCCGTCGTTGCCAACGAAACCGTCAGCACCGGATCGTCGAACACCGAGCGAAACACTTCGTTCAGGCGTGGAAGCAGCGTAGCCTCACTCATGCGGAAACGACCTCCAGCGCTTTTTTCTTGCCGCCTTTCTTCTTGCCCTTGGCGACCCCACCCACTGTCAGGCCGCGCAGGAACGTCGCCCGCGCCAGCGACCCGGCCACCACGTAGCTGTGGTCGGACCCGGTGGTGATGAATCGCGATCCCATCCCGATATAGCGTTCGGAATCCTCATCGCCGTTGATCCCGCCCATGCCCAGCACCTTGCCGTGCTTTGCACAGGCCTTGCCCACCTCGTCATACGCATCGATCAGCTTGCGATGCCCCATCTGCCCGGCAATCCCCAGCGCCGAGGTCAGGTCGAAGCTGCCGATGAACAGCACATCGATCCCGTCCACCGCGGCAATATCGCCCGCGTTCTCCACCGCCTCGGGGCTCTCGATCATCACCACCGTCAGAATCTCGTCGTTGACCGCCTTCTGCGCCTCCGCAACGTGTGGCGGCATATATCCATAGATCGGCGGCGGTCCGCCCCAGCTTCGTGTCCCGGCGGGAGGATAATGAAACGCATCGGCAATGCGCTGCGCCTGCTTCGCGGTGTCCACGTGCGGCACCACAATGCCAAGAGCGCCGTTGTCCAACAGGCGGGTCGCCTCATCCAGGGCGCCCGCGCACACCCGCACGATCGCCGGAACCCCGGTCGGCAGCGCGGCAATGCAGATCTGCGTCGCCTCCTGCACCGTCGTCGCGCCATGCTCCATGTCGATGAACAGGAAGTCGTGCCCGCCCGCGATCGCCAGCATCGGCACGGCGGTGGTCCGCAGGTGGTGCACGCCAAACCCCAGCGCGATGCCACCCTCCGCAAGCTTGCGCTTCGCGGTGTTCCGCACGATCCCCATCGTCTGCCCGCCTCCAACATCCGGTTCGGATGCGTACAAGGCAGCACGCGGCGCGAACGCGGTCAATTGCTTGTGTTCGGCGCGGCCGTGCTCAGGTGCCGGCGGTCAGCACGTCGCCCACCGTCACCGCGTCATGCCCGGCGATGACGCGCAGTATGGGGTCTTGCCTCAACCGGGCGGTCCGGGCAGGCAGCAATAGCTCGCGCGCGGGATGTGCAACGAGACGTCGTCGACCGCCAATGCGTACTCATCTCGCGGCGCACGACAGGCACCGCCAGATCAAACCGCCGCAGCCGCCTTGCGCTCCACCAGCGCCATCAGCGTTTCCAGCCGATCCGCCTGCGCTGCCGGCTTGTCCGCCCGGATGCGCGCGATCCGCGGAAAGCGCAGCGCCACACCCGATTTGTGCCGGGTCGAAAGCTGCGCCGCATCGAACGCCACCTCCAGCACCATCGCCTTCTCCACCTCTCGCACCGGCCCGAAGCGGGCGATGGTGTGGTTGCGGATCCAGCGGTCGAGGAACGCCAGCTCCTGGTCGGTGAAGCCGAAATACGCCTTGCCGATCGGCACCAACTCGTCGTCGCGCCATAGCCCGAACGTGTAGTCCGAGTAGTATGAACTGCGCTTGCCGTGCCCGCGCTGGGCATACATCAGCACGGCATCGACATTCAGCGGATCGCGCTTCCATTTCCACCACAGCCCCTTCACCCGCCCCGGCAGGTAGGCGCTGTCACCGCGCTTCAGCATCAGCCCCTCGATCGCGGCGGCCCGCGCCTCGGCGCGCAACCGAGCCAGATCGTCGAAGCTGGTGAAGGGAATCAGCTCCGACAGATCGGTCCGCGCCGGCGCCACGCGCGTGTGCCAGTCCTCCAGCCGCGCGCGGCGGGCATCAAACGGCAGTGGGCGCAGGTCCTCATCGCCATCGAACAGCATATCGTACAGACGGATACCGACCGGATATTCCGCCACCAGCTTCGCGCTGACCGTCTTGCGATTGAGCCGCTGCTGCAGATCAGCGAACGGCGCGACGCTGATCCCCCCTGGAACGCCCTCCGGACCTTCACGCATCACCAGCAACTCGCCGTCCAGCACCGCGCCAAAATCCATCGCCTCGATGATCTCCGGGAACGCAGCCGAAATATCTTCCGCCCCCCGCGAATAAAGCCGCCGCCCCCCCGGCGTGGCGACAAGCTGCACGCGGATGCCGTCCCATTTCCACTCCGCGCGCCAGTCCGCGGGAACCAGCACCGCAACGTCCGTGTCCTCCAGCGGATGCGCCAGCATCGGCGGCCGGAACACCGGCGCGTTGGCCGGATCAGGCCGAGGCGCGCGGCCCTCCAGCCAGGCAAACAGCGGAAGGTAGGGCGGCGTCAGCCCATGCCAGACTTCCTCGACCGCGTCGGCGTCGATCTTGCCGATCTCGCCAAGTGCGATCTTCGCGAGCCGCGCCGAGGCACCAACGCGCAGCCCTCCGGTGATCAGCTTTAGCAGCGCCAGGCGCACCGACGCGTCGCTGGCATCCAGCCAGCCCGCGACAAGGCCCGGCAGCGCCTGCTTGGGCGCGGTCTCCAGCGCCTCGACGACCTCGGGCAGTCGAGGCGCCGGTGCATTGGTCGGCTGGGCCGGCCACATCAGCGCGACCGTCTCGGCCAGATCGCCGACGTAGTCGTACGACAGCCTGAACAGCACCGGGTCCGTCCGCGCTTCCGCCAGTGTACGGATCAGCCCGGGCTTCGCCGTGGTGAAGCTGAGCTCGCCGGTGATCGCCGCCAGGCCGATGCCGCGATCCGGGTCCGGCTGCGTCAGGAAGTACCGCCGCAGCAGCGCGATCTTGGCGTTGCGCGAGGGCGTGAAAAGCAGCCGCTCCAGCAGGTCGGCAAACGCGATCAAGCTGCCCGCCTACGCCCACGCCATGCCGGCCATCGGGTCAAGCGCCCGAGGGCGGGCTCCGGCCGGTATCCAAGCCCCCGTCATGCCGGCGAAGGCGGGCATCCACGACTTGCCTTCGTCAGCGCAAAACAAGTCATGCATACCGCCCGCAATCCGTGCCCTGCCGCCCGTCCGCAAGCAAGGATCACCGCAGAGACGCAGAGGCACCGAGCAGAAAAGCCAAGCGATCAACTTGATATTCTCCTCCCTGTCTCCGTGAGGATTCTATATTGCAAATAGTTATCAAAGACACGGATTCCCCCCAAGCGAATGGTATATCACACGATCTGATTGCTCAGCGCCGTCTCGCCCCGCCAGAGCCGGTCGAGATTCTCGATCAGGATGTCCAGCACGTTGTCCTCATAGCGGCGGGTCTCGCCGGCGGTGTGCGGCGTGACGAACACGTTCGGCATGGCCCATAGCGGCGAGGCCGCCCCGAGCGGCTCCTCCACCGTGGTGTCCAGTGCGGCCGCCGTCAGCCGGCCCGCGTCCAGCGCCGCGATCAGCGCCGGCTCATCGACGCAGCGCCCGCGCGCGACATTGACCAGCGCGGCCGACGGCTTCAGCAGCGCCAGCGTTTCCGCGTTGATCAGCCGCTCGGTCTCCGCCGTCAGCGGGCAGGTCAGCGCGATGAAA
>DASRQX010000238.1:0-28414 GCA_035696165.1 Acetobacteraceae bacterium | reverse complement strand
ACGTTGGCCTGGCTGAACCGTAACCGACGATTGGCCAAGGATGTGGAAGCGACCATCGAGAGTGCGGTAACCTGGCTCTATATTGCCAGCGTCAAGCTGATGTCACGCCGTCTGGCCGCCGCCTGAACGCCGTCGTGGAAGCAGATTCACAACGAAATCAAGAGGCTCGCACTGCTGTGCCGATTCGAGTCAGACTCTTAGGTCCAAATCCCGCCCCCGCAATCCGATCTGACCGGCATACAACTCCGGACGTATGACGACTGCGCCATTGCCGGTCGACCTAACGCCCCGCCGGCGCCGCCTTGCTCCCCGGCGCGCCAACACCCGCCTGCAACTTCAACAGGTACGGTTCGGCACGGGTAATCGTGTCAAAATCCTTCATCCTGTCGTGCGCCGGATCGCTGTCGTATTGGTCCGCGTTCATCCGCTGCACCGCCTCGTTGTAGTCCGAGATGCACTCCGCCTGGTCCTCGGCATTCCACCGTTCCCACGGGATGCCGCTCTCCTCAGCGTTACGCCAGTTGTACGCGGCACTGCGCTTTAGGCCGCGGGAACCCGCGACCGCCTGTGGCACCAGGCTCGATTCGATGTAGCTGAAGCCGCCGTGCTGGTACTGCCAGACATGCACCAACTCATGGATCAGTACCAGCGATCCGGCCGGCGTCAGTTGCATCGTCTTGCCGACGAAATAGGCGTCCGGCATGTTGATGAGGTTGCCGGAAGTCCGCGGTATGTTACCGCCGGACAACAGGCTGCCGCGGCGGATCTCGACCGCGCCCAGGTCGACGCTGGTGTGGAAGATGGTCGTCGCGGCGTCCTTCTCCGGCTGGGTCAGACTGCGGCTGTCCGTCGAGGCTTTGTCGCCGAGCCACCCGCCCAACGCCGCGCCGCCCAGCCCGCCGAGGATGGCGCCGGCCACCGCCCCGAAGGGCCCGAGCAGCGAGCCGAGCAATCCCAGTGCGACGCCGCCGACCGCGGCCCCGATACCGCCGCCGATCAGCGTGCCGGCGAGCGAGCGGCGGATCACCGGCGGTCCGCCGGTGCGGGCGTGCTGGACCACATGGGCCAGTTCGTGCGCCAGCAGCGCCTGGCCGCGGACCGAGCCCGGCTCGTAGCTGCCTCGCGCGAAGGCCAGGTGCGGCCCGATGCTGTACGCGTCCGCATCGATTGCCCGGGCGGCGCGATCCGCGTGCGCGCCGTCATGGATGCGCACCGACCCAAAATCGAAGCCAAACCGTTGCCCAAACGACCCGCCGATGTCGGCGGGCAGTGGCCGTCCGGGCTCTCGCACCACCGCCCCGATCCCTTCGCCGGCGGTCGGCCCGATGCGGCCGGACGCCTTCCCGGATCCCACCGCGCGCTGTTCGCCCCCAGGCACGTCCAGTGCCCGCACGCCCAGCGCCCCGGCGGCCATCCGGTCCGCCTCATGCTCCTCGGCGTCCGTGGGTGCACCCAACAGTGGTTGGTGGGCCGGCGGCGGGCCCAGCGCGACCCCGCCGATCGACCAGCGACCGCCGGCGCGGCCCGTCATCGCGCCAGGCACCGCCGGGGCGGGCGCACGGGCCGGTCGCACCCGGCGCGGGCTCGCTGCCTCAGGCTCGTGGTCGGCCACTGCGGCGCGGCTGCGTGCAGCGTATTGCCTCGCTGCCACCCGCGTCATCGCTCAGGTCCCGAACTGCTTGGCGAAGGCGGCGACATCTGTTTGCAACGCCGTGACCGCCGCCTGCTGGGTGGGGTCCGGCTTGCTGCCACTTGCCGCCGGTAGTGGCACCGCGGCGGCCAGGCCGGACAGCGTGGTCAGCAGCGTGGTGCGGCGAGGGTCGGCCTGCACCGCAGCCGTCGGCGTGATCCCGGTCACCTGTGGCAGCACCACCGGCGTGCCGGTCGGCAACTGCGAGATATTCGAAAGATGCGGATTGGCGGCCAGCAGCGCTTTCTGCGCTACCGCCGCGCCGGCCGCGCCCGGTGCCAGCCCATAGACGCGCTGCACCAGCGCCGCCACCGAGCTGTCGCCTTGCAACTGCACGAACTGCATGAGTACCACCCGTTCAGAGAATGATGTTCAGCGGCGCCCAGGGCGAGCCGGCCGGCAGCGGTGCGCTGTTCACCTGGATGCCGGCCGTTACGATATTGCCCAACAGTGTCAGGCCCAACTGCTTTTCCGCGTCGAACGGCACCGTGATCGACAGGTCGAAGGTTGTGGAGGCGCCCTGGATGCGGTTCTCGCCAACAATCGCCGTCTGCGCCTGCAGCGACACCGCCGGAGCCGAACCCTTCAACCCCGTCGCGCTGGTCGTGCCGTTCACCCGGCAGCGGTTGGCGGTCATCACGCAGGCATCGGCACCCTGCACATCGACCAATGACAGCACGCTGCTGCCCTCCAGCGCATTGTTGCTCACCGACACCTCGCAGGTCGTCGCTCCCTGCCCAGTAGCGCCGACAGAGGGACGGATGCGGATGGCGGAGAACTCGCCGGCCTGAGTCTGCGCGGTCGCGCTCTGCCGCACCGTGTTGCCGCGCAACGTCACCTCGACCTGCACCGAGGCCGCGTTGATGCCATAGCCAACAAGGGCGCCGGCGCCGGACTGGCCGACATCGCTGATATCGTTGCCGGCCACCGTCGCGCGGCTGACCTGGCGGAGCTGGATGCCCGCCGCGGCGGCCATGGTACCGGTGGACGCAATGGAGGCCAGCACGTTGTCCTGCACCACCGCGTTCGCGGCGTTGGCGATGTCGATCCCCGCCACCAATCCGGCGTCGGTGGAGGCCGGTGCGTTGACCACGAACACTTCGTTGCCGCGCACGATCACGTTGGCGATCATTCCGGCCGCGCCGGTGACGATGCCGGCACCGGCGGTTGCGGCGATCGCATTGTCGATCACCGCGGCGGCAAGTACCGGCGCATCGAGCGAGATACCCGGGCCGAAGATGCCGAACACCCGGTTGCGCAGGATGCGGATCTCGCCGATCGGCAGCGTCCCGGCGATCGGAACGGCGATGATGCCCGGCGTGGCGGTCGGGTTGGCAGTGTGGCTGGCGGTGCTCAGCGCTGCGGCACCGTCGAGCTGAGTGACGTGGTTGTCAGCGATCGTGCAGCTGTCCAGCCCGGCGATGATGCCGGGGCCAGCGACCTCGATGTGGTTGGCTGCGACCTGCACCGCGGCGCCGGGGGCTGTGTAGCCCTGCAGGAACATGCCGCTGAGCACCCCTCCGAGGATGAAATTGCCGGTGATCGCCGTCTGCAGCATGTAGGTGCTGTAGCCGGTCTGCGACGGCGTGACGTCACCGAGCGATACGCCGGAGACGGAGCACAGAATCCAGTTGTCGCTGGCGCGCAACCCGGCCAGCAGCATCAGTCGCCGGTACGCGACGACACCGGCGCCGTCGGTTTGCGCCGCGCCGACCAGCCCGGCCTTGCCCAGCCCGATCCCGCCAAACAGCTCGTTCTGCCCAATCACGCCCTCGATCAGGAAGCCGTCGAGGCCGATGGCCATGCCGGCGGGAACCAGCGCGCCGGTCGTGGTTGCGCCGACGTTCGTGGTTCCAGTCGAACTGGGCTGTCCCGGTGACAGTGCCGCGATGCCGCAGCGTTGCACCGCCACGTCCATGCTGTTGCGCAACAGGATGCCGATCGGCGCGGCGGCGGGCGCAAATGTGGCCGCGGGCGCGATCGCGAAAACGGCAAGGTCCTCAATGCGCAGCCCCAGGTTCGACTCCGCACTCACCGCCGGGCCGCCCGCGGTGCAGATCAGCGCGGTCGCCGCTCCCTGGCCGGCGATGATGACGTCCTTCAGCCCATTGACCGCCAGTGTCGTCGCCAGGCTGAACAGGCCGGGACCGAGGCAGACCCGCCCGCCGCCCAGCCTCCGCACCGTCTCCAGCGCCATCGCGATCGTCGCCGTGCCAGCGTTGTGGGCATCGGCGGTGACGCACACGGTGCAGCAGCAATCCGTCCCAGCCGTCGTGGCCGGTGGCCACAGCGTGCGGCAGTCGCCGGTGACGGTGACCGCGCCTCCCGACACGGTGAAGGTCGCCAACGGGCAATAGTGATGTCGGATCCCGAACGGCGGCGCATTGTTCAGCACCTGCACCGAGGCATCGGCGGTGCGCGCCGCGACCGCCCACCAGTCGCCGACATGGAACATCCCGGACGGCACGGACGGATCAAGGGCGAGGGTGACGAACACCCCGTCCTCCAGCTCGACCTGTCCGGCGGAGATCGGCAGCAGACCGTTGGCGTCCACGCCCTGCTGCTGGTCCCATCGGATCAGCCGCGTGTGGCGCGTTGCGTCCGCTGGGTTGAAGCTGCCCGGTAGCGCACGATCCAACACCACGGTGGCGGCGGCATCGTTCGGCTGACCGACGATCCGCGCCATGACCCCGGGCTGTCCGGTCAACTCCAGCACGTCGTCGGTGATCTCCACCCAGTCGTTGGCGGAGACCCGCAGCACCGAATCCCGCCCGGTGCTGTCCACCGTCAGCGTGCTGGTCGTGCCGGAGGTGGAGATCGTCAGGACCCGGCTGACCACCGAGGCGTTCTCCCGCGACCATTTCCAGCGCGCGGCGGTGGCATTGCCGCCGGTGTGGATCTGCACGCGATAGAGCCGGTTCTCGATGCCGCGATAGCCGCCCTGATCGGGCAGGATGCAGGGATCGGTCGGCGCCACCGGCGCGTTGGCCAGGGTGCTGATGATTCCCTCCGAGGCCGGGAACACCGCGTTCAGATCGGTGCTGCACGAGACCGGGTTGGTCGAGGTCGGATCGGCAGTGAGCAATTTGACCTGCCAGACCGTCTGCAACCGGGTGGTGGTGTCCACCCCGCCCAGGGCAGGATCGAGCAACGCGGGAGCCACTTCGACCGCGGTGACCTCGCGCTCCCACACATCCAGAAAAACCAGGCCGCTGACAGTGATCGGCGGCGGCGGGCCGGGCAGGAACGGCTGGTTCAGATAGCTGATCGCCTTGCCGCCAAAAGTCTCGTTTGGGAACAGCTCCGCCTGTAGCCCGTCCACGTAGCAGCGCCCCGCGCCAATCAACAGATCGGCGGGGGTGGTAGCGGCGGCGGTGATTGCAAAGCCGTTCGGCGTGGTCAGCCGCGGCACCGCGGCCGGACCGAACGTGTCGTCCGCCTGAGTGGTCCAGCGATGCGCGGCCAGCCGCGCCATCTCGTTCCAATCGGCATCGAGGTGCACCCGGCCCTGCTGCATGAGCACAGACGAGAAGTGCCGGAGGAGCCCATCCGGGATGCGACTATAGTCGCCGGCCATGTCCGTCTCTCCCCGCTTACGTCACCAGAACAATTGCGGCCGCGCGGCCGAAGGGCAGGTATTCCCGCAGGCGTTGCCGCAGGTTGCTCAGTCGCTGCGGCTGTTTCAGATGGCAGTAGGCGCCCATTTCCGACCCGTCCTCGGCGCCCTGCGCAATCTGCGATGGGCAGCGGCGGGCAAGCTGGGCATAGGCGGGCTGGCCGTAGCGCGTGTCGGTAAAGGCCGGCAGCAGCCACGACACCACCTGATCGTGGATCGCCTGGAGTTGCGCGGCAGTCAAGTTGGCACCTGCCTGCGGCTGCAACGCGATCTGGTTGGCTATCTCCAGGTCCGGCTGGCAGCGGTAGCGGCGCGGCGTGGAGGAACCATCAGGCACGAAGCTGAAGCGCACACAGCCGCTCTGCCGGCGCACCGTCGTCACCATGCCCGTGAACAGGGCTTCGGTGGCGCTATCGATCTGGCGCAGGAAGAGCGGCCCGAACACCGTACTGCGCTCGATCCACAGCGCCGGGCCATTCACCGGCGAGGTACCCGGCGCGCCGATCGCCGCGCCGCCGGCGCCATCGAGGATCGAATCGAGCAGCCAGATCCGGCTGCCCTCCACGTCCGCAACGTCGAGCGGCCCGGTGATGCTGAAGATGAACTCCAGATCCAGCGGCTGCGTGCCCTGCGCCACGACGGACGGCGATTGCGATGCGGGCTTGCCCCCCGCCCCGATCGCCAGCCCCGGCACCAGCGTACTGTGCAGCACGCGCAGCCGGCCCAGTGCGCCGCTCACGGTCACCGCGCCCTCGATCAGCAGCCCGGACAGGGTCAGCATGGCGTCGGCCGTGCCGCTCACGGTGAGCGGGGCGGCGAGATGCAGGTGCGGGCGCGTCAGGTCGGCGGCCTCGATCGCCAGGCTCTCGCCGGCGCCAAGTGTGACCGACAGGGTCTCGGCATAGCTGGCGCTATCGAGGATCGAGATCAGCGCCTGGCCTTTCCCCGCTGTGGCGGCGATGGCCGCGGCAATGGTGGTGAACTGCGCGGCACCGGGTTTCTGCGCGACGGTGACGATGAAGCTCTCGCTGTGCGGCGGCAGCAGGAATGCCTGCCGGTCGTAGCCGCCGCCGCCGAGATCGGCCGGAAAGCCGCTGAATGCCGAAACCCCGATCGAACTGGCCGTGGCGAAGCCGGGTCCGAGCGCGATCCGCCCCAGGGCGACGTCCACGCCGACCGTGTTGCTGGGCGGCTGGCGCCAGGTCGCCAGATTCATGCACTGGAGCTGTTCCGGCGGGATCGGCGTGCCATCCACCACAAGGAACAGACTCGCCGAGGTGTCGGTGGGCAGCGTTCCGGCCGGCGCGGTGCCGAACTGGCCATAGAACTGGGTGAAGCCCGCGGTAGCTCCGGCAGCGTGATACTGCACAAGGTCGTCGTAGAACGCGGCCGGGCGGATGCGGCCGGGCAGCAACGGCTCGGCGCTGGGGATGGTGGCGTCGATGCTCTGCTGATAGCGCGCGAACAGCGGCGCGTCCTGGCCGAGCGGACTGGCGCTGAAGCAGTAGGTGCCGGCGGCGGTCAAGGGCCGCGCCGCGATCTGATCCAGCGCCGTGCTTTGCAGCCGCCATAGGTAGATGGCGACATTCGGGATGTTGTGCCAGCCATGTGTCTGGCCGGGCGGGCGCACGTCGACAATGCGCGGTGTGGCGTCGAACGGGCCGTCGATGCGGTCGATGTTCGGCACGCTGCGCAGGTCGGGCGCGTAAAAGCTGGTGGGTCGGATGTGGTTGCGCACCGCCTGCGACCAAGCCAGCGTCTGGAAGAACTCCCGCACATGCGCCGCCCAGCCGGTCACGTCGGCGGCGAGTTGTTCCAGCATCGGCAGCGTGGTCTTGCGGCGGCGATAATAGATCGTTTTGGCCACGTCGGCGCGGGAGCGCAGCGCGATCTGCGGCTGGAAGCTCGGCCCTTGCAAGTCGGTGCACAGGGAGGCGACTGTTCCGGTGTCGGCAATCCGCGAGCTGTCGATCAGCGGCGTCGTTTGCAGCAGATCGCCGATATAGGGCACCACCCAGGGCGCGCACGTCTCGACGAACAGGTTGTCGTAGCTCTGCGCCAAGTCCTCCTCCAGGACCGCCATCTGGTCGGCCAGCACCGACACGAGGTCCTGCAACGGGCCGCCCTGAGCAGTGTCGCGCAGACGGATCCAGGCGGGCAGCAGGCCGTACAGCGTGGTGGCGTCGAAGGTCATGCCATCGCTCCCAGCACGGCGAGCGGCCCCAGATCGAGCGTCAGCACCTCGGCCGGCACCGCGCTCTGCGCACCGGTGTTGCCGCCCGCGGCACCCAGTCGCGGGCTCAGCCCCGGCGGCTGGTCGCTACGATAGAGCATCGTCACCTGCACCGCGGCGACGCCTGCGGCACCCTGGGCGATCTCCACCACCTCCGACAGCGCGACCGCCTGACCGAAACCGCGGGCATCGAAGCTGTAGGCGGCGCGCAGTGCGGCCACCGCCGCCTGTTGGGCGGCGGCGTCATTGCCCGACACCGCCGGCCGCACCAGCAGGCCGATCTGAAACGTCACCGGACTGTAGGATTGCAGCAGCAGCGGCACCGCGACCTCGCCGAAACTGGCGAGCGACGCGGCGAGCTTGCCGGCCACATCGCCAACCGGGGGCACCGCCGCGCCCGCCTGGCCGGCAAGCGTCAGCACTAGGCGCCGCCGCGTGCCATCCCAGGACCAGGTGGCGAGCGCCTTGGCGATGCCGGCGAAACTCTGCGCGTAGCTCTGGTAGTCCAACAGCGACACTGCGCGGTCCAGCGTTGCGACACTGCGTGGGGCGCTGGCGCGGGCGCCCTCCAACGGCTCCGGATCGGCGCCGTCGATTGCCGGCAGTGGGTTGATCACCGCCTTCAACCCCAGTGGTCGGCTCAACAGCAGACTGATCTGCCCGGCATCGACATTGCCGGCGACGCCCAGCCCGCGGCGATACTGCGCCCGCAGGTTCATCGTGCCGGAGGGCGGGCGGGCGCCGTACAGCGCGCCGTCGCCGAACAGCGCATTGGTGTTGCCAAGCTCGTCGCGCCGTTCGGCGAACACCTGTGCGTGAGCGCCCTGGCCGTACAGCGTGTCCGCCTCGGTCCACGGCACGTCGTTCGCGAACACCTGAAGCGACGACTGTACGCCGGTAGGTGTGGCGGCCAGCGTCCAGGTCACCGGCGGCTGGCGCAGTTGGAACGACTGGAACGGCGTTGCGGCGTTGCCGCTGCCCATCACCTCCTGCACCGTCTGCCCCACCGTGGCCTGGGCCACATTGCCGTAGATCGTCACGGTGCTGCGGTCGTAGAAATTCACCAGAGGTGCGACCGGAACGAGCGCGGTGTGCAGCAGGTCGCTTTGATCGACGCTGCCGATCGTCACCGTCTCGGCCAGCACCGGGTCGGCCGTCAGCGCCGGCACTTGGGTGAAGGACGCGGCGGCAATCGCGATCGTGCCCGTCCAGCCGTCGATCGCCTGCAACGTATAGACGCCGGCGGCGTGGCCCAGCAGGAAGAACTGATCGCCGAGCTTCGGCGTTCGCGTGCTGCCATCGGTTGCGGTCAACACCAGCCCGGCGATCGCGGCCGCGAG
The DNA here is from genome assembly GCA_035696165.1 of Acetobacteraceae bacterium. Lineage (GTDB taxonomy): Bacteria > Pseudomonadota > Alphaproteobacteria > Acetobacterales > Acetobacteraceae > Palsa-883. The sequence continues at coordinate 19,535 of DASRQX010000238.1, read as the reverse complement.
GCGAGCAAGCTGGCCGGCGACGATTAGCGTGCGGCCGCTTTGCAACCCGTCGACATAGCTTGCGAGGGTCAGCCTGGTGCGCTCCAGCGGCCCGTTGATCGGGCGCTCCGCCAGCGTCTGCGCCTCGCTTTGCAGGAACACGCTGGCCCGGCGCGGGGAGAACCAGTCGATGTTCATGCCCGAGATGAACAGGCGCGTGGCGCGGCCGGTCAGGGCGAATTCCGCCAGGTTGGTCTCGGCGGCACCGTCGATGTGGAACAGCTCGGCGGTGTGCGACGACGCACTGCTGCCGGCCTCGGTCAGCACCACCCAGCCGCCCGGCACCGCCTGGGAATAGACCGTGTCCAGGTCGATCGAGTCCGCGGTCGAGGGCAGGTATTGTTCAGCCCAACTGTACTGGTCGCCGGCGTAGATGCCGACCGGCGCGGTGGTCTGGGTCTGCTGCGACGGCAGCGCACCCCACAGCGGTGCGTTGTAGCCGAATAGCGAGCCCTGCCGGCGAAACAGCACCACCAGCGGCGGCGCGTCCTCGGTGTAGGGCGAGTCAGGGCCAAGTGCGCGGTCGAGCACCAGGTGTGTCACGCCGGTGGGCGCGCCGGTGACAGGATCCTTGCCGCCCGCCTTGACGTCGGCGTTGACCTTGATGATGCGACGGAAATCCCATTGCTCGCTGGTGGTGGGGTTGGCCTGCTTGTCGACGCCGATCACCGCCACCGTGTCGCCCGGCTTAACGTTGAGGCTGCCGCCGACGAGCCAAATGTCAGCGCTGCCGGTGTGTGGCACCACCAGACGCGTCTGGCGCGGCTGCATCGCACTCCATTCCGGACGTGCGGCGATGTCCTCGACGGTCTCGAAGGTCTGCGCGGTCTGGCCGGGTCCCGGGATGCTCTGCGCCTGGGTGCCGACCGGCAGGTCCAGCGAGGCCGGCGAGCCGGCGGTGGTGTCCATCGTAAACGCCAGCGGCGTGTGTGCGGCGACACCCGGTGCCAATTCGTAACCGATCAGCCGCGCGAGCTCGAGCACGCTACGCTGCTCGGTGGCGGTGCGCAGGTAATTCTCCTGTGCGTAGCGCTCCTGATAGAATGTCAGCACGTCGGCGACGCAGGCGAACGCATCGAGCAAGGAGATGGTGAAATCGTCCGGGCTGCGTGTCGTGAACGCGGCGAGGGCAGGGCGGTCGGTATCCGACAGGCCCGCCACCATGCTCGAGAGGAAGCTGCCGTAGGTACCCACGCGCGCGACGATCGCCGGCTGGCCGGGCGGATTATCGACCACCACGGGCGTCGCCGGCGCCACGCCGGCGCAGCCGCCACAGCATGCGGTGAAGGAGGTGCTCATCGCCGCACCCACGCCCGGCGGAGCGGGATCTGCCGCGGTCCGGTCATTGCCCCCCCACCACGGTCAGGTTCAGCACACCGTGTTCGGGATAGTTCGGATCGTTGTCGCAGCGCGGCATTTCCTGCGGCCCGAACACCAGCTCCCAGTTTGCCAGGCCGTCGCCCGCCGGCTGATACAGCCGCTCGAATCGCGTGACCTGCAAAGAGTCGACGCCCGGCACCGCCTGGGCGGCGGCATAGATGCGGCTGAGGTAAAGCGTTTCACCGAAACTGGCCTGCGCCGGGCTGAAGAAGGCCGGGGTGCCGTCCGCCAGCGCGCCGGTGCCGAAGATGCTGCGCAGCGCGCGGGTCACGTCGGCGCGGAACCACGGCGGCCGGACGCACACCGCAAGGTCGATGCGCAACGGCACCAGCACCGGGCCGTTCACCTGAAGGTCGTGGCCGATGACCCGGTAGCGTTCCAGGTAGCTGGCGATGGTGGACTCGAAATTCGCATCCACCGCGACGCCGCTTGGACGAGCGACCGTGTCGAACACGGTCAACCAACTGCCAGTCCAGCGAAAATCCGCCGTCGCCTGCGCCACCGCCGGGTTGCGCAAGGACACGTTCTGCCAGTCGGCCGCCGTCACCGCGCGCTCCTGCACGCGGAACGCCTGCGGCGCGGCCATGCGCACGCTGTCCTCGCTTTCCGGGTCTACGCCTCCCTCCGCCGGCAGCGGATTGGTGACGGTCACGATGCCCGGCGGCAGCGCGCCGCTGACTGGCGCCGCGACGTGGACGATGCTGCCGGCCCCGACGTTGCCCGCAACACCGTTGCCGACGCGATATATCGCGGTGAAATCGGTGCCCCCCGGCGGGCGCAGCGCATATTCGTCGTCGCCGAAACGCAGCCGGGCGATCAGGTCGCTGTCAATCTCCACGACAAAATCGGTGTCCGTCTCGTGGCTCTCCAGCAGGTCCTGACGTGCCGTCCAGACCGTCGAACCGGACGGCGTCGTGCCGGTCAGGTGGATCGCCGGCAGGCAGTTGCCGGAATCCCATTGCATCGCGGCGGCGGCGGGCGCGGTCGGATCGAACGGGATCAGCGTCGCTTCCTGTTCGCCCTCAAAAGTAACGATCTGCTCGACCTGGCCCACCTGCGTCAGCGGCGCGTTCGCGAGCGTGGGCGTGAAGCGCGCGGGGATGGCCTGCGGCGCCGCCGGATTGCAGCGGTCGCCGCCGGCGGTTGCCACCGCATACAGCGTCGGCGCCGGCATCGAGCCGAGGTCCTCGACCGGCTGGGTCAGCCCGTGATCGGCGAGCGCGACGTTGCCCCACGCGAGGCTCACAGCGGGCAGTGTCCGGCTGCCGTGCGCCGCATCGGTGATCGAGGACACGCATACCGGAAACGTCAGCGCGTCCTGTGCCGCCCAGGTGATGTCCACGATGGCGGTGCCGGTCAGCGGATCGGTGCGGGCCGGCGCGCCGGGCACCGGATTCATCGTGACGACTCGGATCGCCTGCCGGTGCGTGGCATCGGCGTCGGCCGGCACACCGGTATCCGGCCCCATCATCTCCTGAAAAATAAGCACGCGCCCACGCAGGTCCGGCAGCGTCCCGCTTGGCGCAACCAGCGTTGCCGTGGTGCTGCCGGCCGGCAGGCAGCAGCGGCCGTCGCCCCAGGTGTAGAAGTCCAACTGGTTCAGCGATGAGAACAGCACGAGATCCTGCATCGTCTCGAAGCAGGTCGGCAGCGCCGACAGCGCTGCGTTGCGCTCGGCGGCGGTGACCAACGTGGCATCCTGCACGCGGGTCATCAGCAGCGTGCCCGGCAGCGGCGCGTGCGGGCCGGGCAGCGTATGCCCGTCGGCAGCGGCGGCAACGGTCAGCGCCACCCAAACGCGGGCATTGCAGCCGTCGCTAATCGCGTAGTCCACCAGCTTCGCGTGGCGGCGCAGCGAAACGCGGCGGCGCGCGGTGTGCAAATACGCCTCGGTCGCGATCGCATCCTGCTGGTAGCTCAGATGATCGGCCGCATAGGCCAACACCTCGACCAGCGCGATCCCGGCATCGGCCGGATTGCGCTCGGTCCAACCGGGCGCGGTCAGCGCCATGCGGTCGAGCATCAGCGTGCGAAGCGTTGGGTAGTCCTTCGCCAGGTAGTCGATCTGCGGCGGCGGCAGGCTCGGCACCGGGCAGGCGGCGACGGCCGCACAGTCGATATCCGCCGGACATTCCACCTTGAAACTGAAACTGATCTGATACAGCACCGGATCGAGACCGGGCAGCGGCGATCCGTCCGGCCCAACCAGGCTGAGCGTGTACGGCGAGGAGTCGCCATAGGCAGTCAGGTGCACCACCAGAACGGCGCCGTCATAGCTGACCGTATCGCACTGGATCCCGGTGATGCGCTCGCCGCCGGTGATGACGACGTTGGCCGGCGTGATGCCCGCCGGCGCCGGTGTGCGGACGAAGCTAACGCGCAGTTGGCGCTGGCGCAGCGCCGGCGTGGCCGCTTCCAGGTCGACGACGTCGATCCAGTCGATGCCGTTGAGTGTCGCGCTGGCCAGCACCAGCCGGCGGCGATTCTGGTCGCAGCAGGAATACACGGTCATGATGCGGTCACCGCAGTAAAACTCGCGCTGCGGGCGGTCTGCGTCAGCCGGTCGAAATAGGCGACAGTGATGGTCAGCGTGCCGTCGTCGCCCGGCGTGACCGTAACGGTCTGCACGACGAGGCGATGTGACAGGAATTTCTGCAGCGCGCCCTGGATCAGATACTGCACCGTCGCGGCAAGCGTGTCCGAGGCCGGCGCGAACGCGAGCTGCAGCACGCCGCTGCCGAAATCCGGGCGGTTCACCCGCTCGCCCGGTGCGGTCATCAGCACCTGGCCGATCAGGTCGCGCAGATGCGTCTCGTTGTCGGTCGGCGCGGTGCGGCCCCGCGCGTCGAACTGGTACGGGAAGGCGATGTTGCCCGGCATGGCGCTACATCCCGATCACGCGCGTCTGCACCATCACCGGCAGCAGCGGTGTGCCCCCGGGGGCACACAGCGCCTGACTGTCCATCAGCAGCAGCGGCTGGCCGGTGCTGGTGAGGCGAAGCGCCGAGGTGACGAACTGCGCGGTGAGGCACGGGCCGGGCGCCGGCGGCACCAATGGGCAGCCGACGATGGCCCACGGACCGGCGATCGTTGCGGTCGGCATGCCGTTGACCAGCACGCGCGGATTGGGCACCAGCGGCTGCGCCTGTCCGGCATGCGCGCACGTCACGATGGCGCCCTGGTGCAGCAGGGGTCCCGGCATTGTCGCGCGCCCTAAACCACGGTCAGTGCGCCCTCGTTGATGACGACGCTTGGTCCCGCCATCACGATCGATGCGCCCTGGCCGTTCTGGATGATGATGCCCGTCTCGTTGATGGTGATGGTGGCTCCCGTCATGCTCTTGATCATGATCCCGCCGGTCGGTCCGGGCAGATCGGACACCGTCAGGCTGTTCTGCAGCGGCGTTTGCAGCGTGATTGCCGGCACCGGCGGCGGGTACAGCAGGGCCGCGGCCGGCACCTCGGCGGCGCTGCCGAAAAAGCAGCCGGTCCAGATCGGATAGTCTGGATCGCCTTGCTCGAACTCCATCCACACGCCGGCGCCGATCGCGGGCACGCAGAACACGCCGGTCTGGATGCCGCCCCAGGGCAGGCACGGCAGCGCCCAACTCGTCGGAATGACGCTCGAGACGTCCGGCACCATCGCCATGATGCGGCCGCGTTGTTCCGGATCGATGTTGTTGATCACGGTGCCGCGGAACTTGCCGTAGAAGCGGCCGGAGCCGAGCCGGGGCAGCGTGCCGGGGGCGGTTGCCGAATCGCTCATGTTCTAGGGTCGCTCATGCGGGCACCTGCGGCAGGGTGGAGAGCAGTCCGTTGCGGGCCAGGCTGAAACTTTGCTTGTACTCGCCGCGCTTGATGTTGTGGGTGACCTGCTTGACGTAATGCAGTCCGTCGAACGCCGGCCCGGCGCCGCGCACCCCGACAAGCTGGCGCGATTGCAGCAGCCGGCCGTAGCGCAGCACATCCAGCCGGCCGTTGCCGAACACGCAGTCCGACGATTGGGCCGCCTTGGTCAGGCCGATCACGATGCCCTGCAGCGGCGAGTATTTCGCCGGCCAGGACAGGAACTCGACATGCGGCGGCATCGGCGTGATGGCACCAAGCGGCGGGCTGAGCGGGGTGATGTCGGGGATTGGGATTGGGATCGGCACCTTGGTAATCGGCTCCTGCACGATCACCACCGGCAGGATTTTTGTACTCTTGTCGAAACGGAAATCCAGCGACTCGATATTGGTCTCCGCGTCCATGTTGATATTCAGCGCCGGCTGCGGCACGCCGACCCGGATCTCCGGGCCCCAGTAGGCAATGCTCATTCCCGGTGTCGACCCGGGCTGCACGTAGAACGTGTAGCCGACCTCATCGGCGAGCTGGCGGACATAGGCGAGGTCCTTGCCCTGGTGGCGCGGGATGCTGTCGATCGGCAGCGGCACGTCCAGCAGGATGGACGGCACCACGAATGGCACCAGCCCGAGCACCGCGTACTTGGCGACCACCAGCGCCACCCGCGCCTCCCGCGGCATCGCCGGGTACGGAATGCCTGAGAAGTCGATGTAGCCCATGATCTCGCTGAGATCCTTGCCGCGGATCGTGAGCGTGCTGTGGCCGTCGGCGGTGCCCGGCGTGAGCTGATGGTCCGTCATCACGCCATCCATGATGATGTTGGCATGGCCGCCGATGGTGACCACGATGACGACGCGTACCAGCGGGATGCTGGCCCCGCCGGCGAGCAGGAAGATGGTCTGCAGCAACGAGTCGTTGCTGAGCGTGAAGACCAGCTCGAAGCCGCTCTGGGTGCTGCCGGACTGTTCCACCACCTGCACGCTGACCAGCGCGTCGAGCACCGATTCCGGCACCGGCACCGGCACGGCGGGGCCGATCATCAGCGTCATATGGATGCCGTTAACCACCGGGGGCGGTCCCGACGCCCGCGGGGAGCGGGATGGAGATGGTCGAGCCAGGGTTCGCCGTCAGGTCCTCGGGCTGCAAGGCCCCATTCGCGTCGCACAGCCGCCAGAACGCGAGCGGGTCGCCGAGATATTGCGCCGCCACCCGGTCGATGCGATCGCCGTCCTGTATGGTGACGCTCTGCAGCGTGGCGAACAGCGAGGGCTGCGGAACCACCCGCCGGCGCAGATAGGAGACCGTGCGACCGTCCGCCAGCGTAATGGTCGTGGTCGCCACGCCATTGTAGCGGCTGGTCGGCGGATAGGCCGCATTGGCCAGGCCGAGTGGTTGCAGCAGCGACTGGAGCTGCGCATTCATCGTCGCGCCCTGCAGTTGGCCGCTCATGCGCCACCGCTCGGCACACCGGCGAGGCCCAGCGTGGCCAGTCCGACCGTTGGCGCTCGCCGCGCCAGGGCCTCCTTCTGCTGCTGATAGACCATGTAGAGCGCGGTGCCCCGGTCGGTCCAGGCGAAGTCGTCGATGGTCAGCACGCGCATGCCGAGCGAGACCTTGGCGCGGATCGGATTCAGGTTGGTGTCGAAGGCTTCCTCGGTGATGCTGAATTCCGTCAGCCGCACCGGCACGATGCGCGAGGTGCTCCAGACGAACAGTGTCAGCGCCGATTCCATCGGTGCAATCTCCAACGTGCCCTGCTGCGCCAGCGAGTGGTTGGACAGGATGGTCTGGCTGGACGGGTAGATGATCGTCTCCAGCGCCGCGAGCTGCGGCAGCAGCCCGACTGCGACGGCATCGGCGTTCTGGTCAGGGAATTCGAGCTGGTCGGTGGCATCGAGCTCGGCATCCAGCTTGATCGTCTCGACCGGCGGCCCCTTCAGCCGCAGTGGCTCGGAGCGGTTCTGGCCTTCACCGGCGACACTCTGGATCTGCAACGAGCGGGTCAGCGTGTCCGGGTTGTACTGTAGCGCAATCAGGCGCAGCAGCGCGCCGGTATTGGGATCGAGCAGCACCAAGCCGCCCTTGAGGACGCGCGGACTGCCGGAGAAGCCGCTCATCGCCGGTCTCCCGCGGCTCTGCGGTCTTCGGCAGGTCCTCGATCTCCGGCGGGTCCGCGATCTCCAGCGGGTCCCCGGTCTCCAGCAAGTCCGCGATCTCGGGCAGGTCTCAGGTCTCCGGCCAGCACCCCGTGCAGCGCCTCGGCGATGGCGCGGCCGTTTGCGCCTGCCGCGCGGTGCAGTCGCGCCGTCGGGGCAGCGAGATATTCCAGCACGCCGCCGCCGTGCAGCAGTGCCCCAGGCGACGAGGTGGCGAGCATAGCATGCAGTTCACGCTGCACCGCGTCGGCGATCACGTGCCGATCGGCAGCGGCAAAGCCGTGTAGCACCAGTTCCTCGATGTCCACGATCACGCGCATACCCAGTCCCCCGTCTCGTTGGAACTGAGTGGGCGACGCAGCTTGGCGCACTCGATCTCAGCCGCCTGCTTGACGTGGCCCATGCCGACCGCGTCGCCGGCGTCGGCGGCGAGATACGCGGCAGTGAGGGCAATGTTGCGGATGGTGCCACCGGACACCGCGAGCCGCGCGAGCTTCTCCGGGCGCAGTGCCTCGGTCGGGGTCTGCGGTGGAAAAATCCGCCGCCAGATCGCCGCCCGCTGCGTGGTGTCGGGCAGCGGGAACTGCACGATGAAGCGCAGCCGCCGCAGGAACGCGGTGTCCAGCGCCTGTTCGCTGTTGGTGGCGAGGATTGCGAGGCCGCGATAGCTCTCCAGGCGCTGCAACAGGAAGCTGACCTCGATGTTGGCGTAGCGGTCGTGGCTGTCCTTCACCTCGCTGCGCTTGCCGAACAGCGCGTCGGCCTCGTCGAACAACAGCACCGCGGCGCCGGCCTCCGCGGCATCGAATAGCTGTGCCAGGTTCTTCTCCGTCTCGCCGATCCATTTGCTGACCACCTGCGAGAGGTCGATGCGGTAGAGATCGAGCGCCAGCGCGCCGGCGATCACCTCGGCGGCCATGGTCTTGCCGGTGCCGCTCGGGCCGGCGAACAGGGTCGCGGTCCCCAGGCCGCGTTTGCCGCGCGCGGCGAAACCCCAACGTTCTAGCACCGTGCTGCGCTGACCGTGCTCCGCGGCCAGCGTTCGCAGCAGCCGCGCGGACGCCGCCGGCAGCACCAGGTCGTCCCACTGCGCACACGGCTCGATGCGCTCGGCCAGGCCGGCGGCCGGCATGCCCGCCTCCGCCCGGCAGCGCGTCCACAGTACCTCGGGCCGCGCGTCCGCCGGCGCCGCGGCAACCGTGTGCGCGGTGGCGCGGATCGCCGCGGGTGGCAGTCGAAACTGGCTCACGGCCCGGTCCACGATCGCCTCATCCACCCCGGGCGGCAGTGCGTGCAGCCACAGGCGCCGGGCTTCCGCACCCTCCGGCAGGGCCAGGGCGAAGCTGACCGGACGGCGTTCACCCCAGCCAGCGCCGGGTTTGGAAGCGGTCAGGATCAGCCGGCACTGGATCAGATCGAGCATCGCGGCGAGGGCAGGGCCCGGGACGGCGCCCTCGATCAGCAGTGCGGCGCCGGCCAGCATCGCGTCGCGCTGGATCAGCCGCAGCACTGGCAGCACGGCCTCCAGCCGCGCCGGCAGGTCGGCATGTGCCACGGCGTGCAATCCCAACCCCGCCTGCTCTGCGATGTGGGCAGCGGCCTCGCGCAGCATCCCGGGGTCCGGCCCGGTCAGCTCCAGCACCGGCGGGACCATGCCGTCGTTGGTGACTCCGGCCTCGGAGGCGGCGGCCCACAGCGCAGCAGCGCGCGCGGCGGCCTCGGCATGGCTTGCCGGCAGCCTGCCGCGTGGCGGCGCCTGGCGCACCCAGCCGGACAACCGCTCGTCTGGCCCGCCGACGCCGGCCAAATGGTGCAGGATCACCTCGGAGGCGCGCAGGCGGCCTGTAGCAATCCCGGTGGTGCTGTCGAGCTCCACCAACTGCCACCGGCGCAGCGGGGCGTCCGGCGTCAGTGCCGACCAGTGCGGCTCCGGCAACAGGGCCAGGGCGAGCCCGAAGCTCGGCCAGGAGTGCCCCGCGTCGCCATGGCCCGCGCCACCGTGGCCCGCATCACCGTGAGCAGCCGCGCACAGGGCGGGGATGGCGCTGTCCAGATCCGCCGCCGCGGCCAGCAGCAGCGTCTCTGCCTCGAACCGCGACAGGCCGAACAGGCGCGCGATGCGGCCAAGCGTGGCGATCGTCTCACGTGGGTCCGGGGCCTCACGTGGATCTGGCGTCGGCACCTCCGCGCCTTCAAGACGTCGGCGCAACACCGCGAGATGCATCGCCAGCGCCCGCTGGTTGGCGTGCAGTAGACTGATCGCGGAAAGCGGCGCGTTCACAGCGGCGCCTTTTGCGAAGCGAGGAACCCGGGCGGCGTGGCGCCGTAATTGATCAAGATGCTGTCGACGTCGTCCACCCGCAGCCGGATCCATGGTGTCTCGCCGGCAAACACCGTTTCGTCGAAGCTGAAGGTCAGCGTGGCGGTCGGGTCGGTCGTCCAGGCATCCGGAAACAGCTCCAGTTGCGCAATGATGCAGGACACGCGCTGCGCCCGCCACACCTTCGGGCTGCAGTCGACGGTCAGCACTGTCGCGGTGCCGCCGCCCGATTTGGCCATCGTGCCGATGGTCGGCGCCAGCACGACCGGCAGCGCGTTGGTGGTCAGCACGTTAGGCGCCGTGCCGATCAGCGCCTTGACGCTGTAGAATCCGGCGCGCCAAGCATCCGACGCGGCCGGCAGCGTCGCCGTCAGCGCGCTTCCCGCCGCGGTACCCGGCAGGTCGTTGATCGCACCGGTCAGCGTGTGAGTGAAGCGCAGCGTGGCCGGGCCGGCATCCGTGAGACGGAAGCCGGTGACCGTCAGCGCGTCGCCCATGCGGACCGCGGGCTGGCTGTTGGGCGGCGTGGCGGCGACCAGGGTCGGCGTCGGTGCGTTCAGGTTGGGGTTGGAGATGATGCCGCCCGGCTGTTTCCATGTCGGATTCCATGGCCCGATCGTCAGCACGGGCAGCGGCGAGGCGGACGGGCGCCGGTTCTGTAACAGCACCACGGATACCTGGTAGACCGCCGACGGGCGGTAGCTGGTCTGGAACGCCATCCACAGGCGCGACATCTCCTCGGTGCCCATCGCGTGCGGCACGATCTTGATTTGCTCGACCTGGTCGAGCACGTCGGCCGCCGTCAGGATCGGGATCTCCGGCGGTGGCGTGCTCAACGCGTTCTGGATGCCTTGGCTGGTGAGCACCGCGATCTCGTGCAGGTATTGCATGGCGTAGCCGAGCAGTACGTCGGCGTAGAGCTGCTTCTGGCTGTACGCGGTGACGAGGTAATAGAGATCCAGCGCCAACGGCGGGTTGCTGATGCGGTTGCCGGCGGCGTCGCGCGACGGCATGTCCCAGTTGCGCCAGGCCGCGTTCGGCGTGACGTGGTACATGAACAGGTTGATCTGATCCGGCAGATCGGCGCCGTCGGTCTTGATCCGGTCCGGCGCCTCGGCGGTGATGGAAACCGGCCCCTGCGCACCGAGCTGGACGTGATCGACCAGGCCGCCATGCAGCATTGCCCGCAGCACCGCGGTGACCCCGGCGATGGCGAGATCGGTGCTCATGAACGCGACCTGCCCGCCAGCCACTCTTCCAGACCGGGGCCACGCTGGGCGGCGCGAGGGCGCTGTGGCGGCGCGGCGGGGGGCGCGACGGCGCGTACGTCGACCCGGCCGATGGTGACATGCACCACGTTGTCGGCCGCTACCGCCGGCGCGGCGGGCTCGAGCATGGCCGACGAGATGCCGCGGCGCTGGCGTTGGGGTGCCGGGCCGGTGTGCGCCGGCATCCGCGCCGCAAGCGGCGTTTGCGGCGAAGCGGGGATCGGCAAGGCGGCCTCAGGTGTGGCCGGCGTCAGGGACCGTTCCGATCGCCACGAAGGGACGCGGGGTGGCGGCGGTTCGCGCGACGGATTTTCCCACGGATCAGCCCCCAGCTCTGCTCCCGGACCTGCCCACCGATCTAATGGGGAGGCGCGTGCGATCGGTGCTGCTACGCCATCCCTGCTTGGCTCACGCGGCAACGCCTCAACGCCCCGCGGCGTCGTCGGACGATGCGGCCTGCCTGCGATGATCGGCGCCGCATCGTCCGCAGCTTCGCGCTGCGCCCGCGATGATGCCGGATGTTCGGCGTCGGCTTCCGGCGAGGCTTGTGCAACGCCGTCCCCGATCGGTGCCATTGGCTCCGACCAGGCCTCGAACCGGGCCGGCACGCGTGGTTGCACCGTCTCGAGCGTACCGCGGCTGCGCGCGACGAGACGGCGTAGATACGCGCTCATGCGCCGACCAGGTCGAGATAGACCTGCCGACGCGTCGGTGACATCGCCAGAATGTCGGCCTCGCGCCAGCCATAGGCGCGCGCCAGCGCATGCACGTGGCCGAGCAGGCGCAAGGCGCGGGTTTCGATCTCGCGCCAAAGGAATTCGCCCGCATCGAGCCCGCGGGCGAATTGCGCGCCGCACGATTCACATTGCAGCGCCAGCTCGGCGTCGCCCAGCGGATCGATCTCAGCCATTCGCTCGGAAACCGGTGCCAGCAACGCCGCGTCGGCTTTGGCATCGACCAGGCAACGATCGAGCAGGCCCAGCGCAGCTACGTCCTCGTCCAGCCCTGACTCCACGGCGATCAGGTCGGCAACGGTCGGTAACCGGAACTGCACGCGGTGGCCGTCGGCAGCGACGCTGTGAACGCCTGGCCCCGGCACCGGCGTCCGCAGCAGTTCGTCGACGTCGCAGGCTATTTCCAGTCGCGTATTACACTGTGGGCAGTCCGCGACGCCGCGCAAAGTGGGGCCGAACCAGGCGCGATGCCGCGCCAGCAGGGCGGCGACCGCGGCGCCGACCGGCAGGTCCGCCGTATTCTCACCCGCCAGATGCAGCAGCCGCGCGGCCGGCGGAAGGCCCTGCCCGTGCTCCCATGTCCGCAGCAGCTCTGCGCCCTCCGCCATGGCCGTGCGCCCTGATCAGGTGAAGCTCGGCTCGGCTGGCTCGGGCACGTCGGTGTCGCGCTCCCAGCCCTCGTTCTCCAGCTTGATGTGCTGGATGGCGACTGCGTTGGCGTTCGCGTCCAGGTCGGGCATGGCCAGGTATTCGGACACCCAGCACCGATAGATCTTGTAGGCGATCGCGAGCTGCCCGGCCTCGTTGTACAGCTCCAGGATGATGTCCTTGCGGAAGTCCTTGAGCGACACTTCCGCACCGAGCGCGGCACCGAAGTTCCATACCTTGCGCGCCCACGCCTCGAACGCGGTGTCGTGCGTCACGCCGCGCTCCAGCGTGATGGCATCGAACTCGGTGCGGCCGGGTGACTTGCGGCTGGTGGACGGGTCACCTCCCTCGCGGTGCTTCACGACCTCGGTGGTGCGTTTCAGCCCGCCGGTCATCTTGGAGATGCCGGCGACGTACTGACCGTCCCATTTCAGGCGGAACTTGAAATTCTTGTAGGGGTCAAAGCGCGTCGCATTCACAGTGAACTGCGCCATTGGAATCCTCCCGACCGACGGTCAGCTTGCGAGCTGGCCGGCGATCTGCTGGATCTGCAGGACGACGAATTCGGCCGGCTTCAGCGGCGCAAACCCGACAATGATGTTGACCACGCCGGCATCGATGTCGGCCTGCGTGGTGGTGGTGCTGTCGCAACGAACGAAATAGGCCGCCGCCGGCGTGGTGCCCTGGAAGGCGCCCTGCCGGTACAGCGTCTGCATAAAGGCGTTCACATTGAGCCTGATCGCCGCCCATAGCGGATCGGCGTTCGGCTCGAACACCACCCATTGCAGGCCGCGATACAGGCTTTCTTCCAGGAACAGCGCGAAGCGGCGCACCGGAACGTATTTCCATTCCGATGCCATCGCGTCGGCGCCGGCCAGCGTGCGCGCGCCCCAACTGACGAAGCCATAGATCGGAAAGCTGCGCAGGCAGTTCAGGCCAAGCGGGTTCAGCTCGCCGTTCTCGGCGTCGGTCATCGTGTAGACCAGCTTCTGCACGCCCGACAGCGTCGCCTCGGTACCCGCCGGCGCCTTCCAGACGTTACGGTTCGAGTCGGTCGTGGAATAGACGCCGGCCATCACGCCGCACGGCGCGAACGTGCGCAGCGCGTTCTGGTTCAGCGGATCGGGTATCCGCAGGCGCGGGAAATACGCCGCGCCATTCGAGTCGGTGACCGTCAATCCGCTGGTCTTCCAAGCCAACGCCGAGGGAATGTCGTTGACGCTCGGCGGTGGGTCGATCAGCAGGAAGGCACGGCGCTTCTTGCAATAGTCCATCGCCGGCGCCCAGACATCGTTGGGCGAGCCGACCGTGGTATCGAGCACCGAGGGATTGCTGACGCTGGCGCGGGTGGCGTCGGGAATGCACAGGATATTGAACAGGTCCACCTTGTCGAGCGCGTAGATACCGGTGAACGCCGCCTCGTCGCCGACGAGTTGCACGCTGGTCGGCAAGCTGGTGCCGTCGCTGCCCTGGGTGACGCTGAGCTGGAAATCCTTCTTGGCACTCTGTCCGCCGAACCAGTAGGCGGCGACGTTGGTGCTCAGCGGGCTCTCGAGTCCCAGCACGCTCGCCGCGTCGACCGTGGGCGCGGGAGACATCGCGGCCGACGCCTTGGCGAAGACCGCCCCCGCATCCGGCTTGCCCGGAATGGACAGCGAGACCAGGATCGAATCGAGCGTCGCCGTGCCGAGGTTGGACTGGGTCTGCGTGATGCTGACGGCAGCACCCGGATATTTCGCCTGCAGCGCCCGCGCGGTGCGGATCTGCACCAGTCGCAATATTTGGGTGATCGTGGTGGGGCGTGGGTCGGTGGCGGCGAGGACCGGGACGTCCGTGCCGCCATCGCCGTCGATGGCGATGTTGAAGCCGGCAACTGCGTTGGCGGCCCCGAACGCCGTGACGACGGTCGCGGCGGTCGCCTTCGCGATCACCCCGGTGCGCGCCGGCTGCGGCGGCGTGCCGGTCGCCCCGAGCACCGGCGTCGTCGGCAACGCCTCCACGGTGTGCACCTGGATCATTCGCGAGCCGTTGTCGGGATCGTTCACCACCGACTGCACGAAATTGGCCTTGCCGGGGTCCATCGTAACCACCGGGAAGCTCTCGCTGGCGCCGCTGCTCAGGTTGTTGACGGTGAGGTTGAAGCCGTATTGGTCGTAGCCTGGTTGCCCGCTGGTCGGCAGCCCGCCATAGTCGATCGTGACCGTGACCTGACTGGCCCAGCTTCCGGTGCTGATCGCCTGCAGCACCAGCGAATGGCCGGTGCCACCGACGTCTGCAATGGTCAGGCTGGCGGGTTCCGCGCCGTTCTTCGGGACCCGCACCACGATCGCCTGCGATCCGCCATTGGCGAAGAATTGCTGCACCGCATAGGACAGCTCGCTGTCCGCCACGAGGCCGCCGAAGCCGCGCTCGAAATCCGCAAAGCTGTTGAGGATGACGGGGGTCGCATCCAGTCCGCTGCCGGTATAACCGACGAACGCGGTGATGGATGTTGCCACACCCACGATGGTGTGCACGCCACTGGAAAGTTCCTCGATATAGACGCCAGGCGCTGTGAGCAACATCCCTGATCGCTCCTCATCCCCGCAACGGCTTTGTCATTTGCCGTTCATTATTGTGGTTAGATAACGTAGCAACCGTCGTCGATGGAGGTTAGTGATGAAATGGTTGTTCACGGACAAGTGAATGGCTGCGCCGCAACCAATTCGCCATCGGATCGGAATATGACAAGTCACCGATAACTGAACCTGCTTCTGAAGGGCTGCGGATCACTGGTCCACCCCAGTGTTTTTTCCCGAGATGGCTGGCGGGCCCGCGCTGCCGCGCGAAGTGGATGATTCTATAGAGTACCACGAGCGGTCGACTGTTCGTTCTGACATCCCAAAAATTATGCAGCGTCCGAGAATTGTGTCGGTGATTTCGCCGGAGCCAGCAGCGGAAGCGCCCGGAGGCAACCTTTAAGCAGAGGTATTCGTCGTACCTCATTCCCTCGGCACGTCGCTCGGAGACCGGGCCTTTGCGCTTGTGATCTGCGTTGAAGCCAAGCAAGACCTTGCTTGCCGGCGTGCAGTGCGCGGCGATAACATTCCAGTTGCGACGGATCATTTCAGCGACGTACTCGTGCAGTTTGAGACGCTGCCATTTGAGGCGAGCGCACCATCAGTCGCAGTGGCGCCGCGCCGACCACCGCCGCCGAAATCGGATAACCAGCCGACAGCAGCCTTTTGTAAGTCACTGAGATCGGGCTTAGACCAACGGCCATAAACAGTGACGCACGGGCTGCTACCCCCGTCATGCCGGCGGGCAGCACCGGGGAGTCGATCATTCGGGCGCCTGGTATTACACGCCGCTGAAAATTGATGTTCTCTACAACCGACGCCGACCAGCGAGGGTGCATCCATGTTGGCTCCGAAGGTTGCCAAACCAGAGCCGAAGACCGCCGAGTGGCCGAGCAGCAACCTGGCGCCCCAGCGCGCGACGCCGGTAGGGCATCGGCCCGGCCACGATCCGGCCGAGCAGACGCGCGTGCACCAGCGCAGCTTCGGAAACCAACCAACGTCTCGGCTACCGGCGCAGCGGGCTGCGAACCAGCCACGCGACCAGCCGCACAGCCACAACGGCCAGGAAACCGATCCGGCAAGCCCAACTACCCGAAGCGCGATGCCCGGCGTCACATGGGATTTCAGCAAGGTTGCATTGTTTCCAACTGACCGGGCAACCCAGCCTCACGCGCCCCTCTCGGCAGCGCGAACTCCGGCGCTCGGCGTCATACAGCCGAAACTTGCGATCGGTCGGGTCGATGATCCGCTTGAGTACGAGGCGGATCGCGTCGCAGACGAGGTAATGCGAATTCCGGCCGCTGGGGTTGCACAGCGCAAATGCGCCGCTTGCGAAGATGACGAGACGGCGGTGCGCAAGAGCCCGGCCTTCGCCGACGCCGCTCCGCTAGCGATGAGGCGGGGACCGGTCGTCCGGCCGGCGATAACGGTCATGCGGGCGCGGGCCGCACCGGTCATCCGGCGCCAATGGTCGGACGCATCGACCAGTGGGGCGAAATCCGCCGAGACGACCGCGCCCACGGGGGGCTGGAACCAGGCGGAGACGATGATTGCTGGCGTGCGTCGTATTCCGCTCGAGGGCATAACCGGGGGCAACACCGAGCCGGACCCGCAATCGGCCACCAAGGAAGCCGCCGATAACCGGGTGATCGTGCTGATCCCGTCACCGCTCGACACGACCCAGCCGATCGACGTGCTGCTTCACCTGCACGGCCACAATGTCGGCTACCGCCAGCGTACGACCAAGGGCAAGGACGACGCCACGCTCGCACCCGGCACGGTACGCGACATCGATTCCGACCGGATCGAGCAACAGATCGCCGCGAGTAAGCGACCGATCATCGGCGTGCTGCCGCAGGGGACGGCAGGCTCCGGGTTCGGCAAACTCAACGCCGACGCGTACATTGCCACGGTATTCACCGCGCTGACCGCTGCCGGCGCGTGGGGCCTGCCGGTGATCGAGGCGCCGAAGGTTGGCCGCGTGATCCTGACCGGCCATAGCGGCGCCGGCGGGCGGATTTCCGAAATGATCGCCGAACCCGGCGCGCCGCGCCTGCCGTCCGCCCTCGCCGAGGTGGCATTGTTCGATGCGATCAACGGACCCGGCGAGTTGGGAATCATTACGACCTGGGTGCTGAACCATCTCGACGCGGACCTTGCCGCGCTGATGGCGGGCGGCATTGCGACCGGCGTGATGACGCAGCAGCAGGCCGACTATCTCCACACCAGCATGCGGTTTCGTGCCTACTATACCAACAGCAGCTACCAGGCCCGGCATGAGAAGCTGCAGGCCTCCATCGACGGCTGGTTCAAGACCAATGGCGGGATGCTCGGTGGTGTGAGCTCGCCGCTCTACACGCAGCTCTACGACAACTACCGCACCGCCCCGGTCCACCATGGTGCGCACAACCTCATCATGGGCAAGGACGACCGGCTGCGCGACGCGCTGTCGACGCTGCCGCCGGTGGGAAGCTCGGCGCCGTTGGTGCTGCCGAAATTCGCATCGCAAACCTATCCCGCCGCAGTGGCGCCGGAGGCGGTGGAGCAAACGTTGCGCACGCAGGGCACGACGCTCGATCCGGCGAGCCGCGCGTTCATGGAGGCGCGGTTCTGCTACGATTTCAGCCGCGTGCGCATCCATGCCGACGCCCAGGCGGCCGAGTCCGCTGCCGCCATCAATGCGCGCGCCTACACGTTGGGCGACCACGTGGTGTTCGCGTCAGGCGCCTATGCGCCGCATTCCCAGGCCGGCTCGCGTTTGCTCGCGCACGAGCTGGTCCATGTGGTGCAGCAGGGCCATGCCGCGCCGCGCCAGGCCGAGCCTGGGTTCGCCGCGCCTGGGTTCGCCGAGACTGGGCATCAGGCCGCGGAAACCAACCGGGCCGTACAGCGCCAACCGGCGCCAGCGGCGGTCGCGCAGGACCTGCTGCCGATCCGCGCCGACGAAAATAAAAAGTCGTTGCAGACTTACGATGTCGGCCGCTTCCTCGTTTTCGTGCCCGACAACGTCATCCTCAGCACCCGCGGTGACGAGGACACCCCGAACCTCAAGGTCCACATCTTCTTCTCTGCCGGCGCCGTGCAGGGTGAGATCGGCAACGACGTGCTCACACACGGAATGCGCGGCGCCGAATCCGGTTCCGGCTTCGTTCTGATCGGCGTTCCCTCGCACGACACGATCAGCGACGCGGAGATCAGGCAGTGCCTCACCGCTGTCCAGATCACCGGACCGATCACTGCGATCCGCATGAGCGCACACAGCCGCGGCGCGTTCAGCCTGCTAAATACGGTTGTGCAACATAAGATCGGCGACGTCGGTCTCATCGAGCACGTCACGCTGTTCGATGCCGACGAGTTGGCAGGGCCCGGCGGGGTGACGGTGACACCGAAATCCCAGTTGCTCGTCGCGGCGGGCATTCCGGCGGCGAACATCACCGCGATCGAGGTCAACGTCCGCAAGAAGCACACGCCGGGTGTCGAATACGACACCATCGATCCGGGCTGTGCGGCCGCCATCGGCTATGTTCGCCTGATCGAGGACGCGATGGTGACCGATCCGGGCGTGAGCGGAATGGTCGCGGCGAATCGGGCGATTGCCGATCAACTTGCGTCGCTGCCATTGCCACCGCGCGGTTCCTTCACCTCGAAGGATCCGACCGCGCCAACGAGTATCCAAAAGTTCTGCAAGGACCACAGTACGGTGATCGCCTCGATCCTGAGCCGGCAAGCCAATCGCAACAGCGGCTTGTTGTGGTTCATCAACACCAATGACCTGGCGCGTTTCGGCGGGTTCAAGTTCGACTTCGGCCTATCCGCCCACCACTTCATCGTTGCCGAACTCGCGCACGAAGTGACGGAATAGCGCGGATCAGTCGCACCGAATGTGGGTTTTGTCGCAGATAAGGTCGGCCGGAGCGCGCCTCCCGTCTCAACGAATCCGGACAGAACAATGCGATGATCTCACATCCCGGCGCCCGAATGATCGACTCTTCGGTGCTACCCCGCGTCATGCCGGCGAAGGCCGGTATCCACGACTTACTTCGCTGCGACAAAGACAAGTCGTGGATACCCTGGCCTTCGCGGGCATGACGGGGCACTGTCGGTGGGTCAATCTCTAAGGCCGCTGGTATACCCCTATGCCTACGGAGGTTGGGACTTCGGTGCGCCGATGAAACGGAAGTGATCGGTGATGGCCTAGGTTCAGGATACCTGTAAAACGTCGTCACAAGGCCAGCTCGAACGGGAGCGGTTGGGGGTTGAGGGGTCCGGGCAGTACATCCATGTCTAGGACGTACTGGCCGAAGCTACGGATGTGCTCGCGCATGTATGGGCTGAGGCACGCGACCAGACCCGGGGTTACGGGCTGGTCGTCTTCTACCTTGGCCGCAAGCGCCTCCGTCGTGTCGGCGACGTTGGCCGGAGGTAACCAACTGGCCTGCTGGTACGCATGAGACCGTCCGAAAGGTGGGGGTCAGGCGGCTCGTCGAAACGGGCGTCGTGCCCAGCGCTCAGCTACAGCGTAGTCTCGCTCGAGGGTGCCGTTCGCTACGGCGGTTCGAACCTTCAACATCATATGCGCTCCCCGCGGCG
>DASRQX010000237.1:0-8686 GCA_035696165.1 Acetobacteraceae bacterium | reverse complement strand
GCCACCGGCCCAGCCGCCGCCGCCGGAGCATCCGGCGATCGAGCCGACCGCACTCGCGATGCTGAAAGCGATGAGCCAGCGGCTCGCCGGCGCGAAGTCGATGAGCTTCACCGCCGTGACGACCTACGAATCGCCCGCGCGCAACGGCCAGCCGCTGTACTACGCGACGCTGTCGCAGGTTGCGGTGCAACGCCCCAACAAGCTGCGCGTGATCACGCCGGGAGACGGCCCGGCGTCGGAGTTCTATTACGATGGCAAGATGATGATGGCGTACGCCCCGGCGGCGGAACTGGTCGCGGTTGCCGACGCGCCGCCGACGATCGAGGGGGCGATGAAGCAGGCCTTTGACACGGCCGCGATCTATTTCCCGTTCTCCGAGGTTGTCGTCGCGGATCCGTACAAGAATCTGTCCGAGGGACTGACCTCCGCCTTCGTCATCGGCCAGTCACACGTGGTCGGCGATACCATCACCGACATGGTGGCGATCACCAACGGCAATGTGCAGGCGGAGGTATGGATCGGTATCGATGACGGGCTGCCGCGGATGATCCGCGCGATTTATCCGAAGGACCCGACGCAGTCTCGCTATGAGATCCAGTTCTCCAACTGGCACCTCAACGCGGCCACGAAGGACGCGGACTTCACGTCCGCCCCCGCGCTGAAGGCGCCGCGAATGACATTCGCGCGCCCCGATGCCGCGACGCCTGGCAAGCCCTGACAAGAGGAGCCTCATCATGCGACACATCGGCTTGATGATCGCGGGCGGCGTGCTGGCGCTCGTTCAGATGCAGCCTGCCGGCGCCTGGATGCGCGGCGGTGAGACCGCCGGCGGTGGACATTACGGTGCGGCAGCCAGCAACGGCCACTGGGCCGCGGGCGCGAATGGCCATACCGCTTCGGGAACCTATGGCACTACCGCCGGCGGGACACATTATGCCACCACCTCCAATGGTGGGTCAGCCGAGGCCAAGAACGGTAGCTGGGCGTCGCAGGGCGCGAATGGAAAAACCAATTCAGGGAGCTACGGCACCACGGCCTATGGCACGCATTATGCGACCGGTTCCTATGGCGGTGCTGTCGCCACGAATAACGGGCACTGGGTCGGCGAGAGCAACGGCCAGTACGCCTACGGCACCCACTACGCCGGCACCACGACCTATGCCGGCGCCTACCATCCGCCGACAGTGGTCAACCAGTACTACGGGACGGGCTGCTACAACTGCGGCGGATGGAGCGGGGCTGGGGCCGTCGCAGCCGGGGTAGCGGTCGGCGCCGCGGTCGGCGTCGCCGCGGCAAACACGGCGAACGCGAATGCCGCCGCCGCCTACGCAAATGGCACCATTTATGCGGCATTGCCCGGCGGATGCGCTTACACGCCATTTAACGGGGCCACCTATTACAACTGCGGCGCGGCGTGGTTCAGCCCCGCCTACGGGGCGAACGGAGTGTACTACCGCGTCGTGCCGCCTCCGTAATGCGAGTGCGAGGCCTGGATATGCTGAGTCAGTAGGTAGCGCGTGCGGAATCGCGGCGGAGAGCCGTTAAAGTTTGGGGGAACACAAGCATGATCGATGTATCGGACGACAGCCGGACCACGAAGCTGCGGGAGAAGCGCCGACTTGTGCCATATCATCGGGCCTTGATCGGGATTGCGTTGGCCGCGCTAATGTCGCTGACCGGCTGTAACACCTCCGTCCAGCTCGGGCCACAGGCCGTCGCCGGATTGACGCCGTCCGGTACCGTGAACATGGATCAGGTCCAGGTGGCCTATCTCGCCAGTGCCGGCGGAGGCACCGGGACGCTCTATTACCAGGGCGCTGCTTATACATTCTCGATCGGCGGTCTCGGCGTCGGCGGCATCGGCGCGTCCACGATCAGTGCCGAAGGTGAAATCTACAAGCTCGGAAACCTGGCGAACTTTGCCGGTACGTACGGTCAGGCTCGCTACGGCTTCGCTCTCGGTAACCTGAGCGGCGGCGACCTGTGGATGCAGAATGAGTCCGGCGTCATCATGCACCTGAAGGCAAAGCGGACCGGGCTGATGCTGAGCCTGGGCGGTGACGCCATGGTCATATCGATGCAGTAGGGATCCGGCGCGGGCGGCTTGATCCAGGACGGCCCGCGCCGCGTCGCCGCAGCCACGACACCGAACTTATTTCTGCAGGCAGGGGGCGAACACGAGCTGACACATCGTCTGGTCACCCGAGAAATTCGCGCTAACAAGGTGGGAGTTCCCGAACAGGGCATCCACCGAGCATGATGCTGGCGCGAAGGCCGTAGGGCTCGTAATACCCATCGACTCACCCCGCTTCAGGTTCGTCACGAATGACATGCGGTCCTGGTCACCTTGGGGATACTCCAGAGTTGGTGGGCCCGAGCACGCGAGGAAGCGGGACTGCTCGATCCCTTTGAGCGCGACGCCCAGATCCGGTGTTGCCGGCTGCGCGCAGGCTGCCAGTGTCAGAACGAGTGCTAGCGAACGGCCACGCATGGACATGACTGATCCCCCATCGGTACTGAGCAATCCGAAACCAATACGAAGTTTGCTTGATGAGCCATTGCTGCGCAACTACAATGGTAACTTAAGTGGATTGACAGAGTGGGCTCGCCGTTTCCAACGTTGGTCGCACCTATTTGTCGGGGGGGAACATAGCTTGTCGGGGT
Organism: Acetobacteraceae bacterium; assembly: GCA_035696165.1. Classification (GTDB taxonomy): domain Bacteria; phylum Pseudomonadota; class Alphaproteobacteria; order Acetobacterales; family Acetobacteraceae; genus Palsa-883. The sequence continues at coordinate 6,022 of DASRQX010000237.1, read as the reverse complement.
TGCGGGTTCGCCTGGTGATTGTGACAGTTTGCGTGGTGGCTTCAGGATGCACCGCCACGCCCGAGACACCTTCGATGGCGCCGGCCGCCGTTGCATTGCCAACCGCACCCGTGTCCGTCAACGGGACTTACAATGGCATCATGCAGCTCATTCAGGGCACCCCAATGTCGTGCGGGACCGAAGACATGCTGACGCTGCGCGTGACCGACAATGCGTTCAGCTATACGCTCAATCAGCCGCAGGTGCCCGACCAGCCCACGCGGATATTCAACGTCGCGATTGCCTCGGATGGGTCATTTCAGGCGGCGTCCGGCGCTGCCTATATCCGCGGGACCGCCAGTTCGAGCCACATGGCAGGTAACGTCTTTGGCGACGCCTGCGGCTTTCATTTCGAGGCGGACAGTTCGGGCAATTGGTAAGTGGCAGCGTATGATCAGGGAATGATGGGATGACACTGCGTATCTGGGAGCTTCGGCCGATCAACGTCGCAAAGTCATTGTGCGCCGGCGTCCGGGCGTGCCTTCTTCCCGCATGCCTGACGCTGTTCGGCTGTACGGTTCAGACCGGCTTGCCGGGACCGAATGTTATTCTCGATACCCCGACGGGGCCGGTACCGCTGAACTCGCCTGCGCCCGTCATGCCAGGCGGTCTGGCGGGCCCGCCGCCTGGGCTGGAGCCCTCGTTGCCGGTTCCAACTCAAGCCGTCAGCCGCAATGGCACATATACAGGCACCGCAGAGGTGCTGTCGACCGCGGGAGGTACGTGTCTCAGCGGAACGAAGGTCGACAACTTCAAGGTCCATGGCAGTTCGGTCCGGTTCGGTGGGTTCCGGGGCACTATCGCCCCCGATGGCGGGTTGCAGATGGTTTTCGGGGGAACCTGGATCGTCGGCCAATTCGAAGGAGCCACGTTTCGAGGCCAGGTGGACGATACCGGGGGTCGTTGGCGCGGGCCTGGCTGCACCTTCATCCTCACTCTTGAGCGGACCGGACCTTGAGGGCCGGTTCGGTCGGTCGCCTGCATCGTAAGGGCGCGCCGCGCCCCTGATCCGCCGAGGCCGCCTCGCGCACGGCGCTTTGCGCAGACCTTGCCGCCGATGAGACTCGCCGAATCGTCAGCCGGCGCGGCGTGTTGCAAGCCTCGGGATGGAGGCGGCGAATAACCGCTTAGGGCTCGACGCAGGATAACCGAATCGTCTCACCGTGCGCACGATTGTCGCTTCCGTCATGCGCCGGTACGACGCTGTGAGCGCAAGCCGGCATGGCGGTGCGAGCGCAAGTCGTGCGCTACTTGAAGCGGTTATCTCGCCTCAGGCCCTAAACGATCCAGCACGCCCCGGTCGGCGCCATGGTGCTCACCGCGCGACTGAAAAGGGGATCGTTCCTTCGGAGACATCCTGATCCGGGATCGATTTCACAACCCAATGAAGCGCGTAGTGGCCCGATGCCGGCAAACGAGACGATGCGAAAAGGACGTCGGGCGCGCTGTCCAGCAGGGGGTGCAGACTCGCCACCAGGTGGCCGTCCTGCAGGATCTCGATCCGGGATTGCGCGTGGTCGACCGGGCCGTCGAAGCGCACGACATATTCCGCGTGGTCGCCGCGCATGATGGTTTCGGCCGCCGGGGTGGAGGCCAGCACGTGCATTGGGCGCGCGGAGGCAGGCGCAGTGGATATAAGGAGCGGCACGAGTATCGCACAGGCCACTGTGAGATGTGTCCGCAACGTTCTTCCGCAAAGCAAAGCGGTTACCCCCGACGTAGCCTGGGCGCTCGGTGCTGGCGGCTGCCGGCTGTCAGTCATGCGGCATCTCCCTTGGTGTGGCCGTCGCAGGCAGGTGACTCGTTTCCGGCGCTCGCTCCGATAGTGCCGCCGGTGAAGAGCCTGGTCCATTCAGAAACGGCAAGCGTGCAAAAAATCGGGTAGCCCCGCGGGATCCGCTGCTGCCGGCTGTTGGATTCCGGCGGGCCGATGTCATGCTGCCGTTTGGCAGGGTCCGCGCCAATCTCGGTGCAAGCTGGCCTGGCTTGTGTCGTGTGTCGACAAGGCGGCATCAACCGCCCCCAAGGTTACGAATTTGGCCCGATCGGCTTGCGAGGCGGCCCGAAATGCGGCATCACTTTCGCCGCGAACCGCTCCAGCGAATTCATGACGTCGACGTGGCTCGCGCCGAAATTCATATTGAGCTGGATGTCGTGGATGCCGAGTTCGGCGTACGGCCCCAGTCTGTCGACACATTGCTCCGCGGTGCCGATGATCAAACGGTTCTCGATGTCCTGAAGCGTATCGTCAACTTCGAGCGGGACGATCTCGCCTTGGCGCACCGTGCCTTGGGTGCTGAAAACGTTCACGAAGCGCTGGTGGTTGGCGTATGCCATGGCGACCTTCTCGCGCGCATCGGCCTCATTGGCCGCAACGTAACCCATCCGGAGCATTGAAAAGCGCTGGCTGCTGCCCTTCGGCAGCGCATCGAAGAAGGCGCCGGCCTGCATTCGCACGGCGTCCATCGGGTCGCGAAGCGGCGTCGTCATCACGTGGAAGCCACGCCGGACCGCTGCCATGATGGAGGGCCGGTTCAGCGCCGCGATCCAGATCGGCGGATAGGGAACCTGCAGCGGACGCGGCGTGACGGTCAGCGGGCCAAAGCTGTAATACTTGCTGCGCCAGCAGACCTCGGTCTCGGACAGCAGCTTGATCAACAGGTTCAGCGAATCGTCGAACCTGTCGCGGGCTTCCTCGACCGGGACGCCGAACGCGTCGAATTCGTAGCGGAATGCACCGCGGCCGACGCCCAGTTGAATTCGCCCGCCGGTCAGGCAGTCCGCCTGCGCGATCTCACCGGCCAGGCGGCGTACGTCGTAGAACGGCAGCACGAGCACGGCGGTGATGATCGGAATGCGCCTGGTGGCGGCGGCCACCTGGACGGCGGTGAGCAGCGGGCTTGGATGCACCAGGTAGTTGATGAAATGGTGCTCGGGGATGCTGAGGGAGATGCAGCCGATGTCTTCGGCGGCCTGCGCTTCCTGGACCACGTCGCGGTACATGTCGGCGGCGTGGTAGCTGGTGTCCGGCCAGTAGCAGGGCAGGTAGAATCCGAAATCCATCGCGGTTGCTTCCATCGACGTGGCGATGCGAGGCGGGTCAGACAGCGGCTACAATCGCACCGGCGCGACGACAAGACCGCGGGCTTGTTTCGATCTCAGGCGGGCCAGCGGGTTCTGTCAATTCGCTTGTGGCGTCTGGCAATTCACGTGCGGGCGGTGGCGGATCATCAGCCAGAGGGCTTTGCCAACCGGGGTCATGCGGATTCTCGCGCGGGCATTTGGGCAGGGTGCCCGATTGCGGCGCGGCGCGCTTGATCGGTGTTGCGGTGCCGGTGAAGGGGCGGCGGTTGCGGTCCGTCAGGCCGCGGGGCGGCGCCTTGCTGCTACGTGACAGCGTGTGCTGTGGCCGGGCGATACGGTGTCCAGGACCTGCGGCGCGTCGCAGCCGGCCTGGACCAGCGGGCAGCGCGGCGCGAAGCGGCAGCCCGTCGGCATCGCGTCCAATGGCGGCACTCTTCCGGGGATGGCGGTCAGGATTTGGTCGGGCGTGTCCAGCGGCATGTCCAGCCTGGGGATCGCGGCGAACAGGGCGCGCGTGTAGGGGTGCGCTGGGTTGGCGAAGATGGCGGCGACCGGTGCCTGCTCGACGATCTGGCCGGCATACATCACCGCGACCCGGTCGGCGATTTGCGCCACCACGCCGAGATTGTGGGTGATGAACAGCATCGCCATGCCGTGGCGTTCCCGCAGATCGGCGAGCAGGCCCAGCACCTGGGCCTGGATGGTCACGTCCAGCGCCGTGGTGGGTTCGTCGGCCAGCAGCACGGCGGGGTCACAGGCGATCGCCATCGCGATCATCACCCGCTGGCGCATGCCGCCGGAGAACTGGTGCGGGTACTCGTGAAAGCGCGCGGCCGCCGAGGGGATCTTGACCTCGTCGAGCACGGCGAGGGCCTTGGCGTCGGAGGCGCGGCGGGACAGGCCGTGGTGGACCGTCAGCGCCTCGGCCACCTGGGCGCCGACCGTCATAACCGGATTGAGGCTGGTCATCGGCTCCTGGAAGATCATCGCCACGCTTGCGCCGCGCAGTTTTTCCAGCGCCGGCTCGGGCAGTTTCGTAAGGTCGGTGCCGTCCAGCAGGATGCGCCCGGCGGCGATGCGGCCCTGCGGGCGCGGCACCAGCCCCATCACCGACAGCGCGGTGATCGACTTGCCGCAGCCGGACTCGCCGACCAGCGCCAGGGTCTCGCGCCGGGCGATGCTGAACGAGATGTCGTCGACCGCCGGGTGCCAGGCGCCCTGGATGCGGAACTCGGTGCGCAGGTGTGTGACGGCAAGCGCGGGGCCGTCCGGGGTGTTAGCGGCGGCGGCGGTCACCCATCCGTTATCCGTCTGCCCGGGGCACCCAGGGGATGCGGGCGACCTCGATGCCGTCGTCGGCGAGGGCCTCGGCCTGTTCGGGGGTGGCCTCGCCGTAGATGCCGCGGGGCTCGGTGTCGCCGCGATGGATCTTGCGGGCTTCCTCGGCGAATGAGGGGCCGACGTAGTCGCAGCGCTTTTCCACCTCGGCGCGCATGCGTTGCAGCATCGCACGCATTTGGTCGGGGAGCGGGCCGCCGGCCATGGTCACCGGTGGGGCGGAGGGTTGCGTGGCGGGCGCGGTTTGTGGCGCTGGTGCGGGTGCCGGCGGGGCGGATGCCTGAGGCGGGGCCGGCAACGCCTGGCGGGTTGAGACGGCGGGGGCCATCATGGCGCGCTGGACCTTGACATCGCCGCAGACCGGGCATTCGACAAGGCCGTGCTTGGACAGGCGGTCGAACGCGGCACTGTCCTTGTACCAGCCGTCGAACTCGTGGTCGTGACTGCAGCGAACGTTGTAATGGATCATTCAATCGGCCCGGTGAAGCGGAGTGCTTGAGTGTGACAGATGGCGCAGGTTGGCACTTCGCGCAAGAGAGTGCCAAGCGTTGGGGATCAGCCGGGGTGCAGAAGGGGGTCGAGCGCACCCTTGGCGTCCAGCGCCGCCAGCTCGTCGCTGCCGCCGATGTGCCGGCCGTCGATGAAGATCTGCGGGACGGTGGTGCGGCCGCCGGCGCGGCGGATGGCTTCGGCGCGTTCCGGGGTGCCGTGTGGGGCGTCGATCTCGCGGAAGGGGACGCCCTTCTTGGTCAACAGGTTGACGGCGCGGGCGCAGTAAGGACACCAGTGCTGGGTGTAGACCTCGATCTCGGGCATCAGGCGGGCTCCTTGTCGCGCGTAGCGTGGGGGGTTCGGGGGGGCGCGGCAAGGGGTGACATGGCTGGGTGGGTGGGGATGCGGGGGTGTGGTCCGAGGTCGGTTGAGCGGGTGTGTGGTGGGTTGTTGATGTTGGAAGCGCGAGCGGGCTGGTAGCCATCCCTCGGCTGCCCACATTGCCGACGGCAGTTGAGCGAGCGATTTTTTCAACGGTTTCGATCAATCTCGAGAGTGTCGAGTTCTCGGTTACTTCCTAATGGCTGCTGACTTGCACTCGTAGTCGTCAATCCACTCCTCTGCGAGCCGGTCGAGTTCCTCGAGCTGCCGTTCGGAGTAGGATTCCGGCGCGAAGGTCTCCAGCCAACCGACCACGTGAGTTTCGATCAATTGTCGGGGCACGTCGGGATGCTCGGCATGAATGCGTTCTGCGGACTGCTCGATCGACAGCCGTTGTTCGTCGTCCCAGACGATCTTGCGCTGTCTTGCGTCGACGTCGGCATTTTCCAGTGCAGCGTGGACCCGGTCGAGCGCGTCGACCGAGTGTTCCCCCTCGGACGAGCCCATCCACTCAAGGAAGCCGTCAACGAACGGGTTATCCTCGAAGGGGTGTTCTGCGCGTCGCTTGCCCATCGGATAAGGATACCACCGCAGGTCACCGCTGTCGCGAGGCTGGTTTCATCGTCGAGCGGCTCGGTTCGATGCTCAAGGCAACCCGGCGGCCGGTGAACGCCTAGAAGCGCTGATA
>DASRQX010000236.1:0-3876 GCA_035696165.1 Acetobacteraceae bacterium | reverse complement strand
GTCCATCACCAGATGAGCGGCGGCGATTCTTGCACGCCATTCAGGGAGCGGCAATCCACGGTAATGCACAGCGAGCGGCCGGATTCAGCGTCCTGCGGTGCTTTGCAGCTTGCCGCAGTGCTCACCCGGACCGACTGTGCGTTTGTCGGTGCGCCAGTCGCGCCGGGGGCTGTCTCTGGGAGAATTTCCATGAACGTCAAAAAGGTACTCACCGCGCTGACAGCGGGAGCTACGTTTGCAGTGATGGTTGCGATGGCTTCGTTGGGCGGAGCTTCGTGGGCCTCGGCCGATGAAGACCGCGATGGCGAACAATCAAAGATTCGCATCGGTTTCGAGGTCGCACCTGTTCCGCTGAATCTGGCGGGCAAGGATCGGGCGTTGGTAGGACTTGGCAGCTACCTGGTCAATGTGCTTGACCATTGTAATCTCTGCCATTCTGACGGTCCGCCGACTGAGTTTGCCAAGGGCGGCAACCCCTACTTCAAGGGTAACCAGCCCACGGTCATCAACCAGGCAACTTACCTGGGGGGCGGCAGAGTCTTTCCGCAGCAAGCGCCAGGGGCTCCGCTGATTGTGTCCCGCAATCTGACGCCGGACAAAACAGGGCGTCCCGAGGGGGGCCGCACCTTCGCCGAGTTTCGCTACATCATTGAGACGGGCACCGATCTGGATCACGTGCATCCGAATTGTTCAGACCCCACCATTACGGCCAGCACGACCTGCTTTCCGGCCAGCCTGCCCTTTAACGGGGATCTGTTGCAAATCATGCCCTGGCCGGGGTTGCGGCACATGCAGGAGCGCGAATTGCGGGCCATTTACGAATATCTCAGCGCCGTCCCTTGCATTTCCGGCCCGCCAACGGGCGTGCTGCACAACGACTGCACTTGAAGGCCCACGCCGGGGCATGCCGCTGCAGTGAACGGCGTCGCTGCTTGAGCTTGAGGAGCGGCAGGCGGGACCGGCCCGCCTGCCTGTCGCTCACCTGGCTACCAGTCGGACCGGACGGCCGTTTGAATGCTCATTGACCACTAACCCCCCAAGCCGGCGGCGAAGGTCGAAGCGGGTACGTGGCCTGCCGTTCCCGGTCGTTATGCCAGCTCCGGCTAAATCCAGCCCCATGCCCTGAGCTTCATCTTCAGCATCAGCATCAGATAGTGCCAGGTGGTGCCGACTTGCTCCCCGACGGTCGGCTTGTCGCGGGCGCGCTCGCGGATGTAGTGGCGCAGTGCGGCGAGATCTTCGGAGGTCAGTTCGGGAAACGGCGGCATGCCGCGGCTCTGCAGCCCGCCGTACAGTACCGTGGCAAAAGCCTGCGCATTGAGGGGTACTGGCGAGGCGCGCAGGTCGGGCGCGAAACCGCCGGCGACCACCCCGGCGCCGTGGCAAATCAGACATCGGTCGTAGAGCGCGCGGCCCCGTAAGACCAGCTTCGGGTCGATCGTGAACGCGGCATCGTCGATTGGCACCGGCTGCGACGGCGGCGGTGACGGCGGCAACGTGGCACGGCCGTCGAGTGCGTAGGTCAGCAACCGGCGCGGGTGATCGCGGCCGACCCAGCCGTGCTGGGCGCTGAGCGAGCCGAGCAGCATCTGGCCACCGGCCCAGCCGGCGAGGATGGACACGTACTGCCGGCCGCCGACGCTGTAGGTGATCGGCGGCGCCTGGGTGCCGACACCCATATCGGCACTCCACAACACCGCGCCGGTTCTGTCGTCGCGGGCGACGAACCGGCCGTCGGACTGGCCCTGGAACACGAGGCCTCCGTGGGTGCTCATCACGCCCCCGTTGGTAGCGCCCGGTAACGCCGTTTCCCAGGCCTTCTTCTTCTGCACCGCATCCCAGGCGATCAGCGAACTGCTGCCGGCGCTCTTCGGGATGTCGTCGCGGAACGCGTTGATACCCATCGGACCGTCGCGCTCCATCTGGTAGGTTCTAGGATCGAGCCCCTTGTCGTTGTAGTAGCCGGCCATCTCGTGCGCCGGGATGTAGGTGAGACCGGTGTCGGGGCTAAAGGACATCGGCTGCCAGTTGTGAAGACCGCCAGAGCCGGGCCACATCAGCGCCTCCCCGTCCTCGTAGCGCACGCCAGGGTTTTCGATCGGGCGGCCGGTGGCCCTGTCGATCCCCTTGGCCCAGGTCACCTTGCCCAGCTTATCTGCCGATATCAGCGTGCCGGTCGCGCGGTCGATGACATAGAAGAAGCCGTTCTTCGGTGCGTGCAGGATGACCTTGCGCGGCTTGCCATCAATGAGGACGTTGGCCAGCACCAGGTCCATGGTGGACGTGAAATCCCAGCTCTCGCCGGGCGCGGTCTGGTAGTGCCAGATGTATTGCCCAGTGTCCGCATCGAGCGCGACGACCGAGCACAGAAACAGGTTGTCGCCACCGCCGGGGCTGCGCAGCTTGCGGTTCCAGGGGCCGCCATTGCCGGTGCCGATATAAATGCGGTTGTAGTCCGGGTCGTAGGTCATGGCGTTCCAGGCGGTGCCGCCGCCGCCGTACTTCCACCACTGGCCCTGCCAGGTCTTGGCGGCCATTTCCATGGCTTTGTTCTCGAAGCCCTTGGCCGGATCGCCGGGCACGATGTACCAGCGCCATAGCAGCGTGCCGGTCTCGGCGTCGTAGGTGCTCACATAGCCGCGCACGTGGCCGAAGTCGGCGCCGCCATGGCCGATGATCACCTTACCGTTGAATACCCGCGGCGCGCCGGTGATATAGCGGTTATCGCCCGGTTGTGTGGTGAGCGTTTCCCAAAGCAACTTGCCGCTCTGGGCGTCGAGCGCGAACAGGCGCCCATCTTGCACGCCGGCGATGACCTTGCCCTTCCAGAATGAGAGGCCGCGAATGCCCCACGCCAAGCGCATCTTCTGTGGCGCCACCTTGGGGTCGTAGCTCCACAGCTGTTTGCCGCTCGCCGCGTCCACCGCGTAGATCACACTGAAGCCGACGGCGATGTAGATCACCCCGTCCACGGCCACCGGCGCGCTGGAGACGTTCCAGACGGCGGGCAACTCCAGCGACCAAGCCAGGCCCAGCCTCGAGACGCTCTGCCGGTTGATCTGGTTGAGCGGGCTGAAGCGCTGCTCGCTGAAGGTGCGGCCGTAGGCCGGCCAGTCAGTGCCATTGTTCTCATTGGCCAGCTCGGCATCGTCTACAGAGGTGGCGATGACGGGTGTCGGGCCTAAGCAAGCGAGCAGCGTTGCGGCCAGCAGCGCGTGACGAAGCTGCTGCTTCATCCGTCCGTTTTGCATCTCCTGTCCCTTCACTGTACGCAGCCGCCACCGCGTTGCCGACCAACGAGGCTCGTTAGCGGGCAGCAAGGCATCGGCCTGTCGATGTTTCCTGAGGTCACCCGGCAGATGCGGTTCTGCCGGCGAGTCGGACGAGGTCCTCGACCGACACGCTGCCGCCGCAGCACAGGAGGACCAGCGTGCGGTCCTTGAACTCGGCGCTGTGGTGCAGTGCGGCCGCCAACGCAATCGCGCCGCTGGGTTCGAGCACCACCTTGAATTCCTCGAACGCGATGCGCATCGCGGCGCGCACCGCGTCGTCATCGACGGTGATGCCGCGGGAGACCAAGTCCGCTGCTGCCTCGAATGGCACAACGCCCGGTGTGAACGCCTGCATCGCATCGCAGATCGTCGCTGGATTGCCGACGTTGTGCTCGCGGCGGTGGGAAATCAGCGAGCGACGCATGTCATCGCATGCGTCGGGCTCGACGGCGATTACCTCGGCGCCGCCGCCAAAGTATTTCTCAGCCAGCGCGGTCCCGGCGATCAATCCTCCGCCACCGACGGGACAGAGAATGCAGTCGAACCTCACCCCTTCGCGCGCGGCGTCGATCTGCACTTCACGCATGAGGGTCGACTGGCCGGC
>DASRQX010000235.1:0-15433 GCA_035696165.1 Acetobacteraceae bacterium | reverse complement strand
ACCATGGTGCTGGCGACCAGCAGCACGATGCATTGCACCACCGCGAGATCGCGCCGCGCCACCGACGTAACGATCAGCCAGCCGATGCCCGGCCAGGCGAAGACGGTTTCGGTGATCACCGCGCCGGCGACCAGGCCGCCGAGCAGGAAGCCGATCATCGTCACCGTCGGGATCGCCGCGTTCGGCATCACATGGCTGCGCACCACCCTCGGCCAGCCGAGGCCGCGTGCCTGCACCGCGCGCACGAAGGGCTGGCGCAGCGCATCCAGCATCGCCGCGCGGGTGAAGCGGGCGATCACCCCGGTGCCGCCCGCGGCGATGGTGGTGGCCGGCATGATGATGGTGTGCGCTGCCTCGGCGCCGCCGCTCGGCAGCAGGCGCCAGCGCACCGAGAACAGCAGGATCAGCAGGATCGCGAGGAAGAAGCTCGGCACGCTATGACCCATCACCGCACCAGCAACGATCGCCCGGTCGAGCGCCCGACCGCGGTTGAGCGCGGCGGCGACGCCGGCGGGAATGCCGATGCACAGCATCAGCAGCAGGCCAAGCCCGGACAGTTGCAGCGTGCGCGGCACGCGCTCGGCCACCACTGTCAGCGCGGGCCTGCCGTCGAGGAACGAAGCACCGAAATCGCCGTGCAACACATGCGCGAAATACACGACGTATTGCACCGGCAACGGCTGGTCGAGACCCCATTGATGATGGAACTCGGCGATCATCGCGGGCGTCGCGTCGGTGCCGAGGATGGTGAGTGCCGGATCGCCGGCGCTGCGCAGCACCACGAAAGTCAGGCTGACGACAATCCACAGCGTCAGCAGCGCGCGCAGGCACTTGCGCAGGATGACGTAGCCGGCCCCCATCACCCAACACCCTGCGCGACATGGCAGGCAACCTGGTGCCCGGCGTCGTCCGGCGCGGCTTCGAGAGTCGGATCGACCTGGGAGCAGATCGGCCGAGCAGACGCGCAGCGTTGGCGGAAGCGGCAGCCGGCGCCGATGTCAGTGGGATTCGGCGGCTCGCACGGCAACAGGATGCGCCGGCGTCCGCGTTGTGCCGGATCGGGCTCCGGCACGGCGGACAGCAGCGCCTGGGTATAGGGATGGCGTGGCGTGGCGAACAGGCGCGCGGGCTCCGCCAGCTCGACGATACGCCCGAGATAGACCACGGCGACGCGATGCGCGATCCGCAGCACGAGACGCAGATCGTGGCTGATGAACAGGTAGGCGAGGCTGCGTTCCCGCTGTAGGCGCGACAGCAGGTCAATGACCTGCGCCTGGATCGACACATCCAGCGCCGAGGTCGGTTCGTCGAGCACCAGCATGCGCGGCTGCAACACCAGGGCGCGGGCCAGCGCGACGCGCTGCCGCTGGCCACCGCTGATCTCGTGCGGCCGGCGATCGATCACCCACTCGTCCAGCCCGACCGAGCGCAGCGTGGCGCGCACGGCCTCGCGCCGCTGTTGCCGGTTGCCGCCGGTGCGATGGATCAGCAGCGGCTCGGCCACCTGTGCGCCGCACGACAGCCTTGGGTCCAGCGCCTCGCCGGGGTCCTGCAACACGATCTGCAGCTCGCGGCGCAGGGCACGACGTTGCGCCGGCGATCCGGCCGCAAGGTCGTGCCCGGCATATTCGATCCGGCCGGCGGTGCGCCCCAGCAGCCCCGCGACCATCAGTGCGATGGTGGATTTGCCGCAGCCGCTTTCGCCGACCAGCGCCAGCGTCTCGCCGGCCGCGATGTCGAACGACACACCGTCCACCGCGCGCAGCGGCGGCGCGGCACGACGGGACAGTCGCCGGCGATGGGCGAAATGCCGCGTCAACCCGACGACCTGCAGCAGCGACGCGACAGGTGCGGCCTCGACGCGCGCCACCCGTTCAGTCGTGCGCGGCAGGGCGTCCAGCAATTGCCGCGTGTAGGCATGCGCGGGTTGGGCAAACAGCGTTTGCACCGGCGCATGCTCGACCACCTTGCCGGCGTGCATCACGCTGACCCGGTCGGCATAGCGCGCGACGATGCCAAGATCATGCGTTACCAGAACGATCGCCAGCCCGGTTTCGTCGCGTAGCCGGAGCAGCAGCTCCAGCACCTGGGCCTGCACGGTCACGTCCAGCGCCGTGGTCGGTTCGTCGGCCAACAGCAGGCGTGGCTGCGCCGCGAGCGCCAGGGCGATGGCGACGCGCTGCGCCATGCCGCCGGAAATCTCATGCGGGTAGGCGCGCAATTGGAGTTCAGGTGCCGGCAAGCCGACACGGTGCAGCAGTCCGCCGGCCTCGTCGGCGGCGGCGCGCGCGGTAAGGTCCGCGCGGTGCAGGGCCAGCACTTCGCGCAACTGGTGTCCAACGGTGAAGATCGGATCGAGCGAGGCGCGCGGCTCCTGAAAGATCATCCCGATCCCGCGGCCGCGCAGGGTCGCGGCATCGGCGCCGATCCGCCGGCCCTGGAAGCGTACTTCGCCCGTGGTTTCGCCGCGCGGACCGAGCAGGTCCATCACCGCAAGGCAGGTCGCGCTCTTGCCGCTGCCGCTTTCGCCGACCAGTCCGACGATCTCGCCCGGCCTGACGTCGAGGTCGATCCCCCTGACCGCTTCCACCACACCCTCGGGCGTGTGGAAGCGGACCGAGAGGCCGCGCAACTCGAGCAGTGCTGCGTCGTTCACGCCTTGCGCGGCTGCGGTGGCGCCGAAAAGGCCTCGGCGCGAAAGTCCATGTGCTCCACGGGATAGGGCTGCCAGTGCAGGCTGCGCCGCTCGGCGTAGAACATGCCGATGGCGAACAGAACGGTACCGGGCGGATCGTCCCAGTCATAGATGTCCAGCATGTGCTGGAACGCGGCGGAACGCGCCGCCGTGTCGAGGCTGGAGACCAGCGTAGGGCCGAGCGCGTTGAACGTGTCGTCGGTCCACATCTTGTATTGCACCTGCAACGTGCTGTCCTTGCCGTAGCGGCGCCACAGTTCGCTGACCGGATCGGGATACAGCGCGGTGTCGGAGGTGTTGTTGATCCCACGACCGGGCGATTGGAAGACCTGCGCGAAGTTTTCCCTCAGCACGATGTTCACGTTGATGCCGACATCCTTCCACATCGCCACCAGTGCCTGCGCGGTGGCGACCTCGTTCGGGTAGTAATCGCTGCCGATCACCCGATAGGGAATCGGCGTGCCGTCATACTTCGACAGTTTCAGCTCGGCGCGCGCCTTCGCGGGATCGAACGGTGGGAAAGGCCGGTTCGGATTGTACAGCGCGCCGAAAGAGGGAAGCTGCATCGAGCGCGTAAGCGCCAGCCTGCCGTGCCAGAACGTGTCGATCAGCAGTTGGCGGTCGATCGCCAGGCTCAGGGCGCGGCGGACATGCACATCGGCAAGCTGCGGATTGAATTTGTCATAGAGCAGCACGAGGTGATTCATGATCGCACCGCCGACCACCGCCAGGTCCTTGTAGCCCTCGATCGTGGTGAACTGGTCCGGCGGAACCTCGGTGATAATGTCGTAATCGCCGGCGGCCAGTCCGGCCATGCGAGCGGCGATTTCCGGCACGATCTGGAATTTCACTGACGCGGCAGGCGGCGGACCGCCCCAGTACTGGTCGTGCGCCACCAGCAGGATGGATTCGCCACTCTTGAGCGCGCCCAGCTTGTACGGCCCGGTGCCGACGGGCGCGCGCCCCCAGGCGTCCCAATCCTTGGCCGCGAGGAAGGCGCGCTTGCTGATGATCTGCGCCCCCCAGCCGGCCAACCGCCGCTCGATCAGCGGGTCGGGCTGCCGGGTGATAATCCGCACGCTGTACGGGCCGGTCGCCTCGGCTTTTTCGATCGTGCCAAGGAACGGTCGGCTCGGCGCGTAGCCTCGCGAGGTTGGCGACAGAATGCGTTCGTCACCGAAGGTGAACGCCACATCCTCCGCGGTCATCTCGCTGCCGTCATGGAACTTCACGCCCTGGCGCAGCGTGAATTCCAGCGTGCGGTCGTCGGTGCGATGCCATTCGGTGGCCAGCATCGGGCCGTTCTTCATGTCGTGCAGATAGTCGGTGGCGATCAGATAATCCCAGATGTTGTCCTGCACGCGATAGGAGACGTTGGAAATCACCAGAAAAGGATCCAGCAGGTCGGGATTTTGCTGGACCGCAACGATGATCTTCGGGCGACTATCGGCCCGCGCCGACGCCGACCACTCGGCGGTGCCGAGGGCGCCGAGACCGGCCAGAGCGCCTCGGCGGGAAATGCGCATTCCTGTCACGACGGTGCTCTCTCCGATTGCGTGCGGGCGGGGTTGTGATGCGAGGCAGCGGCCGCCCTCATGGTGTGCTGGCCCTGCCGGGCGCATCGCGCGACACGATTGTCATGTGCATCCGAGGCAATCGGTCCCGCATGTCGCGGCGACATAGCGTCGATAATTGACAGGCGCAAGGCGAGCGGATCACATCAACGTCATGCCACCGATCGACGCCACCACACCAGCCCTCGGCCGGGCGATCCGCCACGAATGGTCGCTGGACTGGGACTACCTCACGGTCAATCACGGATCGTTCGGTGCAACCCCGAACATCGTGCTGGCGGCACAGAGCGAATGGCGTCGCCGACTGGAAGCGCAACCCAGCCGCTTCATGCGCCAGATACTTCCTGGCGCCCTGCGCGATGCGGCGTCGCGCCTGGCGGCCTTCATCGGCGGCAGGGGCGAGGACATAGCTTTCGTCGAGAACGCCACGACCGGTTGCAACGCCGTGCTCCGTTCGCTCCGCCTGCGGCCGGGCGATGAGGTGCTGGTGCTCTCGCATGTCTACGGCGCGGTGCGGAACACGGTACGTTTCGTGACCGAACGTGCCGGTGCCGGCATGGTGGAAGCTGTGCTGCCGTTCCCGCAGCCGCACCCGGACGCCATCGTCGCTGCCCTAGCCGCCGCGATCACCCCGCGCACACGGCTCGCGGTGCTGGATCACATCACCTCCGGCAGCGCGCTGGTACTGCCGCTGGCACGCATGCTTGACACCTGCCACGAAGCCGGCGTGCCGGTGCTGGTCGATGGCGCACACGGACCCGGGCAGGTCGCGATTGACGTGACCGCGCTGAATGCCGACTGGTACGTCGGCAACTGCCACAAATGGCTGATGGCTCCGAAGGGCGGCGGATTCCTCCATGCGCGCGCAGACCGTCAGGATGAGCTGCATCCGGTAACCATCTCACACGGCTACGGCAACGGCTTCCAGGCCGAGTTCGACTGGACCGGCACATGGGATCCCAGTGCCTATCTTGCGGTAACCGCGGCTCTCGACTTCCACGAACGTCTGGGCGGCGCCGCGTTGATGGCGCGCAACGCAGCGATGGCGGCAGAGGCGGCGGCGCTGGTGGCAGGACGGCTCGGTACCGAAACGGGCAACGGCAACGAACTGGCTGCGGCAATGGCCGTCGTGCGACTGCCGGTATCCGGGCCGGCCACCACCGAGCGTGCCAAGGCGCTACGGGTGCATATGCTCGACGCCGGCACCGACGTTCCACTGCACGCGCAGGCCGGCGCGCTGTGGCTGCGCCTGTCGGCGCAGGCCTACAACGAACTGTCCGACTATGAGAGACTGACGCAGATCGTTGGCGCGGTCGTAGCGCGGCACGCCTGACAGAGGTGTGCCGGGGCGCGTATGCGCCTGGAGCGGGTGCGCCCACGGACGCTTCGGCGCCCCGGTTGTCAGCCCACAACGATCATGCGTTGCAGCAGTAGGAAGATCACCAGGACCGGAAGCGTGAACACCGAGGCGAATGCCATTACCCGCTCCCAATCGGCGTATTCGGCGCCCATGGAGATGTAGATGCCGAACGTCCCCGGCTACAGTTCCTGCCGGCTCAGCAGTGTCATCGGATAGACGAACTGGCCGTCGGCCTGCGCGACGCTCAGCACGCCGACGACGATCGGCGGCACGCGCATCCTGACTGACCGCGGCGAGGTGGAGGTGGAGGAGTTGATAGTCGGTGATCTGGTCCAGACGGTGCTACGCAAGCCTGTGGCGCCGGTCATTTCCCCGTGGGGGGAGCGTTTTTTCACATCGCTGATCCCGACGCACACGAACTTCGCTTTGCACGGCCGCTATGACTGTGGTTCCGGGCCAGTGGGCGGGTCTCCCGCAGACCGTCGGAGATAGGTAGTGGTCGGTCCATGTCATTTCTTGGGCTAGCACGATCTTCCAAGCTCATCGATGCCGCCTGGCGGATGGCATTCCGCCTGGGTTTCCCTCTCGCTCTCCTCTGGTGGCGATTGCGGCGTCCGCGGCATGAAGGGGCGCTGGTAGCGGTCCACGTTGGTGCGGCGCTGCTGCTGGTGCGCTCGTCATACCGGCTCGCGTGGAACTTCCCTGGCGGCAGCGTTCGGCACGGTGAGACGCCGGAAGCCGCGGCGCGGCGTGAACTCGCCGAGGAGATCGGACTCGCGGCTTATTCCATGCTCCCCCGGGGCGTCGCCAGCGGGATCTGGGACGGGCGAAGGGACCAGGTGCATTTCTTCGAACTGCGACTGGATAGGCTGCCCGAACTGCAGCTCGACAACCGCGAGATCATCGCGGCGCGGCTTGTATTGCCAGAGGAGTTGCGCGGCATGCGGCTAACCGGGCCGGTGGCTGCCTATCTCGGCGGGCCGCCTTCACCTGGCTGTGACCCAAAGCGGCGGTAGCTGGTCCGCTCGGCTTCTACCGCCGCAGGCGGCACCCAGCGGCGGCTGGGTTGGCGGCGCTTGACATCGTCCGCTCCGTCGAGCGAGCGCGCAATGCGGTTCGTGTCGCGGACTCTGCGCCGCTGATCGCGGCGGCGTGCTTCACGATGCCGCTTGCGCGAGCACCTCCGTATGCACGGGGTGGGGGGTTTTGTCGGGGCCATTGATCGGCGTCACGTCCATCGGACAGGCCGAGAACACCACCAGGACGTCCATCAGGGCCCGCAGCACGACCTCGTCGCCGGGCCGGCTTACCGGCGGCTCGATGCCGACGTGCCCAACGGCGCTGACCGGAATATTCATCCAGAGATTGATCGGGTTCGGAACAAAGTTGGCGTCGAATCCGGCGGCGAACAGGGCCTGCAAAAAATTGTCCCGGCACGTTCGATGTCCGGGAGCGCAACCGTAATGCTGATACAGCCACTTGTCGCAGCATGCGAACAGCATATCATGCCGTCCGGGTGCGGTATCCTTCTCCAGGGACAGCATTTTCGAGCGCCGGTTCGAGTAGAAAATGTCGCCTTGCCTGGGAAATAGATTTGCGATCATGCGCCTTGTATGTTCGACCGAGAGATACTCGCTGGTGTCATGACGCGCGAGCGCCCAGGTATCGACAACTTGTGATCCGAATGTGTTGACCAGCCGCACAGCGTCACCGACCGCGAGTGACACGGCCCATCCGTGGCCGCCAGGGATTTCAGTTATGGCCATATGAACCTCAAACGGTCGCGTCGGCATTTTCGACGATGATCAGGGGAATGTTGTTTCCTCTAGTGCGCTCGCGTCAATGCCCGCGGCGTGGCAACCTGGGAACGCAAGATCATCCTGGAGAGGCAGCGTGAGGGTATCGCCATGCATCTGGCTGACCCGTCAAATCGGTGGCGGCTCGGCCGTATCAGAGGACCCCGCACGGGAGGAAAATCGATGAGCGCTGCAAACGAAGAGGTAAAAATCCTGACGGTCGCCAGTTGCTCGAACGTGCGCGCCGAGCACCGCTCGCATGTCGTCGTCTCCGGGTCCTATGGCGGCCGCTACAACGCATTCAATGCGGCCAAGTGGCCGGTACGTGCCGTGATCATGAACGATGCCGGCATTGGCAAGGACAACGCCGGCATTGTCGGTTTGGATTTTCTCGACCAGATTGACCTGGCCGCGGCGACCGCGGATGCGCGGACATGCCACATTGGCGACGGCGACCACATGCTCGCGCATGGCATCATCAGCTACGCCAATCGCACCGCCGCCGCGCTCGGCTGCGCGCCGGGCCAGAGCGTCCGGAACTGTGCCGAACGCATGCGCACGGCAACCGTGCCGACCGTCGCGCCGCCACCCATCATCGAGGGCGCGCGCTTCGTCATGCGTGACGTTCCTGGCGACCCGGTGCTGATCTGCGCCGATTCCATCGGCATGCTACAGCCGGACGATGCGGGCCGGATTGTCGTAACCGCGTCGCACGGTGCACTGTCCGGAGGTCGGCCGGACAATGTGGTTCCACTGGACATCTACGCAGTGTTCTTCAGCGATGCCGGTGGCGGCATGGACGGAGCCGGCATCGCGCGGCTCGACGATCTCGACCGCAAAGGGATCGTCGCGGGTACCACCGCCGCGGACAGCGCGCCCATCGGAGACTCCCGCGCGCTCTACCACGACGGCATCCTGTCGCACGTCAACGGCCCGGCTTCATTGCGCGGAGGCCGGGTTGGCATGAAGCTGAAGGATTTCATTGAGGTCCTGATCGCGATAGAAAGGCAATAGCCGCGTGTTCAGGTTGTAAGCGGTGTGAACCGGCATCCAATTCGGCGCCGATTCACAGCGAGCCGGTCTCGTAAATCCCGCGTAGCCGGGTTGCCGTGAGGCGTTCTGGCCGGTTTGCGGGGTCCCGCCAAGTCGGTGGCGCGTCACCGCCAACGCGGCCCGCCGTTACGACGTCACGGATTCGAGCTTGCCAGACTCCGCCGAGCGCAGGACCGCCTCGATCAATCGATGCACAACTAACGAGGTTTGCCCGTTTGCGGCCGGCTGGCGATCCCTTTCGATCGCATCAACCATGTTCTCGATCAGCCGGCGATGCGCCAGATGATCACCCTGCACAGCCGGATCCGCCGCGTTCTCCTGCTCATCGATCACCGCGCCATCGCGCAGCCACACACGAAGCTGTCGCCGTTCCAGCGTTGCCGAACCAAGCCGCCCGGCGATGTCGATCCGTTCGGGGCTGCCGGGAAACGACGTTGTTGTGGCGTCGAGCACGCCGATCGCGCCCGAGGGAAACCGCAGCGCCGCGGCGACCACGTCCTCGGTGTCGATCTGGCGCAACGGACTGGTTGTGGCAAAGCCACAGACCGCGGCGACCGGGCCGGCCAGCGCCACAAGCTGGTCCATCACGTGGATCGCCTGGGTGAGCAGCACGCCGCCGCCATCGCGGGCGCGCATGCCACGATCGAGTTCGGCAAAATAGCTGTCGGCGCGCCAGCATCGGACCGAGAGCGAAACGGACACCAGCTCGCCCAGCCGGCCCTCCCGCAGCAGCGCGGCGAGCCGCAGATGCGGGGTGCGGAACCGGTTCTGGAACACGATGCCGAGCTTGATCCCGGCGGTGGCGCAGGTCGCGACCAGGCGTTCCGACCGTTCCAGCGTCGCTTCGATCGGTTTCTCCAGCAGGATGTGTTTGCCGGCGGCAGCGCAGCGCGTCGCCAGATCAAGATGCGTCCAGGGCGGCGTCAGGATGAAGACCAAGCCGATCGAGCGGTCCGCCAGAATTGCATCCAGACTGTCCGTGACCGGCAGGCCATGCGTCGCCGCGAACGCGGTGCGCCGCGCCGCGCGGGGGCTCCAACACGCCGCGACCTCGACCTGGCCGGCAAGCTCCTTCAGTGCCCGTGCATGCTTATCGACGGCCATGCCAAGGCCGATCAGTGCCACCCGCATCCGCATCACGTATACCCCGTGGAGCCGTCAGGCCGGATCGGCAATTTGCGCTCCCAATGGACGTAATCATCGCGGATCAGCGCTTTCTCGTCGATCTCGATCCCCCAGCCGGGACGATCCCGCAGCTCAAGGTAGCCGTTCTTCGGCAGATAGGGATCGACCGCCCAGGCAACCTTCTCCGGCACCCGGTATTCAAGGATCTTGAAGTTCGGCTGCGCGAGCGCGAAGTGCACATTCACCGCAGTGGCAAGCGGCCCCATCGGATTGTGCGGCGCGACGGTGACATAGTGCGCCTCCGCCAGGGCGGCGATCCGGCGCATCTCCGTCATGCCACCGACCACACAGATGTCCGGCTGGATGATGTCCGCCCCGCCGGCGGTCAGCAGCGCCAGGAACTCGAAGCGCGAATAGAGGCATTCGCCGGTGGCGAGCGGGGCGCGCAACGCGGCTCGCAGGCGACCCCAGGCCGGGATGTGCTCCGGACGGATCGGCTCCTCGAAGAACAGCGGATCGTACGGCGCGAGCGCATTGCCGAGTTGGATCGCCTGACATGGCTCGAAAATCTTGGCGTGTGCGTCGAATGCGAATTCGAAGTCCGCCGGACAGCATTCGCGCAACGCGGCGAAATACGCAGCCGCTGCGTCGCACAAGCTGCCCCAGCGTCCGGCATGCAAATCCCGACGGTACGGGCTGAGCTTGAACGCGGTGAAGCCATGGCGTTCATGCAGCGCCAATGTCAGGTCGCGACATTCGTGCGGATCAGGCGCTGTATACACACCGCAGTAGACGCGCACCCGATCGCGCACGTGGCCGCCGAGCAGCATATAGACCGGCAGTCCGGCCGCATTGCCGGCAATGTCCCAAAGCGCGTGGTCGATCGCCGAGATCGCCGCGAGCCCGAGCGCACCGGGCGGGAAGCGCGCCTCCTGCAATAGCTTGAGCACAATGAAC
Organism: Acetobacteraceae bacterium; assembly: GCA_035696165.1. Lineage (GTDB taxonomy): Bacteria > Pseudomonadota > Alphaproteobacteria > Acetobacterales > Acetobacteraceae > Palsa-883. The sequence continues at coordinate 4,873 of DASRQX010000235.1, read as the reverse complement.
TCGATGCGGCGCGGATCAATGCCATTGATCTGCTCGAACAGATAGTCGAGCAACGGCCGCAGCGCGTGGTCCGGACCGTGATTATAGGCCTCGCCCCAACCCGAGATGCCCTCGTCGGTATCGACCTTCACCAGCAGCCGCGGCCGATTGCCGACGCGCTGCATGAAGGTTTTCAGGGCGGTGATCTTCATGGTCTGTCCTCCGGCTGCGGCTCATGCCGCGCTGAGCAGATTGCGCCGCCGCGGATCCGCCTCGGGCACCGCCGCGAGCAACGTCTGTGTATAGGCCTCGCGCGGACGGAAGCAGATGTCGTCGGCCGGTCCGATCTCGACGATCTGGCCGCGATACATGACCGCGATCCGATTGCAGAAGTAGCGGATCACCCCGAGATCATGGCTGATCAGGACAAAGCTTAACCCCAGGGATCGCTGCAGCTCCAGCAGCAGGTCAAGGATCTGTCCCCGCAATGTTACGTCGAGCGCCGAGGTCGGCTCGTCGGCAATGATCAGCCGCGGATTGAGCGCCAGGGTGCGCGCGATACCGATCCGCTGGCGCTGGCCGCCGCTGAACGCATGCGGGTAACGCTGCCCGGCATCGCGCGGCAACCCAACCTGGGCCAGCAATTCCCCGACGCGCCGCGACAGCACCGTACCGGACATGATCCGGTTCACCAGCAGCGGTTCGCCGATCACCTGCTCCACGGTCATGCGCGGATTGAGCGAGGCGAACGGATCCTGGAAGACCATGCGGATGTCGCGGTGCACCAGGCGCAGCCCCGGTCGGTCGAGCGTGACCAGGTCGACCTCCGCCCCGTCGCGTCGGCGATAGTTGATCTGCCCGGCGGTTGCCGTCAGCACGCGGATCAGGCAGTTGCCGAGCGTGGTCTTGCCCGATCCGCTTTCACCCACGATGCCGAGGTTCTCGCCCTCGTATAGGTCGAAGCCGACATCGCGCACCGCTGGGGTGGGCGGCCGTGCCTTGCGGAACAGTGTTGCCTGACCGGGATAGGTCAGCGCCACGTCGCGCACTTGCAGCAGCGTGCGCGCCGTCGCAGCGACCGTCGGGCGCGCCGGCGGGGCGGCCATGCCCAACTTCTTCGATGAGTCCAGCAGACGTCTCGTGTAGGGATGCTCGGGCGAATGGAAGATCGTTTCGACCGGCCCGCGTTCCACCACCTGTCCCTGATACATCACCAGCACGTCATCTGCGATCTGCGCGACGACGCCCATGTCGTGAGTGATGAACAGCACGGCGAGTCCGTTCTCGATCTGCAGCCGCTTGATCAGCCGCAGCACCTCGGCCTGGGTGGTGACATCCAACGCGGTGGTCGGTTCGTCGGCGATCAGAATCTTTGGTCCGCAGGCGAGCGCCATTGCGATCATCGCACGCTGGCGCATGCCGCCACTGAACTCGAACGGATAACGCTCGATCGCGGCTTCGGGATCGGGGATTTCCACCTGCCGCAGCAGTTCGATCGCGCGCCGGTGCGCGGTCTTGCGGTCGGCCAGCCCGTGCGCCAGCAGCGGTTCGCCGATCTGCCAGCCGATGCGGTGGATCGGCGACAGCGAGGTCATCGGCTCCTGAAAGATCATGGCGATGTCGCGCCCGCGGATCGCGCGCATGGCGCTGCCGCGCGGATGCAGTTTCGCGATGTCGATCGGTGGCCGATCCGGCTGCGCCTGATACAGGATCTGGCCGTCCGCGATGCGTCCAGGCGGCCCGACGATCCGCATGATGGATCGCGCGGTCATGCTCTTACCGCTGCCGCTCTCGCCGACGACGCACAGCGTCCGGCTGCATTGCAACGTGAAGCTGACGTCGTCTACGGCCGCCAACACAGTCCCACCACCGAGCGGAAACACGGTGCGCAGATTGCACACCTGCAACAGCGTGTCAGACCTGCGCAGCCTAGCTTCCATGCGGGTCCGCCGCATCGCGCAACCCATCGCCCAGGAAGTTCAACGCCAGCACGGTGATCGCGACGGCCCCGCCGGGCAGCAGCAGCCACGGTGCCTCGGCGAGCGAGTTGACGTCCTGAGCCTCCTTGAGCAGCGCGCCCCAGGAGATGGCCGGTGGCTGCAGCCCGAGGCCGAGGAAGCTCAACGCAGTCTCCGCAAGGATCATCATCGGAATGGCGAGTGTCACCGAGGCGATGATGTGGCTGGTGAGCGAGGGTAACATGTGGCGGAAGATGATGCGCGCCTGGCTGCAGCCATCGAGCCAGGCTGCGGTGACGTAGGCCTCTGAGCGGATGGCGAGGAAGCGTCCGCGCACGACGCGGGCCAGCTCGGTCCAGGCGATCAGCGAGATGATCAGCGTGATGCAAAAATACGTCGTCAGCGGCGACCAGCTCTTCGGCAGTGCGGCCGCGAGCGCAAGCCAGATCGGGATTGTTGGCAACGAAATGATGAACTCGATGACGCGCTGCACGGCCCAATCGATGCGCCCGCCGAAATAGCCTGAAATGCCACCGAATATGATCCCGAGCAGCAGACTGAAGGTGACGCCGACCAGGCCGATCGACAGCGAGGCGCGGGCGCCAAAGACGATTCGGCTGAGCATGTCGCGGCCCAGCCGGTCGGCGCCCAGCAGGAACACCGGTTGTCGCGGATCAAGCGGGCCGAACAGATGGTGCGATCCGGAGAACAGCCCCCACACTGTGTAAGGATCGCCCTTCACCCAGACTCCGAGATAAACTTCGCGATTCGGGTCGGGCACGTAGGTCGCGGCGAGCGTGGCCGGATCGCGGGCTAGCCGATACGCCACGACATAGGGACGCAATCCGCCACCGTCGAACCAATGGATCGCCTGTGGCGGATGGTAGACAAGCCGCGCGTTGCCGTGATCGGGATCGAACGGCGCGATCGGCTCGGCCAACAGGGCAATCAGATACAGCAGCAGCGTCACCGCCAGCCCCGCCATGGCCAGCTTGTGGCGGCGGAAGCGGCGCCAGAACAGCGAGCGTTCCGAAACGATAATGGCCGGCGGCCGCTGGGGTGCCGCGCCATCGGCGACGGTGCTGCTCATTGCATGCGGATCCGTGGGTCGAGCAGCGCCAGCAGGATATCGGACAGCAGCGTGCCAAGCACTGTCAGCGCACACAGCAGCAGCAGGAAGGCGCCGGCCAGATAGGTGTCTTGCGCCAACAGCGCATCGAACAGCATCGGGCCAGCGGTCGGCAGGTTCAGCACGATCGACAGGATGACCGAGCCGGACACCAGGCTGGGCAGTACCCAGCCGAGCGTGCTGACGAACGGGTTCAACGCGACGCGGATCGGGTAGCGGACGAGCAAGGTGATTTCGCGCAAGCCCTTGGCACGGGCCGTATCGACGTAGGGTTGATGCAGCTGATCGATCAGGTTGGCCCGCATGATGCGGATCAGGCTCGCCGAACCCTGTGTGCCGAGGATTGCCATTGGAATCCACATATGCCGAGCCAGGTCGATGGCTCGCCCCCAGGACCATGGCGCGTTGAGGTATTGCGGCGAAAACAGCCCACCCAGATTTTCGCCGAATACCGTGACGCCGATATACATCAGCACCAGGCCGAGCAGAAACCCCGGTATGGAAAGCCCGAGGAAGGCGATGAAGGTGAAGACGTAATCCGCCAGCGAATAGCGCCGCACGGCGGTCAGAACCCCGATTGGCAGTGCTACCGCCCAGGTGAAGAACAATGCCGAGATGGACAGGACCAGCGTCAGACCGAGCCGTTCCCAGATCAGCGTACCGACCGGCTGCTGCCATTTGAACGAATAGCCGAAATTGCCGTGCAGCACGCCCCAGATCCAGTGCCAGTACTGCACCAGGAAAGGCGCGTCGAGACCGAAGTCCCGGCGCATCTGCAGCAGCGTCGCCTCGCTCACGGTCTCACCCGAGGCGGAGAGATTGGCCGCATAGTTCGACACGAAGTCGCCGGGTGGCAGCTTGATCAGAACGAAAACCGTAAACGACGCCAGCAGAATGAACGGGATCATCCCAAGCAGGCGGCGGATGATGAAGCGGGGCATGGCGCGCCTAGCTTTGTGCGATCCAGTATTGCTGCGGCAGGGTCGGTGCCGGGGTCGGATACTCCCAGCCCATCGGGATTTTGGCCGGAACGTTCTTCAACCGGTCAGTGCGCACGCCGAACACGGTCGTGCCGCGCGTGAGGCCGATGACCTCGAACGCGTCGGCGGCGAGTTGCAGGATCTGGCGCAACAGGGCGTCCGCCTGCTGCGCGTTGGGCGCACGCTTCCACTGGTCCCAGAGCTGCAGACGCTGGATCATGCTGTCGGACGGCTTTTCACCCGCTTTGCCACCGCTTTGATACCAATGCACCCAGGGCAGGCTTTGTCGCGAATCGAGCGGCTGTATCGTCAGCCAGGCGCGCGGGTCGGTATAGGGGTGCAGCCCGCCGGGCAGTGCCATGATGCCGATGTCGTAGGCATTGTTTTGCGCCCGCTCGTAGAACAACGAACGCTCCATCGGATTGATCGCAAGTTCCACACCGATCTTCGCCCAGTGCTGCTTCACCAGTTGCAACGCGTCGATCAGCTGTGGATTTTCCACGTCGGCGTCCGCGGTCAGCACCACCCGCCCGCCTTCCGGCATCGTGCGATACGCGCCGTCGCGCTTGTCCAGTCCCAGCTTGTCGAGCATCGCGTTCGCGCCATCGACGTCATTGTCGAGATACTGCGTTGCGAGCTGTTTGTTGTAAAATGGATCCTGCTCCAGCGGGCTGGTTTGCCAGGGCTCGCTTTGGCCGAGGAAGACAATCTGGTTGATCTCGTCACGATCGATCCCCTGCGACAGCGCCTGGCGGAACGCGTGGTTGGTCAGCAGCCCACGCAACCGTGGGTTCTTATCGGTCTGATTGAGGAACAGGGCCGCCGAC
>DASRQX010000234.1:0-13160 GCA_035696165.1 Acetobacteraceae bacterium | reverse complement strand
TGTGGCTTTCCCCTGCGGTCGTGCGCAGACGGAAATTCAGAAGCAGGCAGCACGGGCCGGGCCTGCAACAAGCCGTCGGCCGGACCGGCGAAACGAGGAGGACTAGATGCGCAAGTACTTGTTGGCCGGGGCGGCCATGTTCGGGGCAACCATGGCGGTGCAAGGGCCAGCATACGCGCAGGCGCCCGCACCGGCGCCGGCGCCGGTCCTGGCGGCGCCCCCGCTGGGGACGCTGATCACCCCGAATTTCGGCAAGTCCGCCAATGACAACAACAACTACCAGGCGGTGGCGATCCCCGGTGCGGTGATCAATCCGACGCCGGGCAGCATGGTGATCCGGCTGAACGGCAAGATCTGGTCCGAGGTCGGGGTCGAGGGGTCCACCGGCGACCAGGCTGGCCTGAACAACGGGGACAAACTGGCGCCCTACAGCATGGATACTTACTTGCGGTTGTATCCGGGCGTGAGCGGCATGGCGACCAACGGGCTGCGCTGGGGTGCCCAGGCCGAAATCCGCGAGAATTTTCAGGGCCAGGGCTTCATCGCCAACAACTCCACCACGTCGATCACCGGCACCAACGCGCAGAACACCAGCTCCACCACCGGCACCTCCGGCCTGACCTGCGCGCAGACGCTGTATGTCCGGCGCGCCTTCGTCTGGGTGGCACAGGATCAGGTCGGCATCTTCCGCCTCGGCCAGGGCGACGGCCCGACCGGCATCTTCGACAACGGCATCACCACCTTCCAGAACGTCGGCGCCGGCCTGTGGAACGGCGACGCCCCAGGCTTCACCAACGGCAATTCCCAGCCCACCTTCCCCTGGTTCTCGCAGCAGGGCGCCGAATACGGCTTCAACAAAGCTGTCTACCTGTCGCCGCAGTTCTTCGGCATCGACATCGGCGCCTCCTTCGCGCCGAACAACGGCAACGGCGGTGGCACCTATAACTGCGGCAGCGCCGCGACCATCGGCTGTCCGTTGCTGTCGTCGTCAAACCAGGTCATGGTCAGCTCAGCGGGCATCATCACACCGACCGACAACTTCCGGGAACGGAACATGGGCCAGCTCGGCGCCCGGTACCAGGGTGTGGTCGGGCCGGTATCGATCTACACCTGGGGCGCCTGGATCGGCGCCAACCACGTGAACTACACGGGACCGGTGCTTACGCCGGCAACAGTTGGCGTTCCGGGCAGCAAGTACAACGGCCAGGTGAGCAACGTCAGTGCCGGCTTCGTCGGCGCCGCTTTCACGATCGCCGGCTTCCAGTTCGGCGGCGCCTGGCAGGGCGGCCATTACAACAACATCATGGCCCCCGCCCCGACCGGCGCCCCGACTGCCCAAGCCTACCTGGTGGGTTTCGCTTACACCAACGGTCCGTTCACCATCGGTGGCTCGTGGTACGGCTTCGATACCCAGGGCGCGCCCCAGTTGACCGGGATCTCGCAGCGGCACGAGAACGCCTGGGGCATTGGTGGCAACTGGCAGATCACGCCGGGCCTGCAGGCCTACTCAGAATGGATCTACGGCACCAACCACCAGGGCGACTTCAATTTCGTGACCGGCTCCGTCGGGTCAGCGAACAACAACGCCAAGTCCCAGGCCTTCGTGGTCGGTCTGCTGGTCGGCTGGTAAGCCGTCGCGTCACGCCACCCAAAAACGGCGGGAGAGCATTCTCCCGCCGTTTTCTTTTGCGCTCGCGGCGTCCGCTCTTCCGGCGCCCGCCGTCGGGCCGCCGGTACCCTTCGGCTGCACCGGCCGCGCCGGACATATCGCGCGCGCGGCCCGCACCAATGCTGTCCGACTCGGCGGGGTAGCGTATCGGTTGCAAACTGATACACTGCAATCGGCTGCCAAAGCTTGGCGTGACTCGATGGAAGGACTACAAATCAACACTGCGACACAGGTATTGGACAGACTGCCGATGCTCACCCGATCAACATCCGCGACCGCCCTGCTTACCGCTGCCCCACTGGTCGCCGTGTTGGCACTCGGCGGGTGCGGCCCCAGCAAGCCCAACCCGACCGACCCCGCCTACCTGGGGAACTATGGTCCGGGCGGGGCGGCCGACACCGGCGGCAGCATCCTCGGCGACAACAGCCTGCAGATCGGCAACTCCAAGGTCAACCGCGACTCGGCCGGCGGCAGCGGCAGTGGCCTCGGCGTCAATGCCTATCTCTGGCGCGGTGCGCTCGACACGCTGGGCTTCATGCCGCTTGCCTCGGCCGACCCGTTCGGCGGGGTGATCATCACCGATTGGTATTCCCCCGCCGGCACGGCCGACGAACGCTTCAAGGCCAACGCCTATATCCTCGGCCGCCAACTTCGCAGCGATGGCCTGCGAGTCGCCGTGTTCCGCCAGGTGCTACAGAACGGCCAATGGGTGGACGCCCCGGTCAACCCCGGCACCGCGAGCGAGATCGAGGACAAGGTGTTAGCCCGCGCCCGCCAACTGCGCGAACAGTCCAACCCGGGCTGACGCCGGCTCACAGAACCCGCCGCTGGATGCCATCCCTCAGCGAGCGTGTGTTGAAATTGAGCAGCAGCCCGATGCGGCATCGACTGAGGCGCAGGTAAGTCAGCAACTGGGCCTCATGCAGCGGCAGGATATGCTCGACGGACTTCAATTCCAGGATCACTGCGTTGTCGACGATGATATCCGCGCGGTAGCCGCGGTCGAGCTGAACGCCATCATAGTCCAGCGGCAGCTCCACCTGTCGCGCATACACAAGCGCGTTCTGGTCGAATTCGTGGCACACGCAGCGCTCATAGGCGCTCTCGAGCAGGCCGGGGACGAGGCGCGTGTGCACGTGCATCGCCAGGCCGATGATGCGATGGGTCAGGTCGTCGGTGTCGGGAGTGCTCATGCTCTGCCCTGGGGTATGCCGCCCTTGGCAGGATCGAGGGGTGCGGTTTACGGTGTGTTAAGCTCGCTCTGCCGGGGCTGATGTGGTGAGCAAGTAATCCAGCGGACACAGAGTTTCACAGAGTGTGCACAGAGTTTCACAGAGAAGATTTTTTGGCGCTTCGCGCTGGTGACAGAGACACCGGCCGAAGCCCCTTGCGCGAAGCGCCATATGCTTCCTCAGTGAAACTCTGTGTCCGCTTGATTACTTCCTTCTTGCTTCCTCGCGTCGCGGCGATCACGACAACGCCGTCGACGACGAAGCGAATGGCGACAACCGAATGACCGACGCCGTCCACTCCGACTCCTGCCGCTACGACTTCCAGACAGCCGAGCCGCGCTGGCAACAAGCCTGGGCAGACCGTGGCTGCTTCACCGTCGCGGACGTGCCCACCACCGGCAAACCCAAATACTACGTCCTCGAAATGTTCCCCTACCCCAGCGGCAAAATCCACATGGGACACGTCCGCAACTACACGCTCGGCGACGTGGTGGCGCGATACAAACGGGCCCGCGGCTTCGACGTGCTGCACCCGATGGGCTGGGACGCGTTCGGCCTGCCGGCCGAGAACGCGGCGCGCGAGCGGGGCATCCACCCGGCCACCTGGACCGCGGACAACATCGCCGCGATGCGTGTCGAGCTGCGGCGCATGGGCCTGTCGCTCGACTGGGCGCGCGAGTTGGCCACCTGCGATCCGGCCTACTACGGCCAGCAGCAGAAGCTGTTCCTGGATTTCCTCGGCGCCGGCCTGGTCGAGCGCAAGGAGAGCTGGGTCAACTGGGACCCGGTCGACGGCACGGTGCTCGCCAACGAGCAGGTGATTGACGGCCGCGGCTGGCGGTCGGGCGCGCCGGTGGAAAAGAAGCTGCTCAGCCAGTGGTTCTTCAGCATCACCAAATACGCGCCCGAACTGCTGGCGGCGCTGGACACATTGGATCGCTGGCCGGAACGGGTGCGGCTGATGCAGGCCAACTGGATCGGCCGCAGCGAGGGCGCGCACCTCGCGTTCCCGCTGACCCAGCCGGTTGACAGCCCTGGCGGCGGCGAGATCAACCGGATCGAGGTATTCACGACGCGGCCGGACACGCTCTACGGCATGTCGTTCGCCGCCCTGGCGCCGGAACATCCGCTCGCCGCCGCGATCGCCGCCCGCGATCCCGCCGCCGCCGCCTTCATCGCCGAGTGCCGCCGGCTGGGCACCAGCGAGGCGGTGATCGAAGCCGCCGAGAAGCTCGGCTACGACACCGGCGTGACCGTGCGGCACCCGTTCATCAAGGGCGCCAGCTTCCCGGTCTGGATCGCCAACTTCGTGCTGATGGAATACGGCACCGGCGCGATCTTCGGCTGCCCCGGCCACGACCAGCGCGACCTGGATTTCGCCCGCAAATACGGCCTTGGCGTAACGCCGGTGGTACTGCCGCCCGGGGCCGATCCGGCCAGCTTCACGATCGCCGACACCGCCTATGTCGGCCCCGGAACGATCTTCAACTCGGGCTTCCTCGATGGCTCAGAGGTCGATCCGGCGAAACGTGCCGCGATCGCCGAGCTGGAACGGCTAGACCTGGGCCGCGGCGTGGTGAACTGGCGGCTGCGCGACTGGGGCGTGTCGCGGCAGCGCTACTGGGGCTGCCCGATCCCGGTGATCCACTGCGACACCTGTGGGATCGTTCCGGTGCCGGCCGGCCAGCTTCCGGTCCGCCTGCCGGACGACGTGACGTTCGACGCACCGGGCAATCCGCTCGATCACCACCCGACCTGGAAGCACGTCGCCTGCCCGCGCTGCGGCGCGCCGGCGCTGCGCGAGACCGACACGTTCGATACGTTCGTTGACAGCAGTTGGTATTTTGCCCGCTACTGCAGCCCGAACGCCGCCGTGCCGGTCGACCGCGCGGCGGTCGATCACTGGATGCCGGTCGATCAGTATATCGGCGGAATCGAGCACGCGATCCTGCACCTGCTCTACTCGCGCTTCTTCATGCGCGGAATGAAGCAGACCGGTCATATCGGCGTCGAGGAGCCGTTCGCCGGGCTGTTCACCCAGGGCATGGTGAACCACGAATCCTATCGCGCGCCCGATGGTGCCTGGCTGTATCCCGAAGAGATCGAGAAGCGGCCCGACGGGACGGTCGTGCAGCGCCCGACCGGCGCGCCGGTCACCGTCGGGCGCGTCGAGGCGATGAGCAAGTCGAAGCGCAACACCGTCGATCCGGGCGCGATCATAGAACGTTACGGTGCCGATACTGCGCGCTGGTTCATCCTGTCGGACAACCCGCCGGACCGCGACATGGAATGGACCGAGGCTGGTGTCGCGGGCGCCTTCCGCTTCACCCAGCGGGTCTTCCGACTGGTGGAGGTCTTGGCTGATCCCGTCGGCGACGATCCCCACGCGGCCTCCCAGGGGAACCCCCCAAGCAATCTCCCAGGGAACGTTCAAGCCAACAATACCTTGCGCGGCGATCCGGCGGGCGCGGTGCCGAACACTTTCGGCGAGGCTGCCCGGGCACTGCGCCGCGCGACGCACCGGACCGTCGCGACGGTCACCGAGGCTCTGGAGTCGTTCTCCTTCAATGTCGCGGTGGCGCGCCTGTATGAGTTCGTCAACGCAATCACCGAGGCGGATCGTGCCGATGATCGGACCGGCCTGAGCTGGGCCCGCCGAGAGGCGATGGACACGCTGGCGAAACTGATCTCACCGATGATGCCGCACCTGGCCGAGGAACTGCACGCACGGCGTCAGCCCGACGCGGCGCGCCTGGTGGCCGAGATGCCCTGGCCGGAAGCCGACCCCGCGCTGGTCGCGGCGGAAACGGTGGTCATCGCAGTCCAAGTGATGGGCAAGCTGCGCGCGACCATCTCGGTGCCGCCGAACGCGGAGCCCGGTGCGGTGATCACCGCCGCCGAGGCCGAGCCGAACGTGGCGCGAGCGCTCGCCGGCAAGCGGGTGGTCAAGCGCGTGCACGTGCCAAACCGCATCGTCAATTTCGTGGTCGCCGCATGATGTGGAGTATTTCGCACCGTGTTCTCCCCGTCCGCTTGAGGGCTTGGGCCGCGAAGCGGACCAAGGTTGGGGGGAGGGGTCGTGGCGCAGGACGCTTCTGTGTGACACTGGGACCAACGCCTCCCCCCAACCTTGGTCCGCTTCGCGGCCCAAGCCCTCAAGGGGAGGGGGAGAACCGTGTTCCCCGACGCGCTTTCCTCGCGCTAGGTTCCGGCGCCGCGCTGGCCGGGTGTGGGTTCCAGCCGGTCTACATGCCGACGGCGTCTGGCCGGCCCGGTCCGTCGCAACGCGAACTCGCCGCCATCAACGTCGATCTGATACCGGATCGACCTGGCCAACTGCTGCGTCAGGCGTTGCAGCAACGGTTCGAAGGTGCCGGCGACATCATCGCCCGCCACTACGACCTGTCCGTCCAGTTCTGGATTGCGGGCCAAGCAATTGGGATACAACCGGACACGACCGCCACGCGGGTTCGGCTGATCGGCCGCGCCAACTGGTCGCTCGCGGCGCAGGACCCCGGTCACACGCACCTGACCAGTGGCTCCGCGCGCGCGGCCGACGCGCTGAACAACTTCGATTCGCAGATCTTCGCCGCCGACCTGGAGAACGAAGCCATTCAGAAACGTTTGGCCGAGGCGCTCGCGGATCAGATCACGCTGCAACTCGCGGCGTACTTCCGCAAGCGCGCCGAGACCGCGGCGGCAAGCTGACCCGCGTGTCGCGGTTGCGCAGCTCGTTACGGCAACCAGACCACGGACCCGGGAGACCAACGCGGTCTTCAGCAGGCCAGGGATAGATGAGAATTGACGCGCGCCGGGTCGATGCGTTCGTCCGTGATCCGGGTACCTGCCGCGTTGTGCTGTTCCACGGCGACGACGCGGGGCTGATCCGTTTGCGGGCCGAGACGATGACCCGTGCCGTCGCCGGCGCGCTCGACGATCCGTTCCGGGTTGCCGAACTGGACCGTAATGATATCGCCAGTCTCGTTGATGAGGCCGCCACTCTGTCGCTCACCGGCGGCCGCCGGGTGGTGCGGTTGCGTGAGGTCACCGATGCCGCCGCCACCGCCGCCGTGCAGGCCGTGCTGGCCAGCCGCGCCCCGGCACTGGTGGTGATCGAGGGCGCGGGCCTCGCGACGCGCTCACGCCTGCGCACCCTGCTCGAGGCTGCGCCCGACGGCGCCGCAATCGCGTGCTACCCCGAGGATGGGCGGGCGCTGGCCGAGACGATCCGCCATGTGTTGCACGCCGCCGATGTCCAGGTCGATCGCGAGGCACTCGCCTGGCTAGGGTCCCAGCTTGGCGCCGACCGCGCCTCCACCCAGGCCGAGGTCGAGAAGCTCGCGCTGTATGCCGGGCCAGGCGGCACGGTCGATTTGCAGGCGGCCATGACTTGCGTTGGGGATTTGGCCGGGCTGTCGCTCGACGACGCGCTGTTTGCGGCGACAGACGGTGATGTGGCCACGACCGATCGGGCGCTGGAACTGGCGATCGCGGAGGGCGCGACCGCCGTTGGCGTGATCCGCGCCGCGCTGATGCACCTGCAGCGGCTGCATCGCGCCCGCCTGGCAGTGGATGACGGCGCATCGCCGGCCGATGCGACCAAGGCCGCGCGTCCGCCGGTGTTCTTTCGCCGTTTGGGTGCGTTCTCAAGGGCGCTCGGGCTGTGGTCGACGCCGACGCTGGTCGCTGTGCTGGCGGCGATGGCCGATGCGGAACGTGCCTGCAAGCGCACCGGCGCACCGGACGTCGTGATCTGCCGCAATGCGGTCCTGACGCTGGCGCGGCGCGCGGCGGCCGTGCGGGCACGCTGACGGCGGGGCGCGCCGCCGAAGGGTCGGGACCTTTGGCCGCTGATATCAGACCGGATAGGGAACGGCGGCCATCCGCCTTCACACCACAGCTTGGGTGATGCCTTCCATGACGTAGAAGGTGGTCGCACCGACATGCAGTACCAGCTCCTTAGGTCCGTCAAATGCAGCCAATACGCGCGTCGGCAGCGCCGCATTGCCATCCGTCCAGCGCAGCCCGTTCTCCAGCTCGTGTGCGTGGAATCCGTCGGTCAGCGCCAGGCCGGTCAGCCCGATCCCAAGACAGCGCGTGCCTTGGCGCAACTCGATGCGCCGCAGACCCACCCCGAGCGGCCGCTGGTCGCGCGCCAGGCCAAGTTCGGCCGCCACCGCGGCGCGCGAGGCGATGTGCACGCTGCGCGCCTGCCTCGGGAGCCGGAACACATAGGCGGTGTCGTTTTGCGTCGCGGCATCCAGTCGCCAGCCGTCGACGCGCACATATAGGTCGCGGTCCCGCGTCAGCGGCAGCCCCGGCCGCGGCCGCGGCCCCGCACGCTCGAGCAGTCGTCGCCACAGCGCGTCCACCACCGGGCCACCATGCAGCACCGGCGCACACGAAGGCTGCGCGGAGTCTTGCCAGAATTTATTGGTATTCCGGAACAGCCAGCGATTGCCGTCGTCGCGGTAGCTCTCGGCCGGGGCGCCGTCGGCCACCAGCACGTCATGGCTGGCGAGTTCGATGTGGTAGAGTTCGACCTCCTGCGCGCGGTCGTCCCACAAGATCGAGCGATGATTGATCGGTTCCTCGATCGGAATAAGCACGCCGTCGAGGTAGAGCGAATGCCCCTTGGTCAGGCGCAGATGACGAGACGGCACATTGTGGCCTAGCGCGCCCTTGCGCACGATGACCGGCGTGGCCGCGCTGCGCTGCCTGCGCGTGGCTAGCACGCGCCCGGCGCCGATCCAGGTGATCTTGCGCGCCACGCCGCGCTGCATCAGCACCTCGTCGCCCACCGCGAGCCGCTCCACCGGCACCTCGCCTGATGGCGTGTCGATCCGCGTTCCGGCACAGAAACACAACACGCCGACATCGGTGCCGGAGCCGGCCTGGCTGGTGACGAAGGTCAGTCCGCAATAGATTTCCGACGGGTCAAGCTGCAGTATGACGGAGGTCCCGCCGTCGCCGGTGACCGTCAGTTGGCTCGTCACGATATTGAGCGTGGCTATCGCGTCGTTGTTGGTGTCGCTGACGAAGCCCAGATCGATCACGTCGTGCGGGCCGGTGAAGTGCAAGATCGTACCCGGAACATCGGCCATCACGGCAAGGCCAAGTGTGCCATCGTTGGTGGCGCCTGGCGCGAACGCGACGGTGCCGAAATTGGTAAATCGGCTCGGACTGAAATCCACCGTCACCGGCGAACTGGCGGACCCCAGCAGTTCGACCGTGTGGGGGTGCTTGCTGCCGATGCCTTCCGCGACGCCGTTGATGTCGTAGCCGTGTTCCAGCACCAGCAGGGCATTGGTGCCACCGAACAGGATGGGGATCGGGGCGAATGAGGCACCGCTGACCGTGCCCGACAGGAATACGGTTCCGCTACCGTAATACGTTGGCGTGAAACTCTGCGAATTCAAATTCAGCCCGATGCCACCGGTGATGGTGCCGGCATCCACCACCGTGGCGTTCACGTCCGAAGAGCTGCCGGAGGCCAAAAAACACACCGTCTGATACCAAGCCGGACTGCGTGTTGGTGAAGCTGCCACCCTCCGTCATCATGACATCGGCCTGGTAGGCTATGAAGGGACTGGTCACCGACCGGATGACGCCGGAGTTTATAAGGACGCCGCTGCCCGACATCTCCAGGCCCGTGATATAGCCCTGGATCCCTCCGGAATTGATAACCGTGCCGCCGCACCCGATGATTTCCACGCCCAGCTCACAAGACTTGCTGCCGATGATCGATCCGTCGTTTAGCAGTGTGCCGCCGGCACCGAATTCAACAACCCCGTCGCTGTTTGTGCCGTTGGCAACAATCGTCCCCGTGCTCGCGTTGGTGACGAGCCCGGACCGCAGCATGTAGACGCCCGAGGCAGCCGCCTCGATTAGGCCGGAGTTGCTGACCGTGCCGCCGGCGGATGACTAGACGTTTACGCCATCGCCCTTCGGGGAAATGATGGTGCCTTGGTTCGTCAGGCTCCCGCTGCCGGTGTCTTCGAAAAGCACCGCGCCGCCATTACCGCCGACAGCCACGATCGTACCCGTGCCCGTGTTGGTGATGACCCCAGGCTGACTTTCATTGATGCCGGCGGCGTAGCCTTGGACAAATCCGGAATTGACCACCGTGCCGGCCGCATCGAGCCTCACGCCGGCGCCAGTCGTGCTGCTGTTGACGACCGTTCCGCTGTTGGTCAGCGTTCCGCCGTGGAACTTTACCGTCGCCTCGGCGCCGGGACCCGTCGACCAAATGGTGTTGGTTTTCGTGACGACGGCCACGCCCTCAACGTAGAGCGCCCTGAGATACGCCTGAATGGTTCCGGTGTTGGTGAACGTGTCGCCGCCCGACTGCAGCACCACGCCGGAATCACCGGCGTTGGTGGCAAGGATCGTTCCTGAATTCGAGTATGACCCGCCGCTGGCGCCCTCAATCCCCGGGCCGCCCGCGCCGGTGGTCCGGATCAAACCCGTGTTCGTGACCACCCCGGCCCCGGTCAGGTCGAGCGCCGCGGAGGCGCCTTCGATAAGGCCGGAATCGAACACCGTGCCGCCGGGCCCGTTGATCAGCACGCCGTCGACACCCGAAGCGCTGGCGATGATCGTCCCGGCGTTCGACAGCGTTCCGCCACCGGATCCCTGCACCGCCACGGCGATCGCGGCACTGCTGGTAATGACCGCGCCGGTGTTGGTAATCGTCAGCGGCGACAGGTAGGTCTGCCCCGTGCCGTAGTAGATGTTGTGAGTGACCGTCGTGGAAATCGTGCTCATGCGGCCCTTCCCCTCATCACGTGATCGCGGGTCGATCCCGCGGATGAAAACCCAGGCCTGATCGAGCCGACATTCGCCGACGGAATTGGGCCCCGACGGAATTGGCCGGCAGTTTGAAGACCTGGACCAGCTTGTCACTGGTCTTGCGCGATCCTCACAAGGAAATGGTCGGGGTCGCACCCCGCCGGACATGATGATATAAACCTCGACTGTAATTCAGACAGGATTGCGGCTTTCGCGTTTAGAGCGTGGCCCCCTCGTAGCCATGCCACGCTGCCAGATCGTTCCGCTACCCAGAGGCAGACGCCTGCACCAACGCCCGCTGTTCATTCTCCGCCGCCCGCGCCGCGTGCGGGGTCGCGGCGATCAACCGGTCAAGCGGCGAGGATTCCCGCTGACGGAGGAATGGCAATGGTGGACGCTCCGAATGCAGGCGACGACCGGGTCATCATCCCCTGCGGCCGGCAGTCGGCTTCGCGCAGCCTCTATCTCGATGGTCTGCCGGCCGACCGTGCCGCGCAAGTCTCGGTGCTGCCGCCGCGACGGCCGGAGGCTGAGTGGTTGGGTGTCGGCGTCAACGAGACAGCACTCGCCGCGGTTGCCGGGCAGGGCGTCCGCCACTCGATCGGCGGGCCCCGAGCTCGGTCGCGTGCGGAGCAGCTTGCGTTTCAGGCGCTGATCGAACCGACACTGCTGGCCTGCGGCTATGCATGCGAGCCGTTGCCACCCAGCGCTGCCGATACGTACCGCGCGTTCGCCCAGCGGCTGCGACGCGGCATCAAGCGGCGCCGTGCCCGTGCCACGGCTGCCTGATCGACCCGTGCCTCGACCTGTGCCAGGGCTTGAGCCGTGGCGCCGCGCGGTGCGTGCCGCGCGCGACATGGTCTTTGCGCTCGCCGACCGAGCGGTATTGCTGACGGTCCGCCGTGCCCCTCGCAGCGGGATAGCCATTATCACCCCGCACGGGCTGGGTGATCTGCTGCTCTTTGCCGAGGCGTTCCGGCATCTCAGCGCGCACCACCGCGGCGAGCCTGTCCTGCTGGTCCGCTCTAACGTCGCGCGTAGCTTTGCCGAGGCCTATCTGAAGCCTGATCGGATCATCGCGCTCGGTCGGGGCCGCATGCGGCACGACCCATAGTACCGGGCCCGGAACGTACGCGCCGTTGCGCGCCGCCGTCCGCGCCGCCATACAGCCGGCCTACACCCGTGAGCACATGATCGAGGACGCACTGGTGCGCGCCAGCCGCGCGCAGGAGCGCATCGGCTCCTCGGGCGCGCCGATCTTCATGACCGCGCGTGAACGCGCGCGTGGCGCCTTGTGGTACACGCGCCTGATCGATGAACCACCCGATCCGATGCACGACGCCGAGCGCAGCGCAGCCTTTGCCGCGGCGCTGACCGGCAGTCCGCCGCCCCGGCTGATGCCGCGCCTCGCACATCCGCCACGACATCCCGACGCGCCGGCCGGCGGCTATATCGTCGTTGCCCGCGAAGCATCCGAAGCGCTGAAATCCTGGCCCCGCGAACGCTTCACCGAGGCGTCGCTGGCGATCGCCGCGCGGACCGGCCTCGCGGTCGTGCTGGTCGGCGAGACGAGGCTCTCGCGGCGGCAAGCGGATTCCGTGGTGGTCGATCTCTCCGGGCTGGCCGATATGCTTGCACGGACGGATATGCGTGGACTGACGGACATGCACGGCCTGATTTCGATCCTCGCGCATGCCCGGATCGTCGTTTGCAATGACAGCGCGCCGGCGCATCTGGCCGCGGCGTTGGGTGTGCCGGTCGTGGCGGTCGGTGGCGGCGGCATGCCCGGACGTTACCTGCCATACCCTGCCGGCGGGCCCGATATCATCCAGCCTCATTTGGTGGTCGTCGATCCGCCGTGACCCTGCTTCGGTTGCGGCTGGCAATGCCACTACGTGCCGCTGCGCGATGCCGCCGCGCCCTGCGTGGCGGACGTCTGCGTGCAGAACGTCGTGGCCGCCGCGCTGGCCCTGCTAAGGGCGTCCGTGGTCGGGCCAACTTGATTCGGCAAAAACAGCAACATCGCATTTCATGATCATGCCGGTACCAGATCGTCCGACACCGGCGCTCTGGCTGAGAGTGTGGGACCGTCCGATTCGGGCCGTTCCGCCAATAGATACCATCCGGCCGATCATCGGGAAGTCTGCGGGAGATCCGCGCACTGTCCCGGCTCCGGAAGGTCCTGCGCTTCATTTGGGGTGATATTGCGATATAAGAAAGAATTTAGCGCAGATGAAGACAGGTGATTCACGCAAAACACGCAGATGGTTCCGTGTGGCGCACGGTTTTCGAGCTACGCTGGACCATCTGTGTGTTTTGCGTGCATCATCTAATACCAGCCGTCAGAATGATCGACTCTTCCCCGGGGAGATTCCCGAATCGGCTTGAGTACGATTCCCTCTGCGTGTCGCGACGATTCGCAGGGAGTGCAACCGGATGGGCAGGCCGATCGAGATCACCCGTTTTGA
>DASRQX010000233.1:0-9248 GCA_035696165.1 Acetobacteraceae bacterium | reverse complement strand
CGAAACCTCGCGGCGATCGACACCGAGGCCATGCTCACCGCGCAACCGATGGACGCCGCCGTGCTGATCGGCGGCTGTGACAAGACGGTGCCCGCGCAACTGATGGCGGCGGCCTCGGCGGACATTCCGTGCGTGCAGCTTGTCACCGGCCCGATGCTGGCAACGCCGTTCCAGGGCGAGCGCCTGTCCGCCTGCACCGATTGCCGGCGTTACTGGGCGGCGTATCGCGCCGGCCGCGTGACCGCCGAGCGGATCGGCGAGATCGAGAGCCGGCTCGCCACCACCGCCGGCACCTGCGGCGTGATGGGCACCGCGTCCACCATGGCTTGCCTAGCCGAGGCGATGGGGATGATGCCGGGCGGCACAGCGTCCATCCCCGCGGTGCACGCCGATCGGCTGCGCGCGGCGGAGGAAGCCGGGACGCTGGCGATGGAACTGACGCGGGCGCCGATCCGGCCGTCGGAGGTGATCACGGCGGCCTCGGTGGAGAACGCTCTGCGCGTGCTGCTGGCGCTGGGCGGGTCGACCAACGCGCTGATCCACCTGACCGCGATCGCCGGGCGGCGCGGGGTGGAGATCGATCTGCGCAAGTTGAACACGCTGTCGGATAGCACGCCGGTGCTGGTCGACCTGAAGCCCACCGGCGAGGGCTACATGGAGGATTTCCACGCCGCCGGCGGGATGCCGGCACTGCTGTGGGAACTGCGCGATCTGCTGCATCAGGACGTGATCGATATCACCGGCGCGTCGTTGCGCCACCGACTGGCCGAGCCGGCGTTCGTCGATCGGCGCTATATCCGGCCACGGAACGATCCGGTATCGCCGGTGGGCGGTCTGGTGGCGCTGTTCGGGTCGCTCGCGCCTCGGGGTGCGATCCTGAAGCGCAGCGCGGCGACGCCGGCGCTGTTCGAGACCGAGGCCCGCGCGATGGTGTTCGACGGGCTGGAGGACCTGTCGGCGCGGATCGACGATCCGGCGCTGGATGCGACCGCGGCGGATATCCTGGTGCTGAAGAATGCCGGGCCGCTGACCCCGGCGGGCATGCCGGAGGCGGGTTATTTGCCGATCCCGCAGAAGCTGGCGCGCGCTGGGGTGAAGGACATGGTGCGCATGAGCGATTGCCGGATGTCTGGAACAGCCTTTGGAACGATCGTGTTGCACATCACGCCGGAGGCCGCGGCGGGTGGGCCGCTGGCATTGGTGGAGAGCGGTGATCGGATCCGGCTGTCGGTGCGGGAGCGCTCGCTGGATGTGCTGGTGGCGCCGGATGTGCTGGAGCGTCGCCGTTCGGCGTGGCGTGCGCCGGCCAAACCGGCGCGCGGGTGGGACCGGATCGTTGCCGATCAGGTGCTGCAAGCGGACCAGGGGTGTGATCTGGCGGTGCTGCGGGGCGGATAACGGCCGTCCGGAATAAGTTCCTATATTTTAGATTGCCTGACAATCCCGCGAGTTCCGCGCCGATGAATATCGCTCTGCACAAGCCCATAGGCGTGGAGGCGTTCCTCGATTGGGAAGAGCGACAGGAGCTGCGTTACGAGTTCGATGGGTTCCGGCCGATCGCGATGACTGGCGGGACGTCGGAGCATTCGGCGATCCAGCGCAATCTGATTATGGCTCTGGGGATACGCCTGCGTGGCAAGACGTGTCAGGTGCACGGAAGCGGGCTCTAGATCGCCGTGGCGGCAGCATTCACTACCCAGATGCCTTTGTGGTGTGTGCACCCATTCCGCGGGGTACGACGGTCATCACCGATCCGGTCGTGGTATTCGAGGTGCTAAGCCCAACCACCGCCACCACCGATCGTATCGTCAAGAACCAGGAATACCGTGACACGCCCTCGGTCCAGCGCTAGGTGATGCTGGAACAGGACCGTCAGGCTGCGACTCTGTTCGCAAGACAAGGCGATGACTAGGTTGGACATGTGGTCTCTGGGGACGTGGTTCTCGCCATGTCGGAGATCGGCATCGAACTGCCGTTGGCCGAGTTGTACGACGGCGTAACGTTCGAGGAGACCGCGGCCACGGTCTAAGAGTCCGTCCGGAAGGTTTATCAATCATTACGAGACTTTCTTGGCATCGGCGAGCGGTGCGAGATGGATGCCGTTGACTACTCTACGGGACGAACGTGAGGAACCACGGTTGGACGCTTTGCGCGAAGCGCCATAGCCTTGCCTTCTCTGCGCGCTCTGCGATCTCTGCGGTCTCTGCGTTAACGCGGCAGCGCCAACCGCACGACGGGTGCGCCAAGGGCAGCAGGGTGTCGCTTCGACGGGGCGGACTTGTGCTTGTTGCACGCAAGGAAGCATTAACGCAGAGACCGCAGAGGCGCAGAGATCGAAGAGAAGACCAGCGATTGGCGCTTCGCGCGGCGGTGTTGCGACGCCGGCGTCGAACTTGATATGGCGGGCCGCGGTTTCCACTCGCGGTAGTCTGCGAACCCGCCGGGAATTGGCTCGTTCGCAACCCAATGCGCTCAAGCCGCGACGCCCGACCAACTCGAAAGACGCAAGAACCTTCCGGACAGACACTAACCGCGGGATGGCCGCTGCGGCGCTGCAAAGCATGAAAGAATTTTAGCGCAGATGAAGCAAGACGATGACAGCATTGAACAGCGCCTCGGATGGCAGCTACGTTGCGGGCCAGATGGCTGGGTGGGGCGATCATGTGGCGAATTTCGGAGTAGGTTCCCTTCGGGAACTACGTCATGATCGGTCGACTTGGATCTGTGCTGGCCGTTGTCATGTTGACAATGGGAGCATTTTGGCCACTTCCGGCATCAGCGGTGGCGGTCCGCTGCCACTCCCAAAATGGCGGTGGATGTACTGACAATACGACAGGTCCGGGTTGGAAAGAAATCTCTGACCTTTACATATACGATCCCGATGCGGGGACATGAGAGGCTCAGCGGACGGTGATCACGATAGTCGGGGCAGCAAAAGAATTTATTACGGAAACCGTGTATTCAAATCCAGATGAGACTATAGCTCGTCGAGTACCACTCTTCTCGGGAAAGTGTGTCCTTGGGGCAAGGTAGATTACGAGCGGCATTGACTGGCCCATCCTGCCATACCGCCTCCGTCGGAACGCGAACAATCTTCCGATGCACGCAAAACACGCGGATGGTTCCGCGTGATTGTCCGACCGTGGATCGCGCGTTTGATTCCCCGTCGTATAGGCTGGCCCTGGACGCATTGAGCAGGTAAACGCGTAGCTGATCGCCTACTGCCGGCAGTTCACTCAGGCTGTCGCCATCAGGGTGCTCCGCGTGCATCGCCTTCCTTCATTTGTGTTAAACTTCTTCCTTTGCGATGTTGCGGGACGAAACGGTCAAAACCGCTGTGCGGCGGCACCGGTCGGTCGACCATCAACCGTTGAACCAGCGCAGCGAGCGTCTGTGCGAAGCTTGGCTTGGTGCGCATCTCCGGCTGTTGACCTTCCTGCGCGTACGCCGGGATTCGCCGACCTACGTCGGTGCCGAACCCCAACACAGCCGACGCCGTGCGCCCGACAATCTTCGCGATAGATTAGGAAGCTCTCCGTATGGTCGAAAATCACGGGGAAGTCATTCGTGTGGTTCCTGCCCGTGATGGGATTGCCCCATGCCGCGCGGCCACGTCTCGCATCGATCATCGTGCCTGCCTGCCGGCACACGCGGCTTCGGCGGGCCCCGCGAAATCGTGTTGGAAACCGATCGGCACGCTCGACCCCGAGCGTTGCCGTGGCGTGCGGCGCAGGGCGCCACATGGATGCAAATAGGCAACGTTCAGGCGGGCGGCATTACGGCGCAGCCGACGAACGCGCGTTTTCTGACCACGGCGCAGATTGCCTCGCTCAGCAGCCGGCTGATCGGCGCGATCGGATCCGCCACCATTGCCGCCTTCAGCGCCGGCCAGGTGGCGGCTATTTCAGCTTCTGCGATTGTGGGGCTCAGCTGCGCGGATCTCGGCGTGCTCTCGACCGGTCAGATCACTGGGCTTACCCGCGCCCAGGTCGCCGGGCTCACACCGGCCCAGGTTGCCGTCGTGCCGACCGCGATGCTGATCGCCCTGAACAGCACGCAATTGTCCGCCCTGACCACCGCCAGAGTTGCTGCGCTGACGACCGCGCAAGTTACCGCGCTGACGCAAGCTCAGGTGGCTGCACTCACGCCCGCGCAGGTCGCAACCTTTGGCTCGGCCCAAATAGCGGCACTCGGCACCCAACAGGTGGTGGCGCTGACGGCGAACCAGGTTGCTGCCCTCAAGTCGGCCCAGATCACCCTGCTTGGCTCCCCCCAGATCATGGCGCTGACGCCCGCCCAGGTCGGTGCGATGTCCGCGGCCCAGGTGGGCTTTTTCCACGACCGTCATTTCGGTTCTGACGTCGACGCAGGTGGGAGCGTTCTCGTCGGCCGGTGTCAAAGGCCTCGGCGCCGCTGATTTCGGGCTGCTGTCCACCCAGCTCGCCGGCGGCCATACACCCGCCCAGATCGTTGCCCTTCAGGCGGTCCAGATCGCTGCCCTGTCAACGGCGACGCTCAATGCGATGGGCACCATCCAGCTTGCCGCGCTGTCGGGCGCCGATATTGCCGCTCTGACCACCACCCAGCTTGCAGCGTTCACGACGGCGCAAACCGGAGCGCTGGCGCCGGCGCAACTGGCAGCCCTCGGCTCGGCCCAGGTCGCCGCACTTCCCACCGCCATCGTCGCCGCCCTGACGCCCGCGCAGATGGCGGGGTTCTCAGCCGCCGGGGGTCTTGGGACTGGCGGGGGCCACCATCGCGACGCTCGGCGCCGGACAGGTCGAAGCGCTGACCACGAAGCAGGTGGCGGCCCTCAACACAGCACAAGTCGCGCTGCTTGGCTCCACCCAGATCCGGGCCCTGACCACGGCCCAGGTCGGCGCGCTGTCTGCTTCCCAGGTGGCGGCTTTCTCCACGATCGCCATCATGGCGCTGACATCCACGCAAATGGGCGGGCTCTCGTCCGCCGGTATCACGGGCCTCGGCTCGACTGATCTCGCTGTCGCTGTCGGCCGGCCAGGTCGGAGCGGCCTCGTTTGCCGGAACCGTCTGGTTCAGCCTGACGCAGATCGAGGCCCTGTCAACGGACCAGATCGGCGCCCTGACGACGATCCAGTTGCTGGCGCTGGGAACCGCGGAGATCATCGCCTTGTCCACTGCCCAGGTTGGTGCCCTGGGCAGCGGGCAGGTTGCCGGCCTGACGCCCACCCAGGTCGCGGCGCTGACGACCGACCAGGTCGCTGCCCTGGGTGTGAACGCCGCCGGACTGGGGCCGGCGCCGATACCGGGTCTTTCGACGAGTGACATCGGCGTCCTGACCACCGCGGCGTCCAGCGCCCTGCGCAGCACCTCGCTGGAGGCGTTGGACGGTGCACAGATCGCCGCAGTTACCACGGCGCAGCTCGCGGCCTCGCCGGCGCAACAGTTGGCCGCCTACACCCAGATCCAGATCTTCAAGATGAACCAGACGCAGCTTGGGGTGCTGTTCGGATGACGCGGCCAGGGCAATTTCTACCTGGTTGCGCACCACTTCGAAATGACTGATCCCGGCGATCTGGCGTTCCCCGCTTCGGCTCTCTAGACTTCGTCATGCCCCGGACTTCATCACGCCATGACAAGGGCTGGGGAACGGCCCGCCGGGAGGACGGAACCACGCGATGCAAGGCCTGATGCAGCAGTCGCCGTTGTTGACCTCCTCGATCCTGCGCCATGCCGCGCGCCATCATGCGACCGGCGAGGTCGTCTCGAAGACCAACGAGGGTGCAATCCATCGCACCACATACGCCACGTTGGAATCCCGCGCCCGCCGCCTGGTGCGCGTCCTGGCCAGGCTCGGCATCGGACCGCAGGACCGCGTCGGCACTCTGGCCTGGAACGGCTACCGCCATCTGGAGGTCTACTATGCCGCCCCCGGCATGGGCGCGATCTGCCACACCATCAACCCGCGGCTGCATCCCGACGACATCGCCTACATCATCACCCATGCCGGCGATACCGTGCTGTTCGCCGACACCAGTTTTTGCGGGTTGCTGGAAACCATCGTGCCGCGCATCGCGGACTGTGTGCGCGCCATCGTGCTGATGACGGACAGCGCCAACATGCCCGTGCTGAGGCTGCCCGCGGGCATGGCGCTGCACTGCTACGACGACCTGATGGACGCGGCCGACGACGACTTCGCCTGGCCCAGCTTCGAGGAAACCACCGCCAGCGCGCTGTGCTACACCTCGGGCACCACCGGGCGGCCGAAGGGTGTGCTGTATTCGCACCGCTCCACGGTGCTGCACGCCTACGCGATCGCCATGCCGGACGTGCTGTGCCTGCGCGCCACCGACCGCATCCTGCCTGTCGTGCCGATGTTCCACGTCAACGCCTGGGGCATCCCCTATGGCGCGGCGCTGGCGGGGACGTCACTGGTGCTGCCGGGCCGGCACCTGGATGGCGCCAGCCTGCATGCGCTGCTGAACGAGGAGCGGGTCAATTTCACCTGCGGCGTTCCCACCGTGTGGATGGGGCTGCTGGCGCATCTGCGCGCCACCGGAGGAAAACTCGACACGTTGCGCCGGATCATGACCGGCGGTTCGGCCTGCCCGCCGTTGCTGATCGAGGCGTTCGGCGCCGAGTACGGCGTTGCCGTCGAGCACGGCTGGGGCATGACCGAACTCAGCCCGGTCGGCACCTACAACGCTCCGAAGCCTGGCCATGCCGGCCTGGGCCAGGCCGAGCGCGATCACCTGATGCTGAAGCAGGGCCGCGTGCTGGCCGGGATCGACATGAAGATCGTCGACGGCGAGGGGACGGAACTGCCGTGGGACGGCGCGGCGTTCGGCGACCTGAAGGTGCGCGGCCCCTGGGTGTGCGGCGCCTATTACGGCGACGAACCGGGCAGCGCGCTCGACGCCGACGGCTGGTTCGCCACCGGTGACGTGGCCACCATCGATCCGGACGGGCTGATGGAGATCACCGATCGGTCCAAGGACGTGATAAAATCGGGCGGGGAATGGATCAGCTCGATCACGCTGGAGAACATCGCGGTGTCGCACCCGGACGTGGCCGAGGCCGCGGTGATCGCCGCGCGTCATCCGAAATGGGACGAGCGCCCGGTGCTGATCGTCGTGCCGCGCCAGGGCCACACGATCGATCCCGACGACGTGCTGCGCGTCTATGCCGGCAAGGTAGCGAAATGGTGGTTGCCGGATGCGGTCGTGGTGGTGCCGGAGTTGCCGCATACCGCGACGGGGAAACTGCAGAAGACGACGCTGCGCAGCCGGTATCGCGACTATCTGGTGTCGGGCGGCTGAACCGGCCTGGTCGAGGCAGGCGATTTCCGTGCGCGGGTTGCCGGGAGGGAGCGCGGTAAGTAATTAAGTGCACATAGAGTTACACCGAGTGCGCACGGAGTTTCACTGAGAAGATTCGATGGCGCTTCGCGCTGGTGACTGGTGCGCCGGCCGAGGCGACCTTGGGCGCGGCGCCATTTGCTGCCGCTGGGTGAGATCCGGTACTACTGACCCTACGAATCACCGCACCGCGCGAAAAATTTCCGCTGACAATAACATATTGAAGCTTATTGTTCTGGACTACTGGCTATAATCGTGCCGGGCGCGGCAAAGATAATTCAGCCGCCGATGAACGCCGATCAGACCAGTGCCTCACAGGCCCGGCACGATGCGCCTGATCTCCAGGCGCGGGTTGCCGAAGTTGCGCAGCAGGCAGACCTGCAGGCCCGTCGCCCGAAGGTCGTTGATGCATTGGGCGCGATGGATGTCAGCGACCCCCTTGATCGCCTTCGGCTCGACGATCACCAATTCCTGGACCAGCAGGTCCACCGCATAGTTTGGAGACAGTTAGCCACTGCCGATGATCGGCCTCGTCAGATGGTCCAACATGGTGTCATCGGCGTTCATCGGCGGCTCAATATTCCTTGCTTCCTTCGCACCAACACCTTGCCGCAAGCGCGACGGGTTCATCGGTTCGGCCGCTCCACTTGAATCGGCGGCGGGTCGATGGCGGCGCTTTACGTCGTGCCTGTTTCGGTTGCGGCCAACCGCCGCGCTGTGTTGATGCGGTGGTGCCAACTGCACGACAGGTTTGCTGTGGACGACAGGGCGTCTTTTCGACGGAGTGGACTTGTGCTTGTTGCGCACAAGGAAGCATTAACGCAGAGATCGCAGAGAAGGCAGTGAAGGCAGTGAAGGCAGTGAAGGCAGTGAAGGCAGGCGATTGGCGCCTCGCGCGGCGGGTTGCAACGCCGGCGTCGAACTTGATATGGCGTGCCGCGGTGTCTACGCGCGGTAACTTGCGAACCGGCGCTGGGAATTGACTCGTTCGCAACCCAATGCGCTGGAGCCGAAACGCCTAATCAACTCGAAAGACGCAAGAACCTTCCGGACGGACACAAAGCAATCAAGCGCACTCAGAGTTATACCAGGCGGCGAAATGATTAACGTACGCCACCCACCCCCCGTCATGACCGGCACAGGCCGGCCATCCACGACTTCCTTGTTGGC
Source organism: Acetobacteraceae bacterium (assembly GCA_035696165.1). Taxonomy (GTDB): domain Bacteria; phylum Pseudomonadota; class Alphaproteobacteria; order Acetobacterales; family Acetobacteraceae; genus Palsa-883. Next base: position 741 of record DASRQX010000233.1, on the reverse strand, counting down.
AGCACAAAAGTCGTGGCTGGCCGTCCTGCGCCGGCCATGACGTTGACGAGTCGATCGTTCGGACACCTGGTATTACACCGAGTGCGCACGAAGTTTCACTGAGAAGATTCGATCGCGCTTCGCGCTGGTGACTGGTGCGCCGGCGGAAGTGACCTTGCGGGCGCCGCCATTTGCTGCCGCTGCGTGACACTGTGTGTACTCGGGGAAGCCCTGTGTCCGCTGGCCGCTTGCTTGCCGCGGCCCGCTCCGCACCATCGGCACCGGCATCGGCACTGGCACTCCGATCCGGCAAATCGGTACCATTCAAATGTTAGTATGGCTTCTCCGTAACGTTAGTATATTTGTCGCCGACGACCAACCGGATTTCAGCCTGGGAGCATCATCATGTCCGAAGACCCCGCCGCAATCACCCTCCGCGTCATCCAGGAGTTGATGCCGGAGTACCACATCCCTCCGGATCTGCTGGGCGGTGTGTTCGCGGCCATCCCGCCGCCTGGCGCCACACGCGGGTGACACGGGTCATCGAGGAGGTTGCCGCGCGGGTGCCGACGGACACGGCACAGGGGCACCTGACGGGGCAGATCGCGGTGTTCCAGTTCGTGGCGGACGGGATGGCGGCGCAGATCCACGCACCGGGGTTGGACATGCTGGAGATGTGCCGGCTGACCCGCCTGGCGGATGCGCTGGCGCAGACGGTGGCTCGGCTGGAGCGCTCGCTGGAGCGGCGGCAATTCCGGGTGA
>DASRQX010000232.1:0-17165 GCA_035696165.1 Acetobacteraceae bacterium | reverse complement strand
CAGCCTCAAGCTGCTGCCCAACGGAGAACTGCTGCTGACCGGCGAGGCAGACGGCGCCTACATCTTCGTGAAGGACCCAGGAACCACCCAGCAGACCGAATCGTTCGTGCAGATGCCGGCGGGCTTCGTCGGTGACGACGCAATCATGCCGAACGCCACGGCGGGGACGTTCTATATCTCCAACCAGGGTGGCAACGACATCATCCGCGTCTCGGTCACCGGGCTGAACACCAACGATCTCTATGCCGACATCGCCAGCAAAAACGAGTTGGTGCAGATCGATCCGACGACCGGCAAGATAACGCCGATCGTCACCGGGCTGTCGAACCCGCACGGCCTCGCTTTCGTTGCCGCCGCCGCGAGCGGCACCCCGGCGGCCCTGGCTAATTTCGTGCCGTCGTCCAGCCAGAGTTTGCTAAGCACGCCTGCCCAGGGCACCCATTCGGCCGATACAGCAAGCATCCATTCCGCCACCGGCGTATTCGGATCGGCGGGCGCGTTCGACCCGATGCCGAGTACAGTCACTTCAAGTGCGCATCACGTGGACACATTGCATCATGCCTGATCGGTGAAGCCAAACCCGGCGGTGGCCGAACCGCCACCGCCGGGTTCACGGTCTCGCACCATCGTCGGATCGACCGCCCGTCGCTCGGCGAGCGATGCGGACACATCCGGTTGACGTGGCAATACCGCACCGGCGCGCGCCGCCACCCGCCATCCTTGCATTGCCCCTATTCCTTGACCGCCCCGGTCATCGAGGAGACGTAATATTCCACGAAGAATGAATAGATCAGCGCCACCGGCACCGAGCCAAGCAGTGACCCCGCCATCAGCGAGCCCCATTGATAGACATCGCCGGTCACCAACTCGGTCAGGATCGCCACCGGGACCGTCTTCTTGTCGGTCGACTGGATGAAAGCCAGCGCGTAGATGAACTCGTTCCACGACAGGGTGAACGCGAAGATGCCGGCCGAGATCAGCCCCGGCACCGCCAGCGGCAGGGTGATCCGCCGCAGGATCTGCAGGCGCGACGCGCCATCGATCAGCGCGCACTCCTCCAACTCGTAGGGAATTGATTTGAAGTAGCCGATCAACAGCCAGGTGCAAAACGGCACCAGGAAGGTCGGATAGGTCAGAATCAGCGCGATCGGATTGTCGAACAGCCCGAACTGGAAGATCAATGTGGCCAGCGGGATAAACAGGATCGATGGCGGCACGAGATAGGCGAGATACACCGCCAACCCGACATGCTGCGCGCCCTTGAAACGCAGGCGCTCGATTGCGTAGGCCGACAGCACGCTGGCGAACACCGACAGGAATGTGGCGGCAACCGCGATCCCCATCGTGGTCATCAGCCAGCGCGGATAGTTGGTCTCGAACAGCAATACTTCGATGTTGTGCAGCGTCGGCGAGTGTATCCAGAAGGGACTGTACGCCTTGTAGTCGTACATTTCATTGTCGGGCTTGAAGGCGGTGATGGCCATCCAGTAGAACGGAAACAGCAAGACGAAGACGAATAGCGCCAGCGGCAGATAGATCGTCACCGTCCGGCGCAGCCGCGAATCCCACGACAACAACTCGGGAACATCGATCGATCGGCCGGCAATGGCCTCGACCTCGGCCGGCGAATTGGGCGCGAGTTGCTCAGTCATTCGCTTCGCCCTGCTGCCACTTGCGCCGGCCGACGCCGAAGAAACACAGCAGCGTCGCCCCAAGCAGGAACGGAATCATCGACACTGCGATCGCCGCGCCCTCGCCCAGTTGCGCGCCTGGGATCGCACGCTGAAAGGCCAGCGTCCCCATCAGGTGGGTGGTGTTGAACGGCCCGCCACGCGTGATGGCATAGACCAACTGGAAGTCGGAGAAGGTGAACAGAACGGAAAGCGTCAGCGCCACGGCAAGGATCGGCATCAGCAGCGGAACGGTGATACGGCGGAATTTCTGCCAGGCGGAGGCGCCGTCGAGCAGGGCCGCCTCGTAGAGCGACGGCGAGATGGTTTGCAGACCGGCCAGCAAGGTGATCGCTACGAACGGGATCCCACGCCAGATGTTGGCCGCGATCAGTGACCAGCGAGCGTGCCAGGGCGTGCCGAGAAAGTTGATGTACTGATCGCGCCAATGCAGCACGTCGACCAGCACGTAGGAGATGATCGAGAACTGCGGCGAATAGATCCACCACCAGGCGATCGCCGAAAGCACCGTCGGCACGATCCAGGGGAGCAGCACGATCGAGCGGATAAAGGCCTTGAACGGGATGTGGTGGTTGAGCAGCAGAGCCAGCCACAAGCCAAGCGCGAATTTCCCAACCGTTGCGACAGCAGTGTAGAAAATCGTATTGGTGACGGACATCCAGAAAATCGAGTCATCCCATAGCGAAACAAAATTATCAAGCCCGATGAACTCGCCGGGATGGCCGATCGTGGTATCAGTGAACGCAAGCCAGATGCCGAGGCCCAGCGGATACGTCAGGAACACGAGTAGCAGACCGGCGGTCGGCAACATGCAAAGCACCACCAGGAACGGCTTCCAGTCGAACAGTCGTTCCAGCCAGTTGTCCGGTTTGCGGCTCTGACGCAGGTGCCGGATTGAAACGTCAACAGTTGCGTCCATGATGCTCCGCGGGATCGTCCCGCCCCTTGGCACGGCGGCCCGCCCCGACGGGCGGGCTCCCGCGCGGGTTTCGGATCAGGCCTTCTTGTAGTACCGTTCCGCCTGCCGTGCGGCCTGCTTCGCCGCCGCTTCCGGGGTCATGTTCCCCGTGGCGACGGCGGCGAACATGTCCACCACGGTATAGTTGGCTTCGACCGTTGCCGCGGCGGCGGTGATCGGCCCCTTGTATCCGGAGTAGTAAGGCGAATCCATCGCGCCGATATAGGCCTCGAGCTTCGGGTCCGCCGTCCAGAACTTCATTTTGGAGTATGCCTTGAGCGACTCCGACCAGTAGCCGAGGCAATTGGAAAGCCACGGTCCGTATTGGTCCGCTTCCATCATGAAGCGGAGATACTCCTTTGCCGCGTTGGGATACTTGGTACTCTTGAACACCATCGCGTTCATCGGGCCCGCCGACTGCGGCGAATGCGGGGCCAGTCCACGCGGTTGCGGCTGATGCATGGTATCCGCCGCGATCGCCTGCAGCTTCGGATCCGGGGAATTCTTGAGCACGTAGTAGATCGACACGCCGTTGAAAGTGAAGCTGATCTGTCCGGCAATATACGCCTGGTTGTTGCCGGCGTCGTTCCACGAGATCGTGCCGGGAATCATCGTCTTGTACAGTTCCGCCATGTACTTCAGTGCGGCGATGGTCTCCTTCGAGTCGATGGCGACCTTGCCGTTCTCATCGACCAGATAGGCGCCATGCGCGTAGAGCGCCCAGGAGCAGTTGCCGTTGGCGTCACCCAACGCATGGCCGAGCGAGAACCCGCAGGGATGCCCGATCTTCTGCAGCTTCTGGCAAAGGTCCAACACACCGGGCAGGTCCTCGGGGATCTTGTCGTAGCCCGCTTCCTTCACCCAGGACGTTCGGTAGACGGACGGACCGGTGCCGCCGCCAATCGGCAGGGCGATCCAATTGTTGGTTTTCCACTTGGTGCCGTAAAGCACCGCCAGGTGGTACCAACCGCCGTACTTGGCGCCAAGATACTCGGCGAGATCGGTCATCTCGAGCAGCCGGTCCGCATAGACGTGCGGGTCGGATGCGAAGCCGCAAACAATGTCGGCGCCGGCCCCGGTATTGGCGATCACCGCTGTTTGCGGCCGCAGATCCTCCCAACTGACCCAATCAACTTTCACATCGATTCCCGTCGTGTCGATGAATTTCTTTGTGTTGAGCTTCCAGTAGACCTCATCGGGATCAACGAATTTGGCCGGGCGCAGCACGTGCAGCGCGGCACCCTTCTCGATCTTGTACTCGGGCGGTTTGACATCCGCGGTCGGAACGTCGTCGACCGCCGCCTTCGCCCCGATGATCGGAATCGACGCTGCACCCAACGCAGCCGCGCCGAGCGTCAGTGACTCGCGCCGCGTGAAATCGGCCATCTTCGTTACCCTCCCAGGTTGGCGATCGTTCGATCTTTCCGCGGCCACCTAGGGTGTGCCGGGCGTTTGTGCACATCTTCCGCCGCTGGTGCCGCGACGTAAAGCCGTGTCGACAACGCTGCCTCGCCGGTGCGGCGGGTGAGGCAGCCTTCAGATACCCATCCGCTGGCCGCTGCCGGCGTCGAACAGGTGTACCAGGGCTGGGTCGGCGATGATGCGGATTGTCTCGCCGGGCTTCGCGGTGACGCGTTCGCGGAAGGCACAAATGATCGGCGTGCCGGCGAAATCCGCCATCACCTGGGTCTCGGATCCGGTCGGCTCGATCACATGCACCGTCGCCGGCTGGCCCTGGGCGCTAAGCTGGAAATGTTCCGGGCGCACGCCGTAGACGATCGGCCTGCCCTCCGATCCGTTCGCCTTGCCCGGCAGCGGCAGCGCCGGACCGCCCTCGGCGCGGAACGTCCCGCCCTCGATCTGGCCCTTCAGGAAATTCATCGCCGGAGAACCGATGAAGCCGGCAACAAACAGATTGCGCGGGTAGTCGTACAGCTCCAGCGGCGCGCCGATCTGCTCCACATTGCCGGCATTCATCACCACGATCTTGTCGGCCATCGTCATCGCTTCGATCTGGTCGTGCGTGACGTAGACGGTCGTGGTCGTCAGGCGCTGGTGCAACTCCTTGATCTCGGCCCGCATCTGCACGCGCAGCTTGGCATCCAGGTTCGACAGCGGCTCGTCGAACAGGAACACCTGCGGATCGCGCACGATGGCGCGGCCCATCGCCACGCGCTGGCGCTGCCCGCCGGACAGTTGGCGTGGGTAACGGTTGAGATACGGCGTCAGCCCAAGGATCTGCGCCGCACGCGCCACTTGCTGCTCGATCATGCCTTTCGGCACCTTCGCCAGGATCAGGGCGAAGGCCATGTTGTCGCGCACCGTCATGTGCGGATAGAGCGCGTAGTTCTGGAAAACCATGGCGATGTCACGCTCTTTCGGCGCGACATCGTTCACCACCCGCCCGCCAATCGCGATCTCGCCGGCGCTGATGTTTTCCAGCCCGGCGATCATGCGCAGCAACGTCGATTTCCCGCAGCCGGACGGGCCCACCAGAATAACGAACTGGCCGTCATCGATCTCGACGCTCACGCCGTGCAGCACCTCCGTGGTGCCGAAGCGTTTCCGTACGTCGCGGATGGAGACGTTGGCCATTGTTGCTTGGACGTTTCCTCGTTGGCGGCAAACGAATCTCCCCCTCCCCTTGCGGGAGAGGGAGTCCTCAGTTCAGAACTTCGAAACCCGCGTTTCCTTCGCGGTGATGAACTCCAGCAGCGCCGGTTTGCCGGCCTTGGTCTGTTCGATACCGCGCTGAATCGCCGCCTTGATCTGGCCGGGATCCGTCACGCGCTCACCATAGCCGCCGAACGCCTCGGCCATCTTGGCATAGTTGCCCGAGATGTCGGTGGACCGGTATTTCTCCGTCGAGATCGGCATCACCTTCAACTCGATCGCCATCGAGAAGTTGTTCATCAGGCAGGACAGGATGGGGATGCGCTCGCGCACCGCCGTCTCGAAGTCCATGCCGGTGAACCCGATCGCGGCATCACCCCAGAAGTTGATGCAGGTCTTCTCCGGATGCACCAGCTTGGCACCCATCGCCAGCCCGAGACCCATCCCGAGCTGCGTGGTCTTGCCCCAGCCGATATACGACATCGGCTCCGTCGAAACCCAGAACGGCGAGATCTGATCGCGCGGGCTGCCGGCGTCATGCGTAATGATCGTCTCGTTCGGATCGGTCCCGGCCATCAACTCCCAGATAACGCGATACGGGCTGATTGGCGCCTCGTTGGAATTCAGCAACGGCTGCCATTGCGCCATCCATTCGGCACGGACCTCGGTTATTTCCCTGACGACAGCTGCGATGTCACGGTTCGACTTGATCGTCTGCGACAACTCGCCGATCAGGGCGTTCAGCGTCAGGCCCGCATCACCCACCAGGCCGATGGAACTGACCACGTCCTTGTTCAGGTGGTTCGGATCCAGCGTGGCGTGGATGAACTTCTTGCCCTTGGGGAATTTGATGCCGAAGTTCGTTTCGGTGAACGAGCAACCGATGCCGATGATCAGGTCGGCGTTGGCGATGAAATGATGCACCGGCTTCGGTACCGCGTTGCCGCCGGACCCCAGCGAGAGCGGATGGTTCTCCGGGAACGCGCTCTTGCCGCCCAGGCTGGTGGTGACAGGCGCACCCAGCAACTCGGCAAACTTGCGAAGCTGCGGCCAGGCCTCCGCCCAGTGCACGCCGGTGCCGGCATAGATCACCGGACGCTTGGCCGCCAGGATCGCCTCGGCGGCCTTGCGCACATCCGCCGGATCGGGGCCGAACTTCGCCTTAGTGACCGGCGTGTAGTCCAACTCGCCGATCTCCTCGGCCCAGATATCGGTCGGGATTTCCACAATAGCCGGCCCGCTGCGTCCGTTGCGCAGGTTGTTGAAGGCACGGCGCATGACGTTGGAGATTTCCGACGGAATAACCACGTATTCGGCGATCTTCGACACGCCGCGCATTTCGCGCGACGCGCTGTAGTTCGGATCGATGCCGGCGATGCGCCGCGGATAGCCCTGGGGAATGACCAGCAGCGGCACGGATTCGGAATAAGCTTGCGCGACGCCGCCATAAGCGTTCTCGCTGCCGGGGCCGTGCTGCATGCAGAAGGCGCCGATCTTGCGCCCGGAGGTCATGCGCGAAATCGCGTCCGCCATGTGCAGGCCGATGCGCTCCTGGCGCACAATGATCGGCCGGATATCTGCCGCCGCGGCGTATTCCAGCAGGTGGTTGACCGGATAGCCGCAAAGGATCTCGATCCCCTCGCGCCGCATGATCTCCGCAACCGCTTCACCGACCTTCATTGTGTTCCCTCCGTTCGACGGGCAATTCAATGCGAGAGCCTAGGACCGGGACCGTGGCGTGGCAAATCGCGCGGCGCTGAGCCACCAAGCCGGGCCATGACGCTGCGGTGCGGGCTTCGGCCATGGGGTTCGCGCTCGCTTTGTCGCGTGGCGAGACCATCCTTCCTATCGGGTGATGTGCCGGGTCGGCACCGGGCTCATCGGCCGGCAGTGGGTGCGGCGATCCTGCACGTGGCGCCGAACCGCGCGCTGGCGCGGTTTACCGGTCACGCCCGGCGCTGACCGGGCGGCCTCCCGGCACGATCAAAAAAATATCATCTGATTGACAATGTCGGTCGTTCGATATAAATCGCCGCCGTCACCCGAGGACACCATGCCGCTTCCCGCCAATCGATATCGACCCGGCGCCCAACAGCGCGGCGAGGACACGCGTCGTCGTATCCTGGAAACCGCGCTGGCCCTGTTCTCCGCCGAGGGCTTCGACGGTGCGAGCACCCGTGCAATCGCCGAACAGGCGGGCGTCAACCTGCCGGCCATCCAATATTATTTCGGCAGCAAGGAAGGTCTCTATTACGCCGCCATCGCCCATATAGGTGAGCAGGCCACGCAGGCCATTGGCCCAATCGCCGCCCGCGTGCACGACGCCCTCGACAGCGGTGCGCCAAGCCGCGCCCAACTCGTCAACCTGCTGTGTGAATTGGTCGACGCGCTGGTCACGCTGTTCCTCGATGACAGCCTGCCGGAACGCGAGAGCCGCAGCCTATTCGTCTCTCGCGTCGAGGTCGAGCACACCGCGGCGCTCGATCCGCTGAGCGAGATCATGCGGCAGCTTGTGATGGTGCCCAGCAGTGCGCTGATCGGCCGTCTGGTCGACCGCCCGGCCGAGGACGAGCAGGTCGTGCTACGCACGCTGATGATCCTCGGTCAGGCGAAGATATTCTGTAGCCGCTCGGTGGTTCGTGCCCTCAAGTGGAATACGATCGGCGAAATACGCGTCCACGCGGTGAAGTCCCTCGTGAACCAGCACACGCGCGCGATCTGCCGCTCGCTCAGGAGGGTGGTGCCGGAGAGTGTGGTGCCCAAGAGCGCGATACAATGACATTGCGCACCCATGTCCATTTGGCAGCGGCGCTGCTGCTCGGCGCCTGCGCGGTCGGCCCCGACTTCCATCGCCCGGCCGCGCCGCAGGTGGATGGCTATACGCCGGAAAAGCCAGCCGACCCGGGGGCGACCGCCGATACCAAGGCCGGCGCCGCGCAGCATTTCGAGGTGGGGCAGGATATCCAGGGCGAGTGGTGGACGCTGTTTCATTCCCCACCGCTGGACGAACTGGTGCAACGCGCACTGAAGGCCAATCCAGACATCGATGCCGCCCAGGCCGCGTTGCGCCAGGCGCGGGAGAACGCCTACGCCGGCGAGGGCGCGCTGTTCCCGACCGCCAGTGCCAGCTTTCAGCCCGAACGCGAACGGATCAGCGGCGCAAGTTTCGGCGCGCCGAACCTGAGCCCCACTTTCAGCCTGGTCACGGCGCAACTCAGCATATCATACGCGCTCGACGTGTTCGGCGGCACACGCCGGCAGATCGAGCAGTTGCGTGCCCAGGCGGAGTATCAAAGCTTCGAGCTTGAGGCGACCTACCTGACGCTGACCTCCAACCTGGTGGTCGCCGCGATCAACGAGGCATCGTTGCGCGGACAGATCACGGCGACCGAAGAGATCATCAAGGCCGAAGCCGACCAGCTTGACGTGGTGCGCCAGCAATTGGCCGCGGGCGGTGCGTCACGCGCGGATCTGCTGACGCAGCAGGCCACGCTCCAGCAATCCCGTGCCACGCTGCCACCGTTGCGCAGGCAACTCGCCCAGCAGCGTGACCAGCTTACTGCGTTGGTCGGTGGATTCCCCAGTCAAGAGCTTGATGCCAGGTTCGACCTTGCCGACCTTACTCTGCCGGTCGATCTGCCGCTCAGCCTGCCTTCGCAACTCGTCGACCAGCGACCCGATGTGCGCGCGGCAGAGGCGCAGTTCCACGCTGCCAGCGCAAACCTCGGCGTTGCGATTGCGAACCAACTGCCGCAGTTCAACATCTCGGCGACGCTCGGCACCTCCGCTACGGGCTTCACCAACCTGTTCACGCCGGCGACCGGCATTTGGAGTATCGCCGGCGGCGTCACACAGACGCTGTTCGACGCAGGCACCCTGCTGCATAAGAAGCGTGCCGCGGCGGCCGGGCTGGAGCAGTCAGCGGCACAGTATCGCAGCACTGTGATCAAGGCGTTCCAGAACGTTGCCGATGCGTTGCGCGCGCTGCAATTCGACGCCGACACGCTGCACGAGCAGGCGGCGGCGGAAAAGTCCGCCTCCGACAGCCTCGCGCTGGCACAGGTGCAGTACCAGGCCGGCGCAATCAGCTACCTGACTCTGTTGAACGCCGATCGCACCTGGCAACAGGCACGGGTGTCGCTTGTCCAGGCCGAGGCGGCCCGCTTCGCTGACACCGCCGCGCTGTTCCAGGCGCTGGGTGGCGGCTGGTGGCACCGCACTGATGTTGAGACCGAGACGAATGGCCCCGACCACCTGACACCGCCGCTCGCCGCGGCGCTGCAGAACTGATGGAGACGTAACGATGATCCGGCGAATGATCCTGATGCTGGTGGTCCTCGGCGTCGTGCTGGGTGGCTACTTCGGCTTCCAGCAGTTCAAGGCGAAGATGATCCATCAGTTCCTGACCACGCTGGCCAACCCGCCGCAGACGGTTTCCACCGTCACCGCGACAACGCAGACCTGGCAGCCGCAGGCGCAAGCGGTCGGCAGCCTGCGCGCGGTGAACGGCGCGACACTGTCGCTGGAGGTCGCCGGCGTGGTCGATCGGATCGATTTCAAATCGGGTGACGATGTCAAGGCCGGCCAGGTGCTGCTGCAATTGCGCGCCGACGACGACGCCGCCAAACTCGCCGCGCTCGACGCCAGCGCCGCGCTGGCGCAGGTCAACTATGACCGCGACCAGCGGCAGTTGCGGGCCCAGGCAGTCAGCCAATCGGTGGTCGACTCCGACAGCTACAATCTGAAGAACGCGCGCGCGCAGGCCGACGAGCAGCGTGCGGTACTGGCGAAGAAGACCCTGCGTGCACCATTCGCCGGGCATCTTGGCATTCGTGCGGTCGATCTTGGCCAGTATCTCACCGCCGGCACCGCGGTTGTCACGCTGCAGGCGCTCGATCCGCTGTTCGTCGATTTTTCGGTGCCGGAGCAGGCGCTCAGCCGCGTCGCGGTCGGCCAGGCCATCACCGCCAAGATCGATACGTTCCCCGATGAAACATTCCAGGGCAAGATCATCGCGGTCAGCCCGTCGGTCGATACCGACTCGCGCAACGTGCAGATGCGCGCCACCCTGCCGAACCCGGACCATCGACTGCTGCCGGGGATGTTCGCGACAATCGGCATCGAGGCCGGCACGCCGGAGCAGCAGATCACGCTGCCGCAGACCGCGATCACCTACAATCCATATGGCAGCACGGTCTACCTGGTGGAGAAGAACGCCCAGACTGGGGCAGGACAACCAGCACTGATCGCCAAGCAGAGCTTCGTCACGACAGGTGCGACGCGCGGCGACCAGGTTGCGGTCTTGAGCGGGGTCAAGCCCGGCGACACGGTGGTTTCCGCCGGTCAGATCAAGCTGCACAACGGCGCCCCGGTGGCGATCAACAACAAGGTGCAGACCGCCGACAATCCCACCCCAGCGATAATCGACCGCTGAGCGGGCAGGAGACGGACCCATGCGCTTCACCGACATCTTCATCCGCCGCCCGGTGCTGGCAACCGTCGTCAGCCTATTGATCCTGGTGCTCGGCCTGCGCGCCATGGGCACCTTGCAGGTATTGCAATACCCAAAGACCGAGAACGCCGTGGTCACCATCATGACGACGTACTACGGGGCCGACCCGGACGTCATCGCCGGCTTCATCACCACGCCGCTGGAAAACGCGATCGCGCAGGCGAACGGCATCGACTACATGCAGTCCACCAGCCAGTCCGGCGTCAGCACGATCACCGTCTATCTCCGGCTGAACTACGATGCGGACAAGGCACTGACCGAGATCAACACCAAGATCGCCTCGGTGCTGAACCAGTTGCCGTCCGGCACGCAGCAACCGGTGTTGACAGTGAAGGTCGGGCAGACCATCGATGCAATGTATATCGGCTTCAATTCCAATGTGCTCGGCGCCAACCAGATCACCGACTACCTGGTACGTGTGGTGCAGCCAAAATTGCAGGCGGTGCCCGGGGTGCAAACCGCGGAGTTGCTGGGCGGCAAATATTTTGCGCTGCGTGCCTGGCTGGATCCGGAAAAGCTCGCCGCGCAGGGCCTGACGGCGGCCGACGTCGCGCAGTCGCTGGCCAACAACAACTACATCTCCGGCGTCGGCACCAGCAAGGGCCAGATGGTGCAGGTCAACCTGAGTGCCTCGACAGACCTGCACACGCTGGACTCGTTCCGTGATCTGATTTTGAAACAGTCTGGCCCGGCGATCGTGCGGCTGAAGGACGTGGCAAATGTCACGCTCGGCAACGACGACTATGAATCGCAGGTCGGCTTCGATGGCCAGAGCGCCGTCTATATCGGCATCCAGGTGGCCCCGGGGGCCAATCTTCTCGACGTCATCAAGGGCGTGCGCGCGATCTTTCCGGGCATCCAGGCGGGACTGCCGCAAGGCCTGAATGGGGCGATCGTCTACGATTCGACCGACTTCGTCTCGAGCTCCATCAGCGAGGTGGTTCGCTCGCTGGTCGAGGCGGTGCTGATCGTCACCGTGGTGGTGTTCGTCTTCCTCGGCTCGCCGCGTTCCGTGCTGATCCCGGTCATCGCGATTCCGCTGTCGCTGATCGGCACCTTCACGATGATGCTGCTGTTCGGCTTCTCCATCAATCTACTGACCTTGCTCGCGCTGGTGCTGGCGATCGGGCTGGTGGTGGATGACGCGATCATCGTGGTGGAAAACGTCAACCGCCATCTGGAAGACGGCATGCAGCCGATTCCGGCGGCGATACAGGCGGCGCACGAGTTGGCCGGACCCATCATTGCGATGACCGTCGTGCTGGTCGCGGTCTACGTGCCGATCGGCTTCCAGGGCGGCCTGACCGGCGCGCTGTTCACCGAGTTCGCCTTCACCCTGGTCGGCGCGGTCACGGTCTCCGCCATCATCGCGCTGACCTTGTCGCCGATGATGACCTCGCGGCTGCTGCGCCCGCACGTGGCGGGTGCGCGGGATTGGGAATCGCGGCTGGTGGGCTTCATCGATCGCCGCTTCGGCGCGCTGCATCGCGGCTACCAGCGCTGGCTCGCCGGCAGCCTGAACTATCTGCCGGTCACCGCGACCTTCGCGCTGATCATCCTCGGCAGCATCTATTTCTTCTATACGGACGCGAACACCGAGCTGGCACCGGAGGAGGATCAGGGGGTGGTCATCACCTCGGCCACCTCGGCACCGAATGCCACGCTGGCGCAGCGCCTGCTGTACGACCGGCAGGTCTACGAGGCTTTCGCCAGCTTTCCGGAAATGGCGCATGTGTTCCAGCTTGATGTGCCCGGCCAGAACATCGGCGGCATGGTGCTGAAACCATGGGATCAGCGCGCGCGCACCACCGCGGTGTTGCAGCCGCTGACCCAGCAGGCAATAAACGGCATCGCCGGGCAACGGGTCGTGGCATTCCAACCGCCGCCACTGCCCGGCGGGATCGGCCTGCCGGTGCAGTTCGTCATCGGCACCACCGAACCGTTCCTGCAACTGAACGACGTGACGCAGAGCTTCTTGCAGCAGGCACTGGCCAGCGGGCTGTTCATCTTCCTCGATACCGATCTGCGCATCGACAACCCGCAGGTCACCGTGCAGATCGACCGCAGCAAGGCGGCGTTGATGGGTCTGAAAATGAGCGATGTCGGCGGTGCGCTGGCCTCGATGCTCGGTGGCGGCTATGTTAATTATTTCGGTCTCGACGGACGGTCCTACAAGGTCATTCCGCAGGTGCAGCAGAACTATCGGCTCAACCCGGAACAGATCCTGGACTACCACATCCGCACCGCCAGTGGCGCTTCGGTGCCGCTGTCGACCATCGCGCGCGTGGTGACCCACACCGAGCCGGAATCGCTCAACCACTTCCAGCAGCTCAATGCCGCCTTGATCCAGGGGGTTGTCGCGCCAGGGGTGACGATGGGCACGGCGATGACGTTCCTGGACGATCTCGCCGCGCGCACGCTGCCGCCGGCCTATTCGGTCGACTACGGCGGACAGTTCCGCCAGTTGAAGCAGGAATCCGGCGGCTTCGTGGCCACTTTCGGCTTCGCGCTGATCATCATCTTCCTGGCGCTCGCCGCGCTGTTCGAAAGCTTCCGCGACCCGTTCATCATCCTGGTCTCGGTACCGATGTCGATCGCCGGAGCGCTGTTCTTCGTCGCCCTCGGTGTCAAAGGCGCCAGCCTCAACATCTATACCGAGGTCGGACTGGTCACCCTGATGGGTCTGATCAGCAAGCACGGCATCCTGATCGTGGAATTCGCCAACGGGCTGCAACGCGAGGGCCGCACCAAGCGCCAGGCGATCGAGCAGGCCGCGGGCATCCGGCTGCGCCCGATCCTGATGACCACGGCGGCGATGGTGCTGGGCGTGGTGCCGCTGATCACCGCCTCCGGCGCCGGCGCGGTGTCGCGCTTCGACATGGGGCTGGTGATCGCGACCGGGCTGGCAATCGGCACATTGTTCACCCTGTTCGTGGTCCCCGCGGTGTACCTGCTGATGGCCGCCGACCACCACACACAGGCGGTCGATCAGCCGGACGCGGGCGGCACCACCCAGGCGGCATTGCATTGACACAAGCGTCGCCGCCGCTATAAGGCCCGCTTCCCGGCGGCGGGCCTTCCCGACCGCCCGCGATTTGTTGACCTGAGGGACTGACCGCCATGTTTGCCGTGATCCGCACCGGCGGAAAGCAGTACCGCGTAACGCCGAACGCAGTGCTGAAGGTGGAAAAACTGGACGCCGAACCCGGCTCGACGGTCACCTTCACCGATGTGCTGGCCGTGGGTGGCGCCGGTGGTTTGACCGTTGGTTCCCCGCTGGTTGCCGGCGCCTCGGTCACCGCGACGGTGATCGCGCAGGACCGGCTGGACAAGGTCATCATTTTCAAGAAGCGCCGCCGGCAGAACAGCCGACGCAAGAACGGCCATCGGCAGCACGTCACGGTGCTGCGCGTCGCCGGGTTCGCCAGGGACGGTGAGGCGCTGAGTGAAGCGCCAGCAGCGAAAGCAGCGGCCGAGGCTGCACCGGTTGAACCGGCCCCGGCTGCCATCGATGCCACCGAATCGCTTGCCGTCGTCTCCGGCGAGAACCCTGAAAACGTTGCCCCCATCGCCGAAGCCGCACCGCCAGAACCGGACCCGGCTGCCGCCGAATCGCCCGCTGTCGCCGGCGAGAATCCCGAAAACGTAGCCCCGGCCACCGCGCCGGGGGTTGCCCCGCAGGAGTAACGGGTCATGGCACACAAGAAGGCAGGCGGCTCTTCGCGCAACGGGCGCGACACGGAAGGCCGGCGCCTCGGGATCAAGAAGTCCGGCGGCCAGAGCGTGATTGCCGGCAACATCATCCTTCGCCAGCGCGGCACCAAATGGAAGCCCGGCGAGCATGTCGGCCTGGGCCGCGATCACACGATCTTCGCGCTGGTTGACGGACACGTAGAGTTTACCCGCAAGGCCGAGGGGCGCGTGCACGTGTCCGTGCGACCGTTGCCGGTGGCCGCCGAATAACGCGTCGGTCCCGTTTTGCGTGTCTAGCGGGGGTCGGCGCCAGCCGGCCCCCGTTGTCGTTCCAGCCCAGCGCTTGAGCCCAACCGTCGAACCAGCCAACCGTCGAACCGGGATATCATGAAGTTTCTCGACCAGGCCAAGATCTACCTGCGCTCCGGTGACGGCGGCGACGGTGTGGTCGCGTTCCGGCGCGAGAAGTACATCGAGTTCGGCGGCCCGGACGGCGGGACCGGCGGCAAGGGCGGCGACATCGTGCTGGAGGCGGTACAGAACCTGAACACGCTGATCGACTTCCGCTACACCCAGCATTTCCGCGCCCGCAAAGGCGGCAACGGCAGCGGCGGCGACCGCACCGGCGCGGGCGCGCCCGACGTTGTGATCAAGGTGCCGGTAGGGACCGAGGTGCTCGGCGACGACCGCGAGACGTTGCTGGCGGACCTCGATCGCCCGGGCAAGCGTGTTGTGCTGTTGCAGGGTGGCGATGGCGGGTTCGGCAACACGCACTTCAAATCCTCGACCAACCGGGCGCCGCGGCGGCGCGACAAGGGTTGGCCAGGCGAGGAGCGTTGGGTCTGGCTGCGGCTGAAGCTGATCGCCGACGCCGGCTTGGTCGGGCTGCCGAATGCCGGAAAATCGACCCTTCTCGCGGCCGCCTCGGCGGCACGGCCGAAGATCGCCGACTATCCGTTCACCACGCTGCATCCGCAGCTTGGTGTGGTGCGGCTGTCGGCGATGGAAGAGTTCGTGCTGGCCGACATCCCCGGGCTGATCGAGGGCGCGCATGACGGGGCGGGTCTCGGCGACCGATTCCTGGGTCATGTCGAGCGCTGCGCGGTGCTGCTGCATCTGGTGGATGGCGCCGCCGGCGATGTGGTACGCGCCTGGCGCACGGTGCGCGCCGAGCTGGCCGAGTACGGTGGTGGGTTGGCGGACAAGCCCGAGCTGATCGGGTTGAACAAGGCCGACGCGATGACCCCGCGCGAGGTGTCCGCGCGGCGGGCGGCGCTGGCGAAGGCCTCGGGCCGCATGGTGATGGTGCTGTCGGGGGTGAGTGGGCAGGGGGTGCCGGAGGTGCTACGGGCGCTGCAGCGCACGATCACTACTTCTCCCTCTCCCCCTGTAGGAGAGGGCCGGGGTGAGGCGTTGGGGCGCACCGACCCCTCACCGCGACTCTCTACCCCAAGGGGAGAGGGAGAAAAAAGGCACGGCCCCGGCCTGCGCATAACCCCCCTCCCAGCCACCACCGATCGAGCATGACGCCCTCCCTCACCTCCGCGCAGCGCCTGGTAGTGAAAATCGGCAGCGCCCTCGTGGTGGACCCGCATCAGGCCGCCCCGCGCGCCGCCTGGCTCGCCGGCATCGCCGCCGATATCGCTGCGCTACGCGCTCGCGGCGTGGCGGTGATCGTCGTCTCCTCCGGTGCCATCGCGCTGGCCCGGCGAACGCTCGGCCTCACGCGCCGCCGGCTGAAACTCGAAGAACAGCAAGCCGCCGCGGCGGTCGGCCAGATCCGTCTTGCCCAGGCCTGGAGCGAGGCGCTGTCCGCCAGCGGCCTGACCGCTGCGCAACTGCTGCTGACGCTGGACGACACCGAGGACCGCCGCCGCTACCTGAACGCGCGCGAGACGCTGAGCACGCTGCTCGGCCTGGGCTGCGTCCCGGTGATCAACGAGAACGACACCATCGCAACCACGGAGATCCGCTTCGGCGACAACGACCGCCTGGCCGCGCGCGTCGCCGAGATGGTGCAGGCCGACCAGCTAATTCTGTTGTCCGACATCGACGGCCTCTACACCGCGGACCCTAGGCGGGACCCGGCCGCCACCCACATCCCGGTGGTCGAAACGCTGACGCCGGAGATTGAGGTGATGGGCGGTGAGCCGCCACCCGGCTACTCCTCGGGCGGCATGCGGACCAAGTTGGTGGCGGCGCGCATCGCCACGCAGGCCGGCTGCGCCATGGCGATCGCGCACGGCCACACGGCCCACCCGTTGGCGGCACTGGAGCACGGCGCGCGCTGCACCTGGTTCCTGCCGGCGCCGGAAGGCCGCTCGGCCCGCAAGCGCTGGATCGCCGGCTCGCTGGCGCCGTTGGGCACCTACACCGTCGATGCCGGCGCGGCGCGGGCGCTGAAGGGTGGGCGGTCGCTGCTGCCCGCGGGCGTGCGCGGTGTCGAGGGCGCGTTCCAGCGCGGTGATCCGGTGGTGGTGGTCGATCCGGCCGGCGCGGCGCTGGCACGTGGGCTGAGCGCCTATGCCAGCGGCGACGCGGAACAGATCATCGGGCATCGCTCCGATGAGATCGAAACGATCCTGGGTTGGCGCGGTCGCGACGAGCTGATCCACCGGGACGATCTGGTGCTGCTGTAGTACCGGCGGCCCTAAACCTTGACGCGCGGGCCGCTACCCCCGTCATGCCGGCGCAGGCC
>DASRQX010000231.1:0-15194 GCA_035696165.1 Acetobacteraceae bacterium | reverse complement strand
CGGGCCCTGGTCAACGTTCGTGCGGGGTGCTTGCCACTTTGGATCAGAGCATTCAGACGCTCTCGCTCTGCCGCACTGAGCTTAACGACATACTTCTTTCCTGCGATCTCTTTCGCGGCCACGAATCGGCTCCGTCGTTACGTCACGGAGCCATCGATTCGGACATCTTACTCATTGTCAATGACGTGGCCGACTATGCCCAGGAAGCGCGCGATGACCTTGAGGCTGCGCGTGGCTGGCTGACCAAGCCCGGTTCGGGACCGGCCGCTAGGCGCAAGCTGGCGGCGATCCGTGCTGACATCCAGCGACTCCAACAGCACCCCTGCCTCTGGCCGGCTGGCGACCATCCGAGCGTGCGCAAGCTGCCGGCCGCCGGAGGCTACCGCGCATTCTACAAGGTCGAGCCGGACACCGGGCGCGACGACACCGCCGGCGACGTGCGGGTGCTGAGGGTCTACGGTCCCGGTCAGGATCGGCGCCGACTGTGAAAGCCCAACTCCTTCTTCGCCACCGATCTGGCTTGCCCGCGGCCCGCGCGTGGGGCCAGCATGCGCGTCAAAGCAAAATCTCTGGCGGGCAATGAGCTACATCAGCGGAACCCGACTGCAAACTATTGATGACGCTCAGGAAAATGCCTCCTGGTGTGGCGAAGCCGCGTCGGGGCGGAGAATTTATGCATATGTTCAGAATGACCCGCTGCACCGTACCGATCCGCTCGGACTGTGCGACAACCCGCAGGGCGTGCGTGCGCCCACAACCACTTCGACCACCCCTGTGGAACATCCGGCATGATCCGCCTATGTGGGTGAGGTGAAGACCTTCCTGACCATCCTGGTCGTGCTGGTGATGGTGGGCACGCTGGGCGTGCTGTTCGCCGGCCTCATCGGCCTCGCGCGCGGCAGTCCGGACCCGGCCCGATCGAACCGGCTGATGCGCTGGCGCGTCATCCTGCAAGGATGCGCGATCCTGTTGCTGCTCATCCTGATGAGCCTGATGCGCTCCTGACTTGCCGCTGACGCAACGTTGTCCACCTGGCGCCGGTATCGGCACGCCTTCACGCTTCCGTTCCGATCGTTTTGGGCGCGACAGCCCGGGCCGGGCAACGCAGTGCTCGCGGCACCAACCCTGTTATCCTCACCGCACAACACGACGCCCCCGCTGAACCCGGGAGGCACACGCCGGATCGCCGCCGATACACCGCGGCAACCACCGCTGCGCTAGAATGCGGGCACATCCAACCCCAACAGAGTTTCTCCATGCTTGTCGCGACCATCGAAACCGTTGCCGGCCACCAGGTGCGCTAGACAAGCGGCCAATGCTTTGGAAGTACCTATGCATAGTGCTAGCATTCCACTAGCGGCGCTGTTGTTCCCTGCGCTCGGAGCGTTCCTGCTGTTTGCCCCAAAACAGGATGATCGGTTGAGTCGAGCGATACCAATTATTAGGCTGAGGCGGAGCTCGATTACTTCCGTTATTGGTGTGTTGTTTCTGCTCGTTGGAGGTGTGATGATTGCCTGGTGGCTGACAACGAGCTTATAGCATCTGATGCTATGGCTGCGTGCGGTCGGTCACGGATAACACCTGGCTGCTGTACCCGACAACGGCGAGCACGGTTTCCTACACGGCCAACTCGCTGAACCAGTATGCGGCGGTCAGCAGCATGACCCCAACTTACGACGGCAACGGCAATCTGACCTATGACCGATCCCACACACATTGCTACGATGCCGAGTACATGCCGGCCTGTTCGCCATCAGCGACAACACCAACAGAAGATGCCATACTTGCTACGCTCGACTCGATTACGGCAGAACTAGGTGGTCCGGGCAAGTGAGTACCATATTGATGTTTGTGGGCGCAGTGGCAGCGGTTTCCGTGGTGCTAAGCTTGTACTACTTGGTTCGGACAACCGCCCAAACAACGCCGGAGGTGCACCGCCATTGGACAACGGCATTAGGTACGTGGAATGCCGTCATGTTTCCGGATCGGCTTACGCCAAGAGGCAGAGTGTTCCGACGTCGCTTCTACTTGCCGGTAATTGCATGCATCATCTCGTTCGTTGCGCTTCGCTTCTTCTAGGTATCGGTGGCTTCTCTTTAGCTGCTGGCGTCTGAGCGGGCTGGTGCAGCCCGGCTGAAGCGGTTAGCGGTGTGCTTGAGGATGAGTGATTTGACTACCTCGCGCGACGGCTTTCCGCGCATCTTCCTTCGGCCGAAGCCGGGATATGCGGCGTGGGCTGGCTTCACCCCGACTTGGAACATCCGGCATGGTCTGCCAATGTGGGTGACGTGAAGACCTTCCTGACCATCGTGGTCATCCTGTTGATGATCGGCACGCTCGGCGTGCTGTTCGCCGGTTTGATCGGCCTCGCGCGCGGCAGCCCGGACGCGGCGCGCTCAAATCGGCTGATGCGCTGGCGCGTCATCCTGCAAGGCAGCGCGATCCTGCTGCTGCTCATCCTGATGAGCCTGCTACGTTCCTGACCTGCCGCTGACGCAATCGTCGTCCAATGTGGGCCGAGCAGACGGCGTAGGCGCCGGACCGCGGCTGATACACCCTGGCAACCCCCCCTGCGCCAGAATGCCGGCACGTCCAACCCGAGCGGAGTTCCTCCATGCTTGTCGCAACCACCGAAACCGTTGCCGGCCACCAGGTGCGCCAGACAATCGGCCAATGCTTCGGCGTCGTCGTGCGCAGCCGCGGCCTGGGTGGCAACATCATGGCCGGCCTGCGCAGCATCGTCGGCGGCGAGATCACCGAGTATACCCAGATGCTGGAAGAGGCCCGCCGCCACGCGGTTGACCGGCTGATCCAGAATGCCACCCTGATGGGCGCCAACGCGATCCTGATGATGCGCTTCGACAGCTCCGAGATCGGCCAGACCATGAGCGAGATTGTCGCCTACGGCACCGCCGTGGTGCTGGATCCCATATCGCGATAAATATGTTGCGCGCCATTGCGATCATCCTCGGGCTGGCCCTCCTGGGCCTTGCCGGCGGCCTGGCACTACATACTGGCACGGCGCTCGCCGCGCTTGCGCCCGGCGTGATGGGCGCGCTGATCCTGCTCGGCACGCTGTTCGAACGATACCGCTACCGGCGGCTGGGCGATGCGCCACCCGGCGCCGGCTGGACCGATACCGGCGAGCGGTTCCGCGACCCGGAGACTGACGCAACGGTCGCGGTGTTCTTTCATCCCCCGAGCGGCGAACGGCGCTACGTGCGGTTGCGCCCGTAATTTCGCCCGCGCCGTCTTTGGCGGTGCCCATGGCACTGCCCGGAGCGGTGCCCAAGGGACTGCCCAAGGAACTGCCGAGCGCGTTGATCGTCGCCGGACCTGCGCGGCGAAGTGATCGGCGGGCTGGTTGGGCTTGGCGCGGCCGGCGTCATCGCTATCGTGGGCGTGATCTGGCGCCGGGTACGCTGGCCGGCGTCGGTGACGGTCCCGATCATCGCCGCCCTGGCGGTCCCGCACCTCCATCTGCTGTTGGTTGAGGCCTATCCGACCAGCTTCTTCACCTCGCCGACCGAGTTCGCAGCCACGGCGATCGCGCACGGCGCGAAGCCGTACGCGGCGAACTGCGTCACCTGTCATGGCGCCGAAGGCCACGGCGACGGACCGGCGGCGAAATCGTTGCCCATCCACCCAGCCGATTTGACTGCGCAACATCTCCGGGTGCCCAGCGATGGCGAGATGTTCTGGCATCTCACGCACGGGTTCGACGCGCCGGAGGGCGGCGTCGCGATGCCTGGGTTCGAAGGCATTGTCGACCGAGGCGCGCCGGGACCTGGTCGACTATCCGCGCGCCACAACGCCGGGGACAGCATGCCGACCACCGGCGTGTGGTCGCACTCGGTGCCGGCGCCGCGATTCGACGCGACCTGCGCCGATGGGCACGCTGTCGATCCGGATGATCTGCCTGCGCGCGTGCTGCGTATCATTGCGGTGTCGGGTGACGAAGCGGCGGCCCAGGTGCCGCCGGCCGAGGCCGGGATCACGACGATCCTGCTTGCCAGGAAGCATACGGCGGCATCGGATCCGGCGGTCTGCGTGGCGAGCGAGCCGGAAACCTGGACCGCCTTCGCGATCCCGTCAGGCGTGCCGGACGACGCGCTGGCGGGCGAGCAGGTGCTGGTGGATCGAAGCCTCTGGCTGCGGGCACGTTGGCAGCCGGGTAATCCCGGGGGTTGGATAAATCCTAAGGCGCTGGCAGCAGTGGTGGCCGGAATCGAGGCGCGGCCGCCGCGAGCGGAGGACACAAGCATCACAACTGATCGCGGCGGCTCGGCCGGTTGGAATCACCGGGCGCAATGTTCAGCCTCGCAGGTAGCCGGCCGGCCATCACGGAATCGTGCCAATCCGCGATTGCGACACTGTGATCCAGCTCACAGCACCGGCCCGACAACCCTGTAACGATGCAGGAACCACCGGATCAATGCTTCAAGCTCACCTTGGCGCGGCGATCGCGCCGCCTGCGTGGGCGTCCGGCCTGACGGGTGGTTCGCTCCGCCACGCAACCTTCCAAGGTGATGGTCGTGAACTGGCACTCCGGCGCCATCGGATGACTCGCCCGACCGGCCACGCCACTCCTGCCGCGCCAATGGCATGGCAGCGAGCGCCGGATACGTGAAACCGACGAAGGGAAGGAACAAAGCTCATGCCTGGAACATGGAACCCATTGGGCAATCAACCGCCCGTGGCCGTCGATACCATGCTGCTGCTGACCGATGGCAGCGTGATGTGCCACGACTACGGCGCGGGCGGCGCGTACACACCCGACTGGTACCGCCTGGTGCCCGACGCCTTCATGGATTACGCCAACGGCAGTTGGCACAAGCTGACGCCAATGCCGGCGAACGCACCGCTGGCGCAGAATGGGCCGGTGGACGCGCCGCTGTACTTCGCCTCCGCGGTGCTACGCGATGGCCGCGTGTTTGTCGCCGGCGGGGAATACAACGCAAGCCCGAATGTCGACATTCTGGCGGCCTCGATCTTCGATCCGGTGGCGGATTCCTGGACCAGCATTCCCACGCCGCCGGGCTGGACGCATATCGGCGACGCGCCGAGTTGCGTGCTGCCGGACGGCAGGCTGCTGCTGGGCAACATCAACACCGTGCAGACGGCGATTCTGGACCCGGTGACGCGTAGCTGGGGCGCCGGCGGCAACAAGCACGACACCAGTTCCGAAGAAGGTTGGACGCTGCTGCCTGACGGCACCATCATCGTTGCGGAGGTGAACAACCACCCGAAGGCCGAGAAATACCTGATCGCCACCAACCAATGGATCGACGCCGGATCGACACCGCCCGGGCACGGTCTTGTGTTGAACGAGCCAGGCGTCTCGATCGAGATCGGGCCGGCCATCCTGATGCCGGATGGCCGCGTGTTCTGGACCGGTGCGACCGGGCATACCGCGCTGTATCTGCCGCCGCCGCTGCCGACCCAGCCGGGCACCTGGATCGCGGGCCCGAACTTCCCGGTCTCCGGCGGTCACCTGATGCGTGCCTTCGATGCCCCCGCCTGCCTGCTGCCGAACGGACATGTGCTGTGCGCAGTGGGGCCGCTGAACGCCGGATGGTCGGGACCGCCGACGGTGTTCTTCGAATTCGACGGCGCCACGCTGAACCCCGTGCCAAACCCTGCCAGCGCCGCCGCCGAGCCCACCTACAATGCGCGCCTGCTGCTGCTGCCGAGCGGCCAGGTGCTGTATGCCAACTGCACCAATACGATTGAGATGTACACGCCCTCGGGCGGCCCGCAACCGGGATGGCGGCCGCATATCACCGAGGTGCCACGCCATCTGCACCCGGGCGAGACCTTTCGCCTGCATGGCCGCCAGATCAACGGTCTGTCGCAAGCGGTTGCCTATGGTGATGACGCGCAGATGGCGACGAATTATCCCCTGGTTCGACTGTTCGGCGCGCCCAGTGTGGGAATCGTGTTCTGCCGCACGTTCGACCACTCGACCATGGCGGTCGCGACGGGTAGCGCGGTCCATCACACGCACTTTGAGGTGCCGCGACATCTGCCGCATGGCGACTACGAACTGGTGGTGATCGCCAACGGCATCGCCTCGGATCCGGTAGGGGTGCATGTCGGCGCCAAGGAGGACGCGCACGTCGGTCACGATCGCGATCACGACGAGCATCGCGAGCGCAAGCACGAGCCCGACCGTGAGCGCGAACGCGAACGCGAACGCGAACGTGACGACGATGGTGGCAGCCTGACGCTCAATCTGAAGCTGCCGCTCGGTTACGCCCGGCGCTGATCGCACGACCCGCCCGTCACGGCGGCGGCGGCGGGCGGTGTGCCGAGACGGGCTCGAACTCGATTCGCAGTGGGCAGCCGCAATGGTCAGGCGCTGCCCGCCGGCCTTGCAGAAGACGATACTGGGCCGGCGCGGCAGTCCACCGCGCCGAGCCGGCTCAAGCAATACCGGCTGGCTGATCGACATTAATGAGCCGCGCTCCGGGATGAGTGCCTATTGTCGCTATGTCGGGCGCGGGTGCACACGGCAACTGGTACGCTGCGGCCACCTTCCCTGCGGTAGAATGCCCGCGTGCCCAACCCCGGCGGAGTTCACGCATGGAGACCGACGTGACGGTCGCGGTGTTGTTTCATCCCGCAAGTGGTGAGCGGCGGTACGAGCGGCTGCGTCCGCGACACTGCTCGGACTGACCCATCGGTGATGCCGCGCGCGCTGATCATCGCCGGACCAACGGCCAGCGGGAAGTCCGCGCTGGCGCTGGCGCTCGCGCGGCGGATCAGCGCAACGGTAATCAACGTTGACAGCATGCAGGTCTACAGCGAACTGCGGATCCTGAGCGCCCGGCCGACACCGGCGGAGGAAGCGGTGGCGCCGCACGCGCTGTATGGGCTGCGGCCGGCTGCCGAAGCGGGCAGCGCCGCGTGGTGGCGAGGCAAAGCGCTGGCGGCAATGGATGCGGCGTGGGCAGCCGGACGGGTGCCGCTGCTGTGCGGCGGCACTGGTTTGTATTTTTCCTCGTTGATCAATGGATTATCACCAATTCCTACAGTCACGACAGAAGCCCGGCAGGAAGCGCGCGGGTTGCTGGAGACGGTCGGGCCGGCGGCGTTGCACGCTCGGCTGGACGCGGTCGATCCAGCCACCGCGGCACGGCTGCGTCCGACCGACAGCCAGCGTGTCGCGCGCGCATGGGAGGTGTGGCGCAGCACCGGGCGCGGGCTGGCCGACTGGCAGGCGGAGCGCGGCGCGCCGGCGGCGTGGACATTCCGCGCGGTGCTGCTCGATCCGCCGCGTGAGGTATTGCGCGCGGCGATCGAGGGACGCTTCGCCGCGATGCTGGCGGCGGGCGCGCTGGCCGAGGCGCGGGCGTTGCTCGACTTGGGGCTCGATCCGGCGCTGCCGGCGATGCGGGCGCACGGGATGCCGGAGTTGGCGGCGCATCTGCGCGGGGAGATCTCGATCCAGGAGGCGGCGCGGCGCGCGCGGCTGGTGACCGGGCAATACGCCAAGCGGCAGGCGACCTGGTTTCGCCACCACGCGCTCGCGGAAGCAGGGGCGGTGCATACGATCCATGCGCGATTTGCGGGTCCGGCGCAATTTTCGGAACAAAAATGGGGGCAATTGTTGAAGTTTATTGAAACCCCCGCTTGACGCACCGCACCAACCGGGCCTATCCGTGCGCCCCTCGCCGCCCGGGCCGCCCGCCCGGGTGCTGCGCGACCAAGCGGTATCAACGCGACCAAAAGGAACGCGATCATGTCGGCCACTGAGGCGCCTGCCAGCCAGTCAGGGGCGCAAGTGCTGCTCCGCGCGCTGAAGGATCAGGGCGTGGAGGTCATTTTTGGCTACCCCGGTGGCGCCGTCCTGCCGATCTACGACGCGCTGTTCAACCAGAACGCGATCCGCCACATCCTGGTCCGCCAGGAGGGCGGCGCGGTGCACGCGGCCGAAGGTTATGCCCGGTCTACCGGCAAGGTTGGCGTGGTGCTGGTGACCTCGGGGCCGGGGGCGACGAACGCCGTGACCGGGTTGGTTGACGCGTTGATGGACAGCATTCCGATCGTCTGCCTGACCGGCCAGGTGCCAACCCATCTGATTGGCAACGATGCGTTCCAAGAGGCTGATACTACGGGAATTACTCGCCCGGCGACCAAGCACAACTATCTGGTGAAGAACGCCGCCGACCTGGCGCGCGTGGTGCATGAAGCGTTCTACGTGGCACGCACGGGACGGCCCGGCCCAGTGGTGATCGACCTGCCCAAGGACATCGTAATCGGCAAGGCGCCCTATGCCGAGCCGGCGACGACGCATCGCAGCTACACCCCGCGGACCGAACCCGATCCGGGCCAGATTGCCAAGGCGATCGCGCTGCTGAAAGGTGCCAAGCGGCCGATGGTCTATGCCGGCGGCGGGGTGATCAACGCCGGACCGCAGGCTTCGGCGCTGCTGACGAAGCTCGTCCACACAACCGGGTTTCCCGTCACCAATACGCTGATGGGTCTGGGCGCCTTCCCGGCCAGCGATCCGAGCTTCCTGGGGATGCTGGGGATGCACGGCACCTATGAGGCGAACCTGGCGATGCACGGCTGCGACGTGCTGCTGGCCGTGGGCGCGCGGTTCGACGACCGGGTGACCGGGCGGCTCAACGCATTCAGCCAGGGCTCGCGGAAGATCCACATCGACATCGATCCGTCCTCGGTGAACAAGAACGTTCCGGTGGAGGTGCCGATCATCGCCGACGCCGGGCGGGCGCTGGCGGCGCTGCTGGACGCCTGGCAGGCCGATCCGACGCCGGTGGACAGCCAGGCGCTGACCTTGTGGTGGCGGCAGATCGACACCTGGCGGGCCAAGGACAGCCTGAAGTTCACCCAGGACATGAAGCCCGGGTCGATCATCAAGCCGCAATACGCAATCCAGCGGCTGTATGAGATGACGCGCGCCATCAAGCAGGACATCTTCATCACCACCGAGGTCGGCCAGCACCAGATGTGGGCTGCGCAGCACTTCAAGTTCGAGCAGCCGAACCACTGGATGACCTCGGGCGGGCTGGGCACGATGGGCTACGGGCTGCCGGCGGCGATGGGGGTGCAGATCGCGCACCCAGATGCGCTGGTGATCGATATCGCCGGCGAGGCTTCCGTGCTGATGAACATCCAGGAGATGGGCACGCTGTCGCAGTACCGCCTGCCGGTGAAGGTGTTCATCCTGAACAACGAATATATGGGGATGGTCCGCCAGTGGCAGGAGTTGCTGCATGGCGGGCGGTATTCCGAGAGCTACTCGGCGGCGCTGCCCGACTTCGTCAAGCTGGCGGATGCGTTCCATGCGACGGGGCTGCGGGCGCAGACGGTGGATCAGCTCGACGACGTGATCCGCGCGATGCTGGCGTGCGACACCGCGGTGATCGCCGATATCGCGGTCGATCCGCGGGAAAACTGTTTCCCGATGATCCCGTCCGGCGCCGCACACAACGAGATGATCTTGGGGCCGGAGCACGAGGACCAGGCCGTCGGCATGACCGACGAGGGTCTCGTTCTCGTCTGACCGCTTTCCGCCGCCGTCGCTGTCCGGCGGCGTGCGGTGCCGCCCGCTCCCTGCTGTCTCTGCCCGCTTCCTGCTGTCTCTGATCGAAGTCCTGTCATGCCCCCGCCGATCGACACCACCCTGCGCAGCGCGACAATCTCCGTCCTGGTCGAGAACGAGGTCGGTATCCTCGCGCGCATCGTCGGGCTGTTCTCCGGCCGCGGCTACAACATCGACAGCCTGACCGTCGCCCCGGTCGATGCCGAGGGCACCCGGTCGCGCATCAACGTGGTGACCTCGGGCACCGAGATGGTGATCGAGCAGATCAAGGCGCAGCTCGACCGGCTGGTGCCGGTGCACCGCGTTGCCGACCTGACCCGCGAGGGGCCGCACGTGGCGCGCGAGATGGCGCTGGTGAAGGTGATCGGCAGGGGCGAGACGCGGGTGGAGGCGCTGCGCATCGCCGATACGTTCCGTGCCCGTGTCGTTGACACGACGATGGAAAGCTTCGTGTTCGAACTGACCGGCGCGACCGACAAGCTCAATGCGTTCATCGAGCTGATGCGCCCGTTGGGCCTGGCCGAGGTCTCCCGTACCGGGGTCGCCGCGCTGGCGCGCGGCGCCCGCACGATCTAGGGCGCCGAGATGATGACAGCACGCGTTGCGGCAGTACACCTCTCCCGCTCTTCGCGGGAGAGGTCGCGGAGCGTAGCTACACGGGTGAGGGTCGTGCGTGCGGCTCGGTCCTCACCCGTCGCGCTCCGCGCGCCGACCTCTCCGGCAAGCGGGAGAGGTGTACGTTCCATTAGTCCGGAAACCAGGCTGACACACTGACACACGAAAGGACCAGCACCATGCGCGTCTACTATGACCGCGACGCCGACGTGAACCTCATCAAGAGCAAGAAAGTCGCCATCATCGGCTATGGCAGCCAGGGCCACGCCCACGCCAACAACCTGAAGGAGAGCGGCGTGCAGGACCTGGCCGTCGGGCTGCGCAAAGGCTCCGCCGGCGTGGCGAAGGCCGAGACGATGGGCATCAAGGTGATGGACCCGGCCGACTGCGCCAAATGGGCCGAGGTGGTGATGGTGCTGACGCCCGATGAGGGCCAGGGCGACCTGTATCGCGACAAGCTCGGCCCAAACATGAAATCCGGCGCGGCGATGGCGTTCGCGCACGGGCTGAACGTGCATTTCAACCTGCTCGACCCGCGCCCCGACATCGACGTGTTCATGATCGCGCCGAAAGGCCCCGGCCACACCGTGCGCAGCGAGTATCAGCGTGGCGCCGGCGTGCCCTGCCTGGTCGCGGTGGCGCAAAACCCGTCCGGCAATGCGCTGGAGGTGGCCTTGTCGTATGCCAGCGCGATCGGCGGCGGGCGGGCCGGCATCATCGAAACGACGTTCAAGGAAGAGTGCGAGACCGATCTGTTCGGCGAGCAGACGGTGCTGTGCGGCGGCTTGGTCGAGCTGATGAAGGCCGGGTATGAAACCCTGGTGGCGGCCGGATACGCCCCCGAAATGGCCTATTTCGAGTGCGTCCACGAAGTGAAGCTGATCGTCGACCTGATCTACGAGGGCGGCATCGCCAACATGAACTACTCGGTCAGCAACACCGCCGAATACGGCGAGTATGTCTCCGGCCCGCGCATCGTCACCGACGCGACACGAGCGGAGATGAAGCGGGTGCTGGAGGATATCCAGAGCGGTCGTTTCGCGCGCGACTGGATGCTGGAGAACAAGGTGAACCAGGCGAATTTCCGTGCCATGCGCCGGCGCATGGGTGACCACCCGATCGAACAGATCGGCGAGAAGCTGCGCGCGATGATGCCGTGGATCGCGAAGAACGCGTTGGTGGACAAGACGCGGAATTGATCCCTCCCGCCCCCTGGCCGGTGGCGGCGCGGCCGAGACTGGTCCCGCAAGGCGGGCTGGTCCCGGGAAGCGGGGGAAAATCATGCTGAACGTGTTCACCTGTGAGGACGGACGGCCGAAGTGGATCCCCGACCCGCACGACCAGGCCGCGCTGCAACGCGGTCTGGATCGACCTGCTCAGCCCAACGCAAGAGGAGGCGGCGCGGGTCGCCGATGCCAGCGGCCTCATGGTTCCCACCGAAGCGGATCTCAGCGAGATCGAAAGCTCCACCCGTTTGGCAAGCCGCAACGGCCCGCTGTACCTCGGTCTGCCGCTGGTCAGCATGGCTGATGGCCCGCGCGGCGTCGCCGCCGGCTTCGTTCTGTCACCGGACCGGCTGCTGGCCATCCGCTTCGCGCCCAGCCGGGTATTCGACGCCTTCGCCGAACGTGTGCCGCACGTCGAGACCGAATCCCGGCACAGTGCGCACATTCTGGTCGGCCGGCTGGAGGCGATCGTCGACCGCCAGGCCGACACGCTGGAGCAGGTTCGTGCCGATCTCGACTCGATCTCCCACCGCATCTTCAGCATGGGCGTGGAGCAGACCAGCGGGCGCAAGAAGGAGGACGCGCTGCTGCGCCGGACTCTCGGCACGCTCGGCCAGATCGGCGATCTGATCTCGCATGTCCGCGAGACGCAGGTCGGCGCCGCGCGCATCGTGCCCTACGTGGAAGCCACTGCCGCGGACTGGCTGCCCAAGGAACTGGCACCGCGGCTGGCGACGCTGCGCGCTGACATCGCCTCGGTCAGTGACTTCGATACGCACCTGAACGACAAGCTGCAGTTCCTGCTGGACGCGACCCTGGGCTTCATCAACATCGCGCAGAACAATGTAATGAAGGTGCTGACCGAGGTTTCCATAGTCGGCATCCCGCTCACGCTGATCGCCGGCGTCTACGGTATGAACTTCAAAGGCGTGCCGGAAGACGACTGGGCCTGGGGCTACCCGTATGGCCTGACGGTGATCGTGGTGTCCGCGATCCTGCCGCTGCTGGTACTCCGACGGAGGGGCTGGGTGTGACCGCACATATCGAGGTGCTGCAAGCCGACATCACCACCCTGCAAGTCGACGCCATCGTCAACGCGGCAAACGAATCGCTGCTGGGCGGCGGCGGTGTCGACGGGGCGATCCATCGCGCCGCCGGACCGGACCTGCTGGCCGAATGCCGCACCCTCGGTGGCTGCCCGACCGGGCATGCACGCATCACCAAGGGCTATCGGCTGCCGGCGCGTCACGTCATCCACACTGTCGGACCGATCTGGCGCGGCGGCACCGCCGGCGAGCCGGCTTTGCTGGCCAGTTGCTACCGCGAGAGCCTGAAACTCGCTGTCGCGCATGGCGTCGGCTCGATCGCCTTCCCGGCGATCAGTTGCGGCGTCTACGGCTACCCGATCCCGGCGGCGGCGCGGATCGCGGTGACCGAAACCGCCGCGGTGCTGCGTGACGAAGCGTCGGTCACGCGTCTGGTCTTCGCCTGCTTCGGCGCTGAGGTGTTGCAGGCGATCCAGGCCGCCCTGCGCGAGACAGCGTAGCGCGCTTGAGCGCCGCGCCGATGCGGGCCGGACGATCCGCAGCGACAGCATCCGCGGTGAGCCCGGATCGCCGCCCGTCATGTCAAAAGGAGCCGCGACCCTTGAGCCCTGGCCAACCCGTCAACGCGAGCGGTCCCTTGGGCGAGCGGTCCCTTGGGCGAGCGGTCCATTTGGCGAGCGGCCCCTCGGCTCTAGCCAAATCGTGAAACCGTGTCCGCTTGCCATGCCAAATCGCCGACCGAAGATGATGTCAGCCGTCGTACGCATTCGCCGGCAGCAGGAGACCGTTCGGACCATGAATTCACACCCGCGGCGTCTTCCCGGCTTGCTCCGCCCGCAGCTTGCCAGCTTGCTCTGCCCTCTGGTACTGCTCGCGGCATGCGGGGGCCCCTCTGGTCAGCAACGCGCTGCGTGGGAACTCGACCATCGCCTGGAAAACCGATTGGCACCGAACATCGCGGCCGGCGATGCGGCGCTGCAGCCGCTGCCGGACGGCGCGCGGGTCACGTTTCTTAGCCCTGCCCTGTTCCCGAACGGCATGCGGCCGGTGCGCGACGGCGGAGGCGACGTCCGGGCGAACGTCGTCCAGGGTCTCCTGGACCCGCGCTTGATGCGGATTCAGGTTGCGGACACCTCGGCGCTGCCGCCCAGTCTGCAACGGGCGCGGATTCGAGACTTGACGCAGTACCTGGTCGAGGCCCGGCTTGGACCGACGCTGCAGCCCGCCGTACCGCCACAAGGGATGCCGCCCGGGCCGGACGGCGCGGCGCCGGCGGGCTTGACGATCACCATCAATGTGCAGTGCCCGCACGATCATGAACCCATCGGCATCGCCATCGATATGGCACTGCCCCCCAACACCGATATTCAACCGCCCGCCTGCCAATGAGCGTATGCGGCCGTTGCGGCAGACGAAGTTGGGTTGCGACTGGCGTCTGATCGAAAGCAAGGCTGGGTCAGCGTCGGCGCCGCGTGCCTTGGCACGATCTCCGCCCCGCCGAATGCTTCGATACCAAATGCTTCGGTAGCGGCCGAAACGAGACGACACCCATTTGGGTTGTCCGGTGACCGCGATACGGGCATGCCGTGTCCGTGCCAAATCTTTTGCTGCTGACCGGCGCGGGCTTTCTGGCGGGTGCGATGAACGCGGCGGCCGGCGGCGGATCGTTCGTCAGCTTTCCCGCCATGGTCTTCGCCGGCGTGCCACCGGTTTACGCTAACGCGTCCAGCACGGTGGCGCTGTTCCCCGGCAGCGTCACCAGTGGCTGGGCCTACCGCAAGTTGCTGGGCGGGATCGGCGGCGTGACGCTGCCGGTGCTGCTGGCGGTCAGCATGGCAGGCGGACTGCTGGGCGCGGCGCTGCTGCTGGCGACGCCGAGCGATGCGTTCAACTCGCTGGTGCCGTGGCTGCTGTTGCTGGCAAGCTTGGCGTTCGCGTTCGGCCGCCACGTCGGGGTGGCGCTACGCCGCATGCTGCACATCGGACGCGCCACGACGCTCGTCGCACAGTTCATGCTGGCGATTTACGGCGGCTATTTCGGCGGCGCGGTCGGCATCATGATGATGGCGGTCCGGGGGCTGCTGGGCGCCGGCGACCTGAAGCAGATGAGCGCGACGCGGACGGTGCTGGTCGGCGCGATGAACGGCATGGAAGTGCTGTATTTCATCGCCGCCGGCGCGGTGGTCTGGCCGCAGACATTGGCGATGCTGTTCGCGGCGGCGCTCGGCGGCTATGTCGGCGCGCGGGTGGCGATGTGGCTCGACGCGCGCTGGCTGCGCGCCGGCGTGATCGCAATTTCCAGAGCGGTGACGCTGAGCTTCTTCCTGCGCGGAGCGTGATGTCGGGTTCGAAGCCGCGGCGCGGGGTCACAGCAACCGTCACGACGTCGATTGTCCAAAGCCGACCATAATAAAAATGTCCGTTCCTGTATCGTGCCGAATGCGATTGCCCCGGGCCGGTATACCATGCGCTCGGCGGAATCGGTGTCTTTGGTAACTGTTTGCAACAAAGAATCACCACGGAGACACGGAGAAGAATATCAAGTTAATCACTTGGCTTTTCTGCTCTGTGTCTCTGTGTCTCTGTGTCTCTGTCGTAATACTTGCTTGTGGACGGGCGGCACAGCACAGATTCCGGCGAGCATTGGGTGTATCCACGAATTGCCTTTGTCGAAGCAAAGAAAAAGTCGTGGATGCCGGCCTTCGCCGGCATGACGAGGGGTGGGCAGCGCCGGCG
>DASRQX010000230.1:0-6923 GCA_035696165.1 Acetobacteraceae bacterium | reverse complement strand
CGTCAAGCGCAAGCTTCACGCTTACCACGTCTTCATCCAGGCCGGCATCATCTGCCAGGGACTGCTTCAGTACCTCGCCGTTGCCCATCCCCGGCTCGTCTGGAGCTCTTTCGGCTCCTGGCTGCGAACCATTCGTCCCGGTATCCCGCCCTCCGAGCTCGTCGTCGCCACCGCGCTACGCCAGAGCCTCCCAGAATTTCTCTTGAATATCCCCCAAAGCTCCATCTTCGCGAAATTCGTCACCGAACGACAGGACACCAACAAAATGCAGGCCTTCCGTCTCGCCGCCTGATACCCAAATTCCTCGCAAACCCCAGACTCGCGAGCTACCGAGATTGACGTCAGATCAACCTCGTAGCCCGGCGTCGTGCCCTGTGGACCACGAACTAGGTTCGCCTTCCGGGCCATTGCCCGGGGATGGCGGCAGCAAGAATCCGAAAAGAAGCGAGGATTGTTGACTTCCCCGCGTTGTTCGGACCAACCAGGATGTTGAAGTGCTTTAGATTGAGCCGAAATCGTTTGAACGCCTTGAATCGGGCGAACTCGACTCGGGTGAATTGATGCATGTCGGTCATTGACGGTACCCGCCGTGAGGCTTGGGCTCGAATGGTCCGGCGCGTGCCCTATTCCTCCGTCGAACGTTGACTTTGGAGTACTAACTCACGCTGGCTGATGTCTCAATGAACCGGCAAGAGCCAAAATGTCCAAAACCGAGCGCGGGGTATTTGCGCAGGTTGGGAGCGTTGGAGCTGACTTGCTATCCCTGTCGGACCGGTTGGAAATTTTCGCCGGAAACAATCGGTGAGGCCCACATGAGTCGGACCTCCTCGCGTCCCTTCGCCCCGACCGACACCGTGACGGCGGGTGCGGGTGACTGGCACGCCGATTGCCCGGTGGGGGCACCGCCGCGTACAGCCCTGGCGCGCCGGATCAGTGAGATGATCGGCACGCTTTTGGCTGTGTTTGAGGTTGAACCGGCGGAATTGCGCCAACAGCCTCCGAGGCGGCAAGGACGTGGGTGGTAGCAACCGCAACGATCGATCCGGCATCGGCCAATGCTCTAGATGGGGGTGAACATGGGGGTACAAAAATGAGGAGTGAAATGTTTGTCGTATTGTCAGACACTTAATGGGGGCAATTGGCGGAGGGGATGGGATTCGAACCCACGATAGAGGTTGACCCCCTATAACGGTTTAGCAAACCGCCGCCTTCAGCCGCTCGGCCACCCCTCCGCCGGGAGGGCGCATCCCGGATCGCTCCGGACACGGCGTTTGCATTGCCGCTTCTAGGGCCTCGATCCGGCAGCGTCAAACCGCGCGATGGGCACGCACCGGGGCACCAACCCACCCTGGCCTACGCCGATGTGCCGCGCAAACAGGGCCGCCGGGCGCGGGATTCATACGCGCCGAAACTGTCCGCGGTCGGCCACTCTAGCGCGTTTCACCCAAGAAAGTACGCTGCAAGTCAGCCAGCCGTGCCAGCGCGGGGGCGGGCAGGGGACCTTTCTCCACCGCCGCCAAGGCCTGCTCGAACTCGGCCGGCGTCGCCATGCCAACCAGCACGGTGCCGATCGCCGGATTGGTGATGACGAACCGGATCGCCGCCTCCGCCAGGCTGGAGGCGTAACCTTCGGCAACCAGCGGGGCCAGCCGCTGGGCACGCTGCAGGTCGGCCTGGTAGCTCATTGCGGATCCGATCGGCTCGGGCGGCGCACTGGCGATCGGATGCCGATCCGTCGCGCCGGACAACGCGCCACCGGCCAGGGCGCGGATGCCGACCGTGCCAAAGCCGGCCGCGCTCGTGTGATCGAGCAGCCGTCCATAGTCCTGCGCCGGGTAGCCGGGCGGGATCGCCATGCCGGCTGAGGGGTTCAGCATGTTGTAGCTGACCTGGGCACTTTGGAACGCCCCCGAGTCGATCGCCTGATGCAGCGTCGCGGTCTCGCCGACGGCGGTGATCCCGAGAAAGCGTATCTTGCCCTGTTGGCGCAGTGTCTCGAAGGCCGGCACCACTTCCTCCAGCACCATCTTCACCGAGAACGATTCGTCCCGGCCATCGGCCGTGATAGGGTTATGCAGGTGGAATATATCCACGTGGTCCATGCCGAGCCGACGCAGGCTGCCGTTCAGCGAAGCCGCGGCGGCCGCGGCGATGTTGCCGCGTTCAGCCTGGGTGAAGCGAACCTTGGTGCCGACGTACGCCGTCGGCTTCAGCTTTGCCCAGACCAGGCCGAGATTGGTCTCCGACGCACCGTTGCCGTATTGCACCGCCGTATCGAAGTAGTTGATGCCGACTTCCAGCGCCCGCGCGACGGCGCGCTCCTGATCCGCCGGCGCGCCGCGCACCATCAGCCCGCCAACCGCGCCGCAGCCGAAGCCGAACACCGAGACCCGCATGCCGGTGCGGCCGAAATCGCGCATCTCCATAAAGGCGTCCTCCTATTTATTGCGTTACCAGTGTATTGCGGTATCGGTTTATTGCCTTGCCAGTTTATTGCGTTGCCGGGAGCTATCCGGCGTACAGCCCCGCCTCGCGCGCGCGGACCTTCATCAGGCCCACGACCATCTCCAATGTCGGAGCGCGCACACCGGCGGCCCGCGCCATTTCCAGCGGCGCATCGAAGATGCCGTCGATCTCCATCGGCCGGCCCAACTCCAGGTCCTGCAGGATCGACGACTTGTGGTCCAGACCCCTGCCATGCGCGATGCGCTTCTCGTGGTCGAGGTCGGGCTTCGCGCCAACTGCGACGGCGATCGCGGCGGCCTCGTGCATGATCCGCCGCGCCGTCGCGACGCAGACATCTTCTTGGTAGATCCGCCTTATCGTGGTCTGGGTCAGTACCGCCAGCGACCCGGTGGCCAGGTTGCCCAGCAGCTTGTTCCAAATCTCGTCGCGCACCGCGGGCGTGACGTCGGCCTTCATGCCGCCGCCGTAGATGTGTGCTGTGATCGACTGCACGCGCTGGCTGACACGTCCATCCATCTCGCCCAGAACCACGCGGCTGCTGGGGTTTTCCAGCTCGATCACGCCGGGGCGGATCACCGTGCTGGCGGCGTAGACCACCCCGGCGATCGCGCGGTCCGGTCCTACAGTGCGCCACAACGCATCCCCGGGATCGATCTTCGGCAGGCGCCGCCCTTCCAACTCACCGCCGATCCCATGGAAATAACACCAGGGGATGCCGTTCATGACGAACGCAACCGGCGTGTCGGCGCTCAGCAGCGGCGCGATCGAGGCGGCGACACTGGGAAGCGCCGGCGCCTTGACGGTGACCAGTACGGCGTCCTGCGGCCCCAAGTCGGCCGGATCGGTGCTGGCCCGCACCCGAGCATCGAATTCACCGTCTGACGCGATCACCTTCAGGCCGTTCCGCTGGATGGCGGCAAGCTGTGCCCCGCGTGCCACCACAGACACATCCGCTCCGCCGCGCGCGAGCCGCACCGCCAGATGCCCGCCGATTGCCCCGGCGCCGAACACACAGACTTTCATGCTGTCTCCCACGGCCGGTCACACCCGGGCGGTCCGATTCTGTGCGCCGCCGCGGCGCAGCGTCAACTTGCGGGAGGGCGGGTCGCGAGAAGGCAGGTCGCGTCCGGCGCGACCCTCACCCTAGTCCCTTCGCACCTTGACCACTCCCGAAGTGCGGGAGAGGTGTAGGCGTTCCGGTCGGACTGACGCTGCTTGAGCGCTGGGCTTTAGCGCTGGGCTTTAGCGCGGCGCGTCGCAGGGTTCGGTGGCCATCTCCGCGGGCAGCGAGACCTCCAGCAGTTCGAACGTGTCGGAGGTGCGCAACTCGTTGTGCGGGGTGCCCCCGGGGATCAGGATCGAATCGCCCGCCTCGAGCCGGCACAGCGGTTCGCCTGCGAATTCCAACTCGATCCAGCCGCTCAGCATATAGACAAGCTGGGCCTCGCATTTGTGGATGTGCCAGCCGGTGGGCTGCGACATACCAGACTCGGCCGAGGTGACCTGGGCGCGAAGTTTGCCCGCGGTGGCGGCGGTGACCCCCAGGTCGCGGTATTTGAAAAAAGCGCGGCGGCCGGCGACAAGGTTGGCGGCGCTTTTCTTGGCGACGGTGGGATGCGGTGCCACGGTGGCGATGTCGTTCATGGTTTCCTCCATTTTGCGTTAGCCGGTTGTGGTCGCGAGGAAGTCAGCCAATCACGTAGGGCGGCTTCTCCAGGCCTGCCGGCGAGAGCGTGAAGATCTCCACCCCGTCCTGCGTTACGCCAATCATGTGCTCGAACTGCGCCGACAGCGAACGGTCGCGGGTTACCGCGGTCCAGCCATCATCCAGCACCTTCACCTCGGGCCGGCCGGCATTCACCATCGGCTCGATGGTGAAGAACATGCCGGGCCGCAGTTGCGGCCCTTCGCCGGGCTTGCCGAAATGCAGCACGTTGGGCGGTTCGTGGAAGCGGCGGCCAATGCCGTGGCCGCAGAAATCGCGCACCACACTGAACCGGTGGCC
This sequence comes from Acetobacteraceae bacterium, assembly GCA_035696165.1. GTDB lineage: Bacteria > Pseudomonadota > Alphaproteobacteria > Acetobacterales > Acetobacteraceae > Palsa-883. The sequence goes on along the minus strand of DASRQX010000230.1, from coordinate 2,452 downwards.
TTCCACGAAGGTCTGGATGGCGTGCCCGACATCGCCCAGCGTGACCCCGGGCTTCACCGCGCGCACACCGCGCATCATCGCCTCGTACGTGATGTCCATCAGGTTGCGCGCCTTGGTCGATGGGGTGCCGGCGACGTACATGCGCGAGGAATCACCGTGCCAGCCGTCCAGGATCACCGTCACGTCGATGTTCAAGATGTCCCCGTCGTCCAGCCTTCGGTCGCCCGGGATGCCGTGGCACACGACATGATTGATCGAGGTGCAGATCGACTTCGGAAATCCGCGATAGTTCAGCGGCGCCGGCACCGCGCCATGATCGGCCATGAACGTGTGGCACAGATCGTCCAGGAGGGCGGTTGTGACACCGGGGCGCACATGGGGGGTGATCATGTCCAGGGTCGCGGCCGCGAGGTGGCCGGCTGCGCGCATGCCCGCGAAATCCTCCGGTGCATGGATCGTGATGCGTCTTGAGTCGGCCGGGCCGTCCATCTGGGTTCCTGCTCCGCCAGTCAACCACGTCAAGATGCGCAACCGCCGGGCGCTGTGCAAGAGTTGGGTAGTGTCTCAACTTGCAACCGGCACCGGCCGGCGCCCCCGCCTGGTCGCCCCCCTGGCACCCAACGACAGTATGTTCGCATAGATGGCCGGGCGGAGCTGCGGGCCGGTGCAGGCTTCAAGCTGAGACAATACCAAGAGTTGGCTGGGCGATGTCCGGCTGTGGACGGGCCCGGCTTGCCGCAACGCAGTGGCTGGTTCAGCCTGACGGCATGATCCCCGATGACAAGATCCCCGACGGGATGATCCCCAGGGGCAAAATAATCGACATGCACACCCACGCCGGCCGGCCGCGGCGCACCGGGCAGGTCGACCGCGCCGTATTGGCAACGATGCGCCCGGCTGGCGTTGCCGCGGCGGTGGTCTCCGCCATCGCCGACCTGCCGATGATCCGGCGCAATCCCACGACCAGGCGGCTGGAGAAGGTGCGCGATCCGGATCCCGGGGAGTGCCTGGCCTGCGTCGAAGGCTATCTGGACAGTTTCGAAGCCGCCGGCACGCGCATCGCCCGCGAGCCGCACGAGATCCACGCCGACGCCGGCCCCGCGGCGCTTGATGCGTGGGATCCCGCCCTGGTGTTGGCAATCGAGGGGTGCGACTTCCTGGAGGGTGATCTTGATCGGTTGGACGCCATGGCGGCGCGTGGTGTGCGCAGCATCCAGCTCACGCATTACCTGGTGAACGAGACCGGCGACATCCAGACCGCGCCGCCCGAACATGGCGGGCTGACCGCGTTCGGCGCTGACGCTGTGCGGCGAATGAACCGCCTGGGCGTGATCGTTGACGTGGCGCACTGCTCCGAGGACACGGTGAAGGGCGTGGCGCGCGTCGCCAGGCGGCCGTTCTTGTGCAGCCACGCCAACCTGAAGGAGCCCGGGCATCCGGACGGCGACCATCCGCGCTATATCAGACCTGACTACGCGCGGATGGTGGTGGAGAGCGGCGGGGTGATCGGCGCCTGGATTGCGGTGCTGTGGCAGGAGAAGCTGCCCGGAATGATCCGGCATCTGTTCCGGCTGATCGATGCCATGGGGATCGATCATGTCGGAATCGGGACAGATTTGCCGGCGGGCGCGGCACAACAGGAGATGCCGGATTTCGCCCGCCATCAGGAGATCGCCGAGGCCTTGCGAGATCGCGGGATGACGGCGGAGGAAGTTGCCAAGGTGTGTGCCGGCAACTGGCTGCGCGTGTTTCGTGCGGTACGGGCGTAAGGGATGACGTGACTTTGCATCGCGATTGTCGGACCTTGTGATGATTGGCCTTATGTACCCGATGCTCGCCGGAATTTGTGCCCTGCCGCCTGTCCGTAAGCAAGGATCACCACAGAGTAAGCCAGCGGCCGGCGGGCGGCCGCACCGCGATGGGTGAAAATGGTCCTGCGGGTGCTTGGACGTGGGGGTTGGCGGCACGGACCAAAGCACGACACTCTGCGGCCGTGATCGCTTAGAGGTCGAAAGTGTCTGCGGTGGTTTTGCTGTCCCCGCCACAGAGTTTGATCCGCGCCGCCTTAAGGGTATTGCCCTTTGTCGCCCCCGGCAACGGGGAGCACGCGGAGTAGAATCTGAATAAGTCGCGAGGCGTAAGCGGTTGCCCCCATCTAGGAGGAGAAGATGGAAGCAATCGTTGAGTGTTGTGCCGGCCTGGACGGGCATCAGGCGACGGTGGTTGCCTGCCTGAACAACGGCCGGGCTGGCGCACGGTCCAGCAAGGAGACCCGCACCTACGGCATCACGGGCCTGGAGTTGCGGGAGATGCGAGACTGGCTGAAGGCGTCCGGCTGCACCCTGGTGGCGATGGAGAGTACCGGGGTCGACTGGAAACCGGTGCACGCGGAACTCGAGGGACACTTCGAGCTGATCGTCGGCAACGCCCACCACATCAAGAATGTGCCGGG
>DASRQX010000229.1:0-3632 GCA_035696165.1 Acetobacteraceae bacterium | reverse complement strand
CGCCGGCTGGCGCAGCTTCGCGGCAAGGACCTCGGGATGGTGCCCCAGGGTTCGCTCGCGGCACTCAATCCGCTGATGCGGATCGGGACGCAGGTGGGCGAGCCTTTGCGGCTGCACCGCATTGCGCCGCCGCGGGAGGCGTCGGCCGCTACCGAACGCATGCTGCGCAGCCTTGGCATTCCCGACCCGCCGCGGACGGCGCGCCGCTATCCGCACGAATTCTCTGGCGGCATGCGCCAGCGGGCGATGATCGCGACGGCGATGATCACCGCGCCGTCGCTGGTCATCGCCGATGAGCCGACTACCGCGCTGGATGCCACCGTGCAGGCGCAGATCGTGGAGATCTGGCGTCGCTTGAACCGCGACCAGGGTGTCGCGCTGATCCTGGTGAGTCACGATCTCGGCGTGGTCGCCGACATCTGCGGCACGATCGCCGTTATGTACGCGGGCAGGATCGTCGAGATCGGGCCGACCCGGGCGCTGCTGGCGCACCCGATGCATCCTTACGCACAGGCGTTGTTGCAGTCGGTTCCGTCATCAACGGGACCAGGCGGCACCAGGCTGCTGGCGATCCCGGGCGAGCCGCCGGCGGTCGGCGCCTTGCCGCCCGGCTGTCCATTCCATCCGCGCTGCCCTAGGGCGATGGCGATCTGCCGCGAGAGCGACCCGGTGCTCGAACGCAATGGCGACGCGGCGGTGGCGTGCTGGGCGGCTGGGCAGGATGCCGCACTGGTTGCGGCCGCCGACCCAAGCCTGTCGGCCAAGACCTTGCGGGGAGATGCGGCACCGACGACATCGACCGAGCCACTATTGGTCCTCGATCAGGTGACTCGCCACCATCTGGTGCCGAGCGTTTGGCCCCTGGCGCCGCCAACCCGCGTGCACGCCGTTGACGATGTTTCTCTCTCCGTCCGTCGCGGCGAGGTGCTGGGTCTGGCGGGCGAATCCGGTTGCGGCAAATCGACGCTCGCGCGCTGCATTCTGCGCCTGATCGATATTGACCGCGGTCGGATCGTGTTTGGCGGGCAAGATATCGCCCGCGTCCGTGGCGAGGCGCTTCGGCGGGTGCGCAAGCAGCTTCAGCCGGTGTTCCAGGACCCGTACGAGTCGCTGAACCCACGCGCCCGGGTGCGCGATCTCGTGGCTGAGCCGTTGCTCGCGCATGGCATCGACGCCGCGACGCGCGCCCAGCGCGTGGCCGAGGTGCTAGAGTTGGTCGGCCTGGGCCGGCATGTCGCGGATCGCCTGCCAATCGAGCTCTCCGGCGGTCAGCGGCAGAGGGTCGGTATCGCCCGCGCGATTGCCCTCAATCCGCAGCTGATCGTCGCCGACGAGCCGATCTCCGCGCTCGATGTTTCCATCCAGGCGCAGATCGTCAATCTGTTCCAGGAGCTGCGGGAAGCGATTGGCCTGACGCTGATCTTCATCAGCCACGATCTGCGGATTGTGCGCCATATCAGCACCCATATCGCCATCATGTTCCTAGGTCGGATCGTCGAATATGGGCCGAGCGATGCGGTCTGCGAACGTCCGCTGCACCCCTATACTGCCGCCTTGCTGTCGTCCGTTCCCGGCGTCGGCGATTCCTTGAGACCCCGCATTATACTTGCGGGCGAGCCGCCCTCGCCGAGTGCTCCGCCGAGTGGCTGCAGATTCAGGACCCGGTGTCCCCATGCGTGCGCGGTTTGCGCAACGACCATGCCGGAGCTTCAGCCTGACGATGCAGGACGGCTCGTCGCCTGCCATTTTCCCCGCATTGCCAGTGAGACCGCCTGATCGAAGGAGACGCGAAAATACCGCGCTGGCCCTCGCACCCCCAAACTTGCGGCGGTCCCCTGACGGAAGGACTATCCCATTGATACAGAACAACTTTGTCCTCAAAAACTGGAAGTCGGGCTAATATCTAGTGGGGTCGTCCCAATGGATCGGGTGTCACGCCGCCCGATCGCCAGCCTACTCTCAGTCAGCCGGGCACAGCGTGGCAGGCAGCACGGGGCAGAAGGGTCGGGCAGACGCTCTCCAAGGCACCCTGAAGAGTCCTGAAGGTGGCCACCCCCACGCCGGCGCAATCCATCCGAAGCCACCGGCCCCGGTCGGGTTGGACGATAAAATCCCCGCTGTTGCGCGCGTCGCCGTGGGTGACGACCACATACTCATCGCCATTCTTGGCGCGCTCGACCAACCGATCCCCATCCCCAGACTGGACATACCAGCCCTTGAGCGGCGCCTCCGTCGCCCAGCGTTGCAGCTCGACGAGTGCGGTGAGATCAAACCTGTTCGTTGGAAAGGGGAGGATGTTGGTGCTACTCTTATCCGTCATGGCGTGTCCTTAGCTGCTATCCTTCCGGGCCTATTCCAGCGGTCGAGTCAAGCTGTCAGGAAAGACGCCTCCAAGTCAACGGGCAGTTACTCATGGCTATTCGGCACACCTAGTCGGCCAACTCCACGACAACGCAGACTACAGGAGACACGACGTTGTGGTCCGATCTAGGCAATTACAGCACGTCCTTTGTCGGATTGCTGTCTCGGCTACAGCTTTCGTCCCTACGCCGCTTGCTGGTCCTTGAATTATTCTGGCGACTGTGGCGTTCCCATCACGGCTCCGCGTGCCATCACGCCCCGGTGGCTGACATCTCCGCCTTGACCCGCTGGACCATGCCCGTGCCCACGCCTAGCCTAGCACGTTTGCGAGACCTTGTTGCACGGATCGGCTGGCTGGAGCCGGCGGGGAGGTGGGGTAGGAGGCTGTCTCCAGTTCCCTGAGATCGGATGTCCGCCGTGCCGTTCAAAGCCAACGCCGCTGGCCGTCACCACATTCCGCCACAACGGCACCGGGTGAGGAATTGGCCGGAATACGATGCTGCCCTGCGCCAGCGGGTAGCTTGACGGTCTGGTTCACCGAAGAGGCGATCGCGGCTTGGCGGGCTGAGCGACGGACCACCTGTGGCGGTCAGCCGCGCTATTCGGCCTGGCGAATGCGACCGGACTGACCTTGCGGGCGGTGTTTCGCCTGGCGCTGCGGCAGACCGAAGGACTGATCGGCTCGATCATCCGCCTGCTTGGTCTTGATCTTGCCATCCCTGACCATTCCACGCTCAGCCGGCGGGCAGAGACGCTGGAGGTGGCGCGAGCGCCGTCCAACGCCGAACCTGCGCATCTGTTGGTGGACAGTACTGGATTGAAGCTGTCGGGTGCCGGCGAGTGGCTGGTCGAGAAGCATGGCACGAGCCGGCGCAGGTCGAGGTGTAAACTGCACATCGGTGTTGATGCGGACGCTAGCCAAATCGTCGCGGCGGCGCTGACCAACAACGATATTGACGACGGCTCGCAGGTCGGTGCCTTTCTCGATCAGTTGATCGTCCCATCGCCGCATTCACCGGCGACGGCGCGTATGATCAGGAAGGTGTCTATGGCGAGGTCGCTGCCTCTCATCCCGATGCGATGGTCATCGTGGTACCGCGTTTAAATGTCTGTTTGTAGACGTCAGGCGCTGAGTTCCTCGACGACGAGGCGCTTGAGGCGGCGAGAGAGGATCGAGATGAACGCGATCGCAACGAAAGCGATGAGGTGCTCCTTCGAGCGTTCGAAGATGGTATTCAACCGCCGGTAGCGGCTCAGCCAGGCAAAGGACC
>DASRQX010000228.1:0-41789 GCA_035696165.1 Acetobacteraceae bacterium | reverse complement strand
TATTTCGAATCGCTGAGCTTCTCCGATGAAGATCGCAAGCGTGCGGATTTCTATCGCGACAATGCGCGGCGTCACGGCCTGCGCGACCAGGCGACTGATCTCACGTCCTACCTCGCGTCACTTGAGATGGAGATCACGTTCCAGCCGTTCGACAGCGTGGGACGCGCGCGGATCGCACAGCTTATCAACAAATCGAACCAATTCAACCTGACCACCCGACGCTACAGCGAAGCCGAGGTCGCAGAGGCGGAGCGCGCCTCCGACTGCTTTACGTTACAGGTACGCCTCAGTGACACGTTTGGCGACAACGGCATGATCAGCGTCATCATCTGCCGGGCACGCGGCGACGCGTGGGAGATCGATACCTGGCTGATGAGCTGCCGGGTGCTGGGCCGCGGCGTGGAAGACATGGTGCTGCGGGAGATCCTGCAGCATGCGCGCGAACGCGGCATCGCGCGACTGATCGGCGTGTATCGACCGACCGAGCGCAACGGGATGGTCCGCGACCACTACGCGAAACTCGGGTTCAGCCTGCTCGACAGCGATCCCGATGGCACGACGCGCTGGGAGTTGGCAGCAGGTGCGACCGCGCGCGAGGCGCCGATGCGCGTGCGCCGCGAAGGTCTGCAACTGGCCGCCGAGTAGCCGTGATCGACAGCCGGAACGATCACCCGGCCGGTACGCATGCCGCGCCGCTGCCGCGCCGAGACTATATCATTCTGCCGCTGCTCAGCGTGCTGACGGTCCTGTTCATGTTCGCCGCCGCCGAGGTCGTCAGCAGGATCATGTTCGTCCAGCATGAAGCCGACGCTTGCATGATGCCTGACAGGGTGCTGGGGACACGGTTCCGGCCGGATTGCACTTCGCGGGTGAAAGCCGCCGAAGGGCCGTGGGTGACCAACCGCTACAATGAATGCGGCTATCGAACGCCGCAGTCTTGCGGTCCCAAGCCGGCCGGCGGTGTACGCATCGCCGTGCTGGGGTCGTCGATTTCTCAGGGCTACTTGGTGCCCTATGAACAGACCTTTGCCGCGCGCGACGCAACGCTGTTGACGCAAAGTTGCCGGAAACCTGTGGAGTTCCAGAATCTGGCGAGCATTGGTTACATCTGGAACCGGTTGGCTGACAGGGTCGACGACGCGATTGCCCTGCATCCGGATGCGGCGGTCATCGTCATAGTGCCATTCGATCTGCAACAGACCGCGGTGCCGGCGGCCGACCGGCCGGCCGATCGGCAGGGCGAGGACCCGGGAGTGCTCAAGCGACTGGACGGATTGGTCACCAACAGTCGAGCCGTGATTGTGGCTCAGCACTTCCTGTTCCGTCAGCCCGATCTGTACGTGAAGCTGTATCTCGACTATGGCGACAGAGCAGATTTCCTGCGGCCGCCCTTTCCGCCCGCCTGGCAGGATCGGTTGAAGCGTTTCGACCAGCTCATGGCTGAGATTGCAGGCAAGTTCCACGCGGCCGGGATTCCGCTGATCCTGGCGTATGTTCCGGAGCGTGCCCAGGCGGCCCTGCTCTCGGCGCATCAATCGCCGCCGGGTGTCGACCCCTATGCTTTTCCCCGGCAGATCGGCGACATTGCGCGGGCGCACGGGATCCGGTTCGTCGACCTTAGCCCGACAATGAGCCGCATGCAGGATGCGGCGAACCTGTACTATCCGGTGGACGGTCATCTGGCGGGACAGGGGGACAAGCTGCTGGCTGATGCACTGGCCCAAAAACTGCGCGACACGGTTCCGGCGTTGGCCGAATGTCGGCCCGACACATTCGCGCTTGGCCAGAGCACCCAATGAACGTTCCGTCCGTCACGTTCCTTGGCTTCACCGCGCTGGTTGCCGCGTTGCTGTATGTGTGGCGCGCGTCCTGGTGGCGGGATGCGGTGCTGCTGGTGGCGAATATCGGCTTCCTTGCCACCTTCTCGCAAAACCCGTTGGCCTGGCTGCCATTCGCGGGCTTCCTGGCGCTTGGCTATGCCGGCGTGCGGATGATGCAATCCGGCCGGAAGGCGACCCTCCGGTTGTTCCCGCTGCTGTGTTTTGCCATCGTGTTCATCTACATCTGGCTGAAGCAGTACACGTTTATTCCGGTTGCGGCGCTCCTGCATTTCCCATACGCCGTGATCGGCCTGTCCTACGTCTTCTTCCGTGTCCTGCATCTGGTAATCGATGCGCATGACGGGACGTTGCCGGACCGTGTCGGTCCGGTATCCTACCTGAATTATACGCTCAACTTCTGCAGCATCGTGTCCGGGCCGATCCAACGATATCAGGACTATCATCGGATGCAGATGGCGCCGCCGGTGATGGAGATGCGCGCCGCCGGTCGCGCCGTTGAGCGGATCATTGTCGGCTTCTTCAAGGTTGTCATTCTGTCCGTTCTGCTGCACGCGATCCAGGACCATGCGTTGCATGCGCTGACACCGGACCTGCCGCTGATTCCACGTGTCGGTTGGGGCGCGACGATCGCGGTTGCGTATCCGCTGTATTTGTACTGCAATTTCTCCGGCTACACCGACGTTGTGATCGGCGCCGCGTGGTTTACCGGGAATATTCTACCGGAGAACTTCGACCGGCCGTTTACCGCCGAGAATTTCATCAACTTCTGGAGCCGCTGGCATATCACGCTGTCAACGTGGCTGAAGACCTATGTGTATTCACCGTTGCTTTTGTCGTTGTCGCGTCGATTGCCGTCACGTCGCGCCGAACCCTATCTCGCGGTGTTCTCGTTCTTCGTCACGTTTTTCCTGATCGGCCTCTGGCATGGCCGGACCTCGTTGTTCATCGTGTTCGGCGTCCTGCAAGGTCTTGGGGTCGCCGGCAACAAGCTTTATCAGATCGGCATGACGCGACGCCTGGGACGGCAGCGCTATCGCGCGCTCGGCGCAAACGCGGTGTACCGGGCCGTGGCGCGCGGACTGACCTTCACCTGGTTCACCTTCACGCTGTTCTGGTTCTGGTCGAGCTGGACGCAAATCGGCGCTTTTGCCGTGGCGCTCGGCGGTGCTGGGCTGGCGCTGACCTGGGGTGCGATCCTGCTGGGGGCGACGGTCGTGCTCGCCGGCGTCGAAACGGTGCGGTCCGGCGTGGGGTCCGGCATGGTCTGGGGCGGCGAACCCGTGTTGCTGTCGCGCTATACGCGAACGGTGCTGTGCACGGCGCTGGTGGTGATTTCCGCTTCGGCGACCTTGCTGCTCGATCTGCCGGCGCCGCACATCGTCTATCGCGCGTTCTGAGCGCAACGCCGCTGAAACCTATCATGGGTTAGGACCCGTTTCAGGCAGCAACATCACCTGTTGATGTCGAAGGGCGGGAAAGGTTCGACTCAGCAGCTGAATGTGTTGCGGTATATTTACTCAACATTAACGCATCACGATGTGGTATTAGGTTACCAGGTCAACGCCACGAGTCACCGTTTATTAACTTAAGATTACTCTTGACTTACTCAAATTTAATTGAAATATGGACGCGCTTCATCACTCACTTTTGAGTGAAGCCCGGCCCGGCAGGGGCGGCGAAATCGGCGCTTCAGCAGGGAGACGTTACCCCAAATGGCTGCCAACACTGCGCCGGCGGCCGCCCAGGCCGCCGGAAATGCTGACTTCGTGCCGACGGCAGCGCTGACCAGGTTGCGCTGGTGGATGACCACCAAGGCATCACGCGGGCCGGGTCCCTTCCTGATGCAACCGCGCATGAACCGCGTCGCCGGTTAACCGCGGCTTCATCCGGCTGACCCCTGATGCTGCCGCTTCGATGCGGCATCTACCTCATCCAGAAAGTCAAACACGCATGGCCAATGCGGTCTCTGCGGCTGCCTTGCTCAATACGCTCGGCATCAACACGCATCTCGATTTCGGTGCCTATGGTTACCAGAATCTCGCCACCGTCGAGAGCAACATCAACTACCTCGGCGTGAAAATCATCCGTGACAGCGCGGAGACGGCCACCGACGCGCAGACCTGGCTGGCGGTCTCGCAAGCGACGGGCGCAACGTTCGACGACTACGTCGCGGAGACCTCGCCGGCCGGGATGGCGACTGACCTTGGGTTCGTCCAGCAGCTCGCGAAAGAGGGCATTCTCCAGTCCGTTGAGGGCGGGAACGAGGAAGACGACGCCTATCCGGCTTCGCTCGGCAACACGCTGCAGATCACCGCGCAGTTCCAGCAGCAGCTTTACGCGCTTGGCAAGGAACTCGGCCTGCCGGTTATCAACATGAGCTTCGGCGCCGGCTGGACCGCGGCGAACGACTGGGAAGGCGACTACGGCGCGGTCGGCAACCAGGCGGCTTATGCGACCGATGCGAATGCGCACACCTACCCGAATGCCGGCCAGCTTCCGGACGATGCGATCCAGCAGGTCAACACCCTGGCCGAGATGGCGGCATCGGGGCAGCCGGTGATCACCACGGAGATCGGCTGGAGCACTTCGGTTTTCAGCGAGACGGCGATTGCGAAATACGTCCTTGACGCCGTCATGGACGGCATCAAGGACGGCGACCGGGGGATGTATTTCTACGGCCTGTATGACGACGGCTCGGGCAACTGGGGTCTGTTCAATCCGAACGGCACGCCGCGGCCCGCGGCGACGGCGCTGCACGACCTGACCACGCTGCTGACTGATACCGGCACCAACGCGGCAAGCTTTACGCCCGGGGCATTGAATTACACCCTCTCGGGCACGCAGAGCGGCGACAATTCGGTCCTGATCGAGAAGTCGAATGGCAGCTTATGGCTGTCGCTCTGGAATGAGACCGAAGCCGCAAACCGCCCGCACACGATCACGGTCAACCTGGGGGCCCAGGCCGCGTCAGTGGTGGAGTACGACCCGCTGACGGGCACAAGCTCGATCAAGACGTGGAGCAACGTGTCATCGGTCCAGGTGTCGGTCCCCGACCATCCCGTGCTGTTGGAAATCGTGGGTGTGGCGGCAAGTGCCGGCACCGCAAAAACCGTCCCGCCGCCAGTGCCCGCGCCAGCCAGCCCCAGCGACCTGTCGCTGAAGTTGCCCTCGCCGCAGATCGTCACGGCAGGCACCACGCGCGCCATCTCCGGCATCTCGGTCAGCGATGCGTGGGCGGCGTCCAACCCCGGCACGATGGCGGTGAATGTGTGGGACGATGCTGGCGACGGTACGATCTCGGCGCCAGGCCATGCCGCGTCCGGTTCGCTGACGATCAGTGGAACGCTGGCGCAGGTCGACGCCGCGCTTGCCGCCCTGTCGTTCACCGCGGAAAGCAAGCCAGGTAGCGACGGGATCACCGTGGATGCCTGGAACCAGGCCGGCGTCGAGCAGACGCAGACCATCACTATAACCATCGGCGCAGCCCCGCCGATGCCAACAGGCCCGGTCATCACCGCGCCGGCCACCGAAAGCGTCACCACCGGCACGACCACCACGATCGCCCACGTGTCGATCGCCGATGCCTTCGCCGCGGCAAATGCCGGCACGATGGCCATGAACCTGAACGCGAGCAGCGGTACGATCGGCATCGCGCACGCGGTCGGCGCGACCATCGCTGGACTGGGCACCGGCGCCGTCTCGGTGGCTGGCACGCCGGCCCAGATAAATGCCGACCTGGCAAATCTGTCCTACACCGCTTCCGGCAAAAGCGGCAGCGACAGCGTCAGTGTGAATGTCTGGGACCAGGCCGGGCTGAACTCCACGGCGACGATCGAAGTCACCGCCAAGGCCGCGACCGTCACGGCTGCCACCCCGGTCGCACAGGTCATCAACATCGCGGCCGGCGCCGCCGCCCCCGCGATCACCGCCAGTGATGCCTCGATCGTCGCCACCGCGGGCAATCATTCGATCACCATCGGCGGAACTGGCGACGTGATCAGCGCGCTCGGTGGCACGGAAACGGTCATGGCTTTCCTGGGCGGCAACGCGACCACGACAGGCGCCGGCAACGACACGATCCGGATCGCCGGATCGGGCAACGTGGTGAATGCCGGGGCGGGAGCGAACCAGATCGACGATACCGGCAGCGGCAACACGATCGTGCTGGCCGGCGTACTAGCCGGGCAAGGCACCGACGCTATCCATGGCTTTCTGCTGCAAGGCCAGGACAAGCTCGACCTGCGTGCACTGCTCGCCGCGACCAACTGGACCGGCAGCACGGCGACGCTCGGCAACTTCCTGCATGTCGGCGCGCCGGATGGATCCGATACGGTGATCTTGGTTACCCCGAGCGGGCAGGTCGGCGGCGCAAGTCACACTGTCGCCACGCTGTTCGATTCCGGGCCGGTTGGTCTGTCCATTTTACTGGCCCATTCCCTGGTGTAACGCGCCTGACCGGAAGGTCGTCCCGCAGGTCGGTCCGGCAGCGGCATTGTGTCAAATTCCGCGGATTCCGGCGTTACCTGCCTTTACACAGGTTCGTCAACGCGACTTGAACAAGCCGGCAGCGTGCCGATTTGATCATGCAAATGCCTTCGGGCTGCTACGTTGGCCTTCACATGGGAGTTTATTCTCATGGACGCCAACCTGAATTGGCGCGGTGGCAATGGGACGAAACCGATGCCAGGAGGAAACGCAGCGGTGCTGCACCTTCCGGCGCGCCTGAGGCGCTTCGTGCAGCCGATGGTGCGCGCGAGCGCCGTGCTCGAAGCGTTGCGCGAGCTGCCGGTGGCGGATGCACGCTCAGTGCTTGGCGAGGCGCCGGTGCTGATACTCGCGCCTCATCCCGACGATGAAAGCCTGGGCTGCGGCGGCCTGATGGCCGAGCACCATGCGCGCGGCCACGACGTGCATGTCATGGTGCTGACCGATGGTGCCGGCTCGCATCCCCGTTCGCGCGAGTACCCGGCGGCGCGGCTGACTTCCGTGCGCATGCTGGAGGCGCGTGCGGCCATCGCCGCGCTCGGTCTGCCGGCCGACCGGATCGACTTCCTGGGTCTGCCCGACGGACGTGCGCCGCTGAGCGGCAGACGATTGAAAGACGCCGTGTCGCGTATCGCCGCGCATGCGCGTGCGCGCGGCGTCAGGACGATCTGCACAACGTGGCCGCATGACCCGCACCACGACCATCTGGCGGCCTATCGGCTTGGACAGCTTGCTGCACGGGAGGTCGGAGCAAGGCTTCTGCTCTATCCGGTTTGGACCTGGACTTTGCCGCCGACCGCCTGGGTGTCTGATATGCCGGTGCGGGGCGCCCGTCTGGACATCACCCCCCATCTCGCGGCCAAGCGGCGCGCGATCGCCTGTCATCGTTCCCAGATCACCGATCTGATCCGGGATGACCCGACCGGATTTCGGATGTCGCCAGAGTTCCTGGCGATCTTCGACTGGCCGTTCGAGGTGTTTGTCGATGCGTGAATACGTCGATGCCTGAATACCGGGAATGACAAAATGCATCATGGGGAGATTCGGGCGTCCATCATCATGCCCGCGCATAATGCGGAACAGTACCTCGACCGATCGATCGGCTCGGCTCTGACGCAGACCGAGCAGCGCTGCGAGGTTCTGGTCATCGACGATGCTTCCAGCGATGCCACGGCGGCGGTCGTGGCGCGCATCGCCGGGCAGGACGCGCGGGTGCGCCTGCTGCGCAATACCGTCAATCTTGGTCCGGCCGGGTCGCGCAACCGCGGGCTTGCCGAGGCGCGCGGTGACTGGATCGTGCTGCTGGATGCCGACGACGGGATGGCACCGCACCGTATCGAGACACTGATCGCGCTCGGCGAACAGCACGGCGCGGATCTGGTTGCTGACAATCTGCTTCTCAGCCCGGAAAACGGAGTCGGGCCGGTCACCCCGATGATCTCGGCCCGGGCATTTCCCGCCGGCAAATACCTGTCCCTGGCCGCGTTCGTGGCCGGCAATGTCGGCAGTCGCTGGACCCCGCGCGTCAGCTACGGCTTCTTTCAGCCGATCATGCGCCGCGACTTTCTGCGGGCACACGACCTTCACTACGAGGAGAAAAACCGCTTCGGCGAGGATTTCCTGCTGTACGTCGCCTGCCTGCGGAAAGGCGCCCGCTGGTGGATCACGCCGGAGGCGATGTACCGGTACACGGTGCGGCCAGGATCATTGACGGATGTGCAGTCCGCCGCGGACCTGGCACGCATTCGCGCGGTGGAGCAGGTGCTGCTGCGCGATGCTGCGTTGCTTGCGTCCGACCCCGAGTTGGCGCGCGCGCTTCGCCGCCACAAGGCGGTGATCGATCGCTTCTATTCTTATCGGGCGTTCACGGACGCATTGAAGGCACAGGCAGCCTCGAGAGCGTTGCAGGTCCTGTTCGAGAGCCCCCGCAGCACTCGGCACATCATCCTGGAGAGCATGATGCGGGCGCCGGCGGTCATGATGAAAGCACTGCACGGCGGGTATCGCGGCATTCCCCGCGTGACGCCTTCCTTGCCGCCGCCCGGGTCCGGTGGGAGCGGGGTTCGTCGCGGAGGAGGCGGAGCGCCCGCCATCTGATACTGGCGGCCCCGCCATCCGATACTGGCGGCCTGGCGTGACGGCGCGCCCACCAGTCCGGGGCGCTGGAATCGAGCGCCACCGCACTGCGGGTCCGAGCTCGGGTCATAGCGGGGTGCGGGCCGATGCCGGTTGCAAACCGAAACACTACCTGCTGAACACATGGATGTGAGACCACCTGCGGGCGGATTCGTCAGTATTATCAGTATCAATCAACGCTTGCTCCGGCCGCCGTGGGGCAGCGAGCCCGGTGGTGATCGCCGTTATCAGTTGGGGCGACGTACATGGTCCAGATGACGCCTGATGAGCCTCCTCAGCATTCCGCCGCCGAGCTTGCGCGTTTGCTGACGGACGCCGCGCTGGCGAATCCGACGCTTTTGAACCGCGGGCAAGCCTTGCGGGCAACGAGGCTTAGCCAACATTCCATCGGGCTGCCGACAACGGCTCCCTCTCCTGCGCCTTTGCTTTCCAGGTCCGCCACGGACGAATACCTGGAGCAATTGGCGTCGATCGCCATCTCGTCGGCGCAGCGGGCTGAAGACGCGCTTCAGTCCATCGGCAGGAACGGCAAGGCCAGCAGGTGGACCATAGCGACGGGGATCGGTGCGCTCGGCGTGTTGGTCGGGATCGTCGGGGTCGCTGACAAGCGGCTGACCGATCGAGCGGATGCGAGGGTGACGCAAGTGGTCGGCGAGGTGCGCATCCTGGCCGACATGCAGCAGCAGACCAGCGGTCAGGTTGCGCTGCTTCGCACACAGGTGGCCGCCCAGCCTACCGACGCTGTGAACACGCCCCCGGACACAGGCGCTCCGACATCGGGCGGTGCACCCGCTCAGGTCGCGGACCAGCATCCCGAGACACGAGATCAGATAGCCGAGCATCCCCTGCCCGACGCCGTCACGGCGTCGAGCGAAGGCACGCACGTGGCCGCGTCTGGGGCCGCATCGGCGCTGGTTGCCGCATCCCCCACGCAACCGTATGGCTCCCATCCGCTAGCGCAGGCTGAGCTGCCATCCTCGCCGGGCAACGTCGAGATGTCATCGGATGACGGCACGACGACTCCCGCGGTCGCATCGACGCCGGTTGCTGCATTGCCCACTCAGCCATATGGCTTCCATCCGGTTGTGCCAGTCGCGTTGCCGGCGTGGTCGGCCAATGTCCCGCCGCCGCCAGGGGCCTCCCCCCGCGTCGCCCAGCACACAGCGCCGGTGCGGCGGATCGCCAGGTCGCGTGGCGGTGCGGCATCAGGCAACCCAGTGCGAGATGTCAGGAATTTCGTCGTAGCCGTGGGGGATGGCGTCCGGGCGTTCTTCGTTCGATAGCCTTTTGCGATGGTCATCGGTGACGACGATGTTCACATATTTGGGTGCCAGGTCATAGGTTTCGGCGATCACCAAAACGCCACCTTCCGGCCCCTTGGTGCTGGTCACGACGCCGCCGATCGCGTCCGTGCCGACATGGTCGGCTGGCGCCGAGCACGCGACTTGCGCTGATGCCGGCCGCGCCGGCAGGAACCCCATGAGTGCGAATGCAACGGTGCTGGCGTAGAGTGTTGCTTTCGTTTTCGTCATGAATGACCTCCCTCGGCGATCGAACTATGGCGGATCAAATATCGGGACGATGTTCGACATCCCCGCCCTGGCCAGTGCCGCGTGTCTATCCTCCGTGTAATTCAGGAAGGAAATGATGGACCCGATCCCACCGCCCGCGCTGGCCCCGGCGCGCTCTCCGGGCGCCCGGTTGCGCGACTTGTTCACCGGCCCAGCGGCGCGTGGCATTGGGCACACGATCCGCCATTTCGGCGATACCATCCCGGCGGTCCACGACGCACCGGTCGACGAGGTTTGGGCCGGGCTGATCGGCCGGACGCCGGACGCGCTGCCAGCGCTGCAGGCGATGGCCGAACCCGAGGTGCTGGTGGTGGCGATGGGCTTCTCCGGCCACGGCTGCTGCCTGGGGCCGATCACCAGGTGCATCATGGCCGCATTGGTGCAAGGCACGGACATCGACCTGCCGCTCGAACCCTTCCGCATCGAGCGGTTCGAGGGCTGGAACGGCGTGGCCGAGCCGATCACGCTGCACGGCTGAGCAGTGGTCCGTTACGCGCTCCAACGGCTCGGCCAGAGCATCATCCTGCTGGTCCTGGTGTCGATGATCGGCTTTGCGGTGCTGCACCTGGCCCCCGGCGGCCCGCTCGCGCAGTTCGCGATGTCGCCTGGCATGAGCGTCGCGCAGATGCAGCGGATCGCCCACCAGATGGGCCTCGACCAGCCCTTGCCGATCCAATACGGCGTCTGGGCCGGCCATATCCTTGTCGGCGACTGGGGACGCTCGTACCGCGACAACCAACCGGTGCTGACCATCATCGCCTCGCATCTCGGCGCGACGCTGGAGCTGATGATCACCGCCACGCTGATCGCGATCTTTCTCGGCACCTGGGTCGGCGTGCTGGGTGCGATCCGCCGCTACTCGCTGGCCGACTACCTCGCCACCATCGGGGCGATGATCGCGCTGTCGATTCCGACCTTCTGGTTCGGCCTCGTCGTGATCTACATCTTCGCGGTCCGGCTGGCCTGGCTGCCGGCCGGCAACATCGCAACCGCCGGCACCGACGCCCTGCCCGACCGCGCGATCCACCTCATCCTGCCCTCGGTCGTGCTGGCGCTGGTCACCATCGCCACCTGGAGCCGCTATATGCGCGCCTCTATGCTGGAGGTGATCAGCCAGGACTACGTGCGCACAGCGCGCGCCAAGGGGCTGTCGCGGCGCCGCGTGCTGGTCCACCATGCCTTGCGCAACGCGTTGCTGCCGATGATCACCGTCGCTGGGCTGCAGCTGCCCACGCTACTGGGTGGCGCGTTGGTGACCGAGACAGTGTTCACCTGGCCGGGCATGGGGCGGCTGTTCCTCGACTCACTCGGCTATCGCGACTACCCGATGGTGATGGGCCTGCTGATGTTCACCGCGGTGCTGGTGCTGCTCGGCAACTTCCTGGCCGATCTGCTGTACTTGGTGGCCGATCCCAGGATCCGCCTGCGATGAGTGTTACGTCCGGGAGTGCCGGCTCCCGGGATGCCGGGTCCGGGAATGTTGGCGCCGGAAATGCGCGGGTTGGGGCGCGGCGCCATCGCAGCCTGCGCCGTTTCGTCCGGCACCGGCTGGCGCTGATCGGCCTTGTCAGCATCGTCATCCTGGTGCTGGCCTGCGCGTTCGGGCCGCCGTTGCTGCCTTTCAACGACATCCACATCGACCTGCGCCACCGCTTCCAGGCGCCGTTCGACGGCCCGCATCTGTTCGGCAGCGACCAGCTCGGCCGCGACCTCCTGGCGCGCCTGCTGATGGCGGGACGCATCTCGCTCACCGTCGGTTTCGTCGCCATGATCCTGAGCACCGCGGTCGGCGTGGTGATCGGCACGGTGGCCGGCTTTTACGGCGGCTGGGTCAGCAGCGTGCTGATGCGTTTCGTCGATGCCGTGCTGTGTTTCCCGACGATCTTCCTGCTGCTGACCCTGGCCGCGATGATCAGCCCGGACCTGATCACCATCACGCTGATCATCGCCTTGACCGCCTGGATGGAGGTGGCACGCGTCGTCGAGGCGCAGATCCGTGCGTTGCGCGAGCGCGATTTTGCGGTTGCGGTGGAGGCGATCGGTGCCTCCGACGGCTACCTGATGTTCCGCGAATTGCTGCCGAACGCGCTGGCCCCCATCGTGGTCGCCGCCACCTTGAACGTGGCGCGCGCGATCCTGCTGGAATCCTATGTCAGCTACCTGGGCTACGGCATCCAGCCGCCGACCCCGAGCTGGGGCAACATGCTGAACAACGCGCAAGAATACCTCACCACCGCGCCGTGGCTTGCACTGCTGCCTGGGGCGATCATCACCATCGCGGTCACCGGCTTCAACTTCGTGGGCGACGGCCTGCGCGACGCGCTCGACCCGCGCATGGACCTGGAACGATGAACCTGGGAACGATGAATGCGCGAACGATGAACGCGGTGCTCGAGGTGCGCGACCTGGCGGTGACGTTTCGTACCCAGGACGTCGCGGTACCGGCCGTCGAAGGCGTGTCCTTCACCCTGCACGAAGCCGAGACGCTGGCGATCGTGGGCGAGAGCAGCTCGGGCAAGAGCGTCACCGCGCTGGCGCTGATGCGCCTGCTTGCGCCGCCGCCCTCCTGCCGCGTCGGCGGCAGCGCGAGACTGTTCGCCGGGGACGCCGCGCTGGATCTGCTGACCATGCCGGATGCGGCAATGCAAGACGTGCGCGGCCGGCAGATCGCGATGATCTTCCAGGAGCCGATGACCAGCCTCAATCCGGTCCACACGGTTGGCGCGCAGATCATCGAGACGCTGGTGTTCCACGAGCATCTCTCCGTCGGCGCCGCCACGACGCGGGCGGTCGAACTGCTCGACCATGTCGGCATCACCGAGCCGCGCCGGCGGCTGGGCAGTTATCCGCACCACCTGTCGGGCGGCATGCGCCAGCGGGTGATGATCGCCATGGCGCTGGCCTGCCGCCCGCGCGTGCTGATCGCCGACGAGCCGACCACCGCGCTCGACGTCACCATCCAGGCGCAGATCCTGGACCTGCTGCGGCGCCTGCAGCAGGAGACCGGAATGGCGGTGATTTTCATCACCCACAACCTCGGCGTGGTGGCCGAGCTCGCCGACCGGGTGCTGGTGATGTACGCCGGCCAGGTGGTGGAGGAGGCGCCGGTCGCCGCCCTGCTGCACCGGCCGCTGATGCCCTACAGCGCCGGCTTGCTCCGGTCAGTACCGCGCCTGGATGCCGTGCTGCGCAAGGGCGTGCGGCTACGCGCGATACCGGGTAACGTGCCCGATCCCGCCGACAAGCCCGCCGGCTGCACCTTCCATCCGCGCTGCGAGCATGCTGTCGCCTCGGTCTGCGACCTGGCGCGCCCGGCGCTGGAGACCGCGGCGCAACATTCCGGCCAGCAGTACCCCGGGGAGCCGGCCGCGGAGGGAGAACATGCCGATGGGGAACATGCCGGGGGGGAACACAAGGTGCGGTGCGTCCGTTGGCGCGAGATCGCCGCATGAGCCAGCAGGCCGTGCTCGCCGAACTGCGCGATCTGCGCAAATCCTACAGGCTCGGCGGCTTGTTCTCACGCTCGAAGGAAGCCGTGCGCGCGATCGACGGCGTCTCGTTCGACATCCATCGCGGCGAGGTGCTGGGGCTGGTCGGCGAATCCGGGTCCGGCAAGACCACGGTCGGCCGGGTACTGCTGCGCCTGATCGAGCCGACCGGCGGGGAGATCCGCTTCCAGGGCCAGGACATCACGCATCTGTCGCGCGCCCAGCTGCGGCCGATCCGCCGGCACATGCAGCTGGTCTTCCAGGACCCGTTCGCCTCGCTCAATCCCCGCATGACGGTGGGACGACTGCTCACCACGCCGCTGATCGTGCACAGCCCGGAACTCAGCCGTGCCGAACAGCGCCGGCGAGTGGACGAGGCGCTGGAACTCGTCGGCCTGTTTCCTGCCGCCGCCGGCCGATACCCGCACGAATTCTCCGGCGGACAGCGCCAGCGCATTGCCATCGCGCGTGCGCTGATGCCGGGTCCCGAGCTGCTGGTGGCCGACGAGCCGGTCTCGGCGCTGGACGTCTCGGTGCAGGCGCAGGTGGTGAACCTGCTGCTCGACCTGCGCGACCGGCTGGGCCTGGCGATCCTGTTCATCGCGCATGACCTTGCGGTGGTCGGCACGATATCGGACCGTGTTGCGGTGATGTATCTGGGCCGCATCGTGGAGCTGGCGGACACGGTCGATCTGTTCACCGCGCCGAGGCATCCCTATACCGAGGCGCTGTTCTCCGCGGTGCCTCAGGTGGAGGCCGAGGCACGGCGGGCGCGCATCATCCTGGTGGGCGACATGCCGAGCCCAGTCGCCCCGCCGTCCGGCTGCCCGTTCCGCACCCGCTGCCGCTACGCGGTGGACGCCTGCGCGCAGCAGGTGCCGCAGTTGCGGGAGGTCGCGCCACGGCACTGGAAGTCCTGCATCCGCGACGACCTGGATCTGGCCCCCGCCGTCGATGTCCTCGCCCGGGAAGCGTCGCCCCAGGAATCGTCGCCCCCGGGATCGAAGCCCCAGGAAGCGAAGCCAATGAAAGCCGTGTGACATGGGACCCGAAGTCGACCGCATCGAGACCGACGAGCACCCACCCGCCGAGACCGGCATCGTCGTCATCGGCGGTGGCATCATCGGTACCAGCACGGCGCTGGCTCTCACCCAGAGGGGCGTCGCCGTCACCCTGTGCGAGAAGGGCCACATCGCCGGCGAGCAATCCAGCCGCAACTGGGGCTGGGTGCGCAAGAACGGCCGCGACGAGCGCGAGATCCCGCTAATCATCGAGAGCTTGCGCATCTGGCAGGGCCTCAACCAGACGGTCGGCGCCGAGACCGGGTTCCGCGTCTGCGGCGTCGTCAGCATCGCGCGCACCGATGCCGAGCGCGCGCGGCACGAGGACTGGGCAGAGAAGTCGCGGCTTTATCAGATCGGATCACGCGTCGTCGAAGGCGCCGCGCTCGAGGCGCTGTTGCCCGGCGCGACGCAAAAATTCCGCTCCGCCCTCTACAATCCCACCGACGGGCGCGCCGAGCCGCAGAAGGCCGCGCCCGCCATCGCCGCCGCCGCGCGGCGCGAGGGCGCCCGTGTCGTCACCGGCTGTGCGGTGCGCGGGCTTGATATGCTGGGCGGTCGCGTGGCGGGCGTCATCACCGAGAAGGGCCGCATCAAATGCGACGGTGTCGTGCTCGCCGGCGGCGCGTGGTCGCGGCTGTTCTGCGGCGCCTATAGCATCACCCTGCCGCAACTGAAGGTGCTGTCCTCCGTCGTGCGCACCGCGCCGATCGAGGGGCTGCCGGAGAGCTCGACCAACACCGGCGAATTCGCGTTCCGCAAGCGGCTCGACGGCGGCTACAACATCGCCGGCGGCGGCAACCACACCGTGCCGATCGTGCCCGACACGTTCCGGTTCTTCGTCAAGTTCCTGCCTGCGCTGCGGGCCGAATGGGGCCAGCTGCACCTGCGCCTGGACGACCGCTTCATGACCGAGGCGCGCACACCGAAGCGCTGGGCGATGGACGAACCCTCGCCGTTCGAGGCGGTGCGCGTGCTGGATCCCACGCCGGACACGGCGCGCAGCGAACACGCCGTGGCGCGGATGAAGGCGCTGTTCCCGGCCGCGGCGGACATGCGGGTCTTGCAGCACTGGGCCGGACTGATCGACGTCACGCCCGACGCGGTGCCGGTCATCAGCACGGTCGAGGACATCCCCGGCCTGGTGATCGCCACCGGCTTTTCCGGCCACGGCTTCGGCATCGGCCCCGGGCGGCTCGCCGCAGACCTTGCCGTCGGCGGTGACCCAGTGGTCGATCCGACACCGTTCCGCTTTTCCCGCTTCAGCGACGGCACGAAAATCCGCGTTGAAGCCGGCTTCTGACAGCCCGACCGAGCCATCAGGACAGGAGGTCCCATGCCCAGGTTTCCGCTATCGCGCCGTTCGATGCTGCGCCTCGCCATGGCAAGCGGCGCCGTGCCGTTGCTGGGCCAGCCGTCACGCGCCCAATCCAAGCCGCCCTCGAAACCAACCGGGCAGATCGTGGTCGGCATCTCGCAGGAACCGACGGTATTCAATCCGCTGCTCTTGCATATCGAGGTGGACGAAGGCGTCTACATGAATCTGTTCAGCCCGTTGTGGTCGGTGGACCCGAAAGGCCAGTTCGTGCCTGAGTTGGTGGCGGAAGTGCCAACCATCGCCAATGGCGGCATCTCGGCCGACGGCAAGAGCTGGCGCATCAAACTGCGCAGCGGCGTCACCTGGCACGACGGCACACCCTTCACCGCCGACGACGTGAAATACACCATCGACCTGCTGAACAATCCCGACTTCCCCGCCTATAGCCGTGCCGGGCACAGCCTGGTGAAGGACATCAAGGTCGTCAGCCCGACCGAGCTGACCTGGCAGATGGAGCACGCCTTCGCGCCCTATCCCTCGATCCTGTCCTGGACCTTCATCGTTCCGGCGCACATCCTGGGCAAGAGCAAGGACCCGCGTACCTCGTCCTTCGCCAACGCGCCGGTCGGCACCGGGCCGTTCAAGTGGAGCGAGCGCGTGCCCGGCGATCACATCACGCTGGTCGCCAACGACAAGTTCTACGGACCGGGTCCCTATCTGGAGAAGGTCATCATCAAGTACATTCCGGACCTGACCGTGCTGTATACGCAATTCCAGACCGGCGACATCGACTATATCGGGCTGCAGGGGATCTCCGCCGACCACTACGCCGAGGCGGCGAAGCTGCCGGGCCGCACCGTCGTCAAGGCACCGCAGCCGTTCATCGAGACCTACAGTTTCAATCTTGGCGATGCGCAGTTTAAGGAACTCGCAGTGCGCCAGGCGCTGTACATGGCGATGGACAAGGACAGCATCATCCACGACGTCTATTACGGCCTGCCGACCCAGGCGGAGTCGTACCTGCCGGTGCAGTCCTGGGCGTTCAACCCGGACCTGCCAAAGCACCAATACGATCCCGAAAAGGCCAAGCAGCTGCTCGACGATGCCGGCTGGAAGCCGGGTGCCGGCGGCGTGCGGGAGAAGGGCGGCGTGCGGCTGGAGTTCACCAGCTCGACGACCGCCGGCAACCACCTGCGCGAGCAGGTCCAGCAGGTGTTGCAGCAGGGCTGGCAGGAAATCGGTGTGAAACTCACCATCAAGGACCTGCCGCCTGCGGTTATGTGGGGCGATTACTGGATGAAATCGCAGTTCGAGACCGGTGTCGCCGGCATCGACTTCATGACTGGTGCCGACCCCGAGGCATCTGATTACTTCGACAGCAAATCGACGCCGGCAAAAGGCGGATCGGGACAGAACACGTTCCAGTACGTCTCGCCTGCGGTGGACGCCTTGCTGAAGGAAGGCGGCACCACGCTGGACCAGGCGGCGCGCAAGCCGATCTACCAGAAGATCCAGGCCGATGTGCGCGCTGACATGCCGTTTCTGCCGATCTTCCAGTACACCATGGTCGAGGGCACGAAATCAAACCTGGTCGGTTACGAACCGAACGTGAATGTCCGGTCGAACTGCTGGAACATCCGCGTCTGGTACTGGACGTCCTGATCCGCGGCGCGGTGTCGGTTGGCTCGCTTTGATGTCAACCCGAAAAGGGATCCGCTATCGGCGTACAGCAACACCGTCGCGTCGCCGCCGCGCCGATGGCTGCCGGCCGCTACCCGCGCGCGGCGATATGGTCCGCCAGATGCGCCGCGTCGTGTTCGACACCAAAGATGAAGCTCGAGGCCCTTCGGGACAGCCAGCTCAGTCCCAGGAAGTACAGCCCGGGCACATCGGTTACGCCACGCCGATGGACCGGTGCACCGCGTTCGTCAAAAGCGTCGACCTTCAGCCAGCCAAAATCGAGCGCGTACCCCGTCGCCCAGACGATAGCGGTTATTCCGGCTTCGCGAAGGTTTAGCTGTCGGATTGGGTCAGTGACACATGGTGGATCCGGTTCGAGTGTTCGTGCCGCTGGCTCCCGCGGCAGGTCAAGACCTTCCCGAACGGCATAGGCGTCGGCCGCGTCGAGCAAGGACAGGTAGGACGCATCGCTTTGCGCGAGATTGCTCGCCAGGTCGGGGCAGAAGCGCATCACACCATCGCGGAAGGCTTCCGTCCTACCCAACAGCACCACCCCGCGCGCCGCGAGGCGCCGGAAGTCGAGGGTGTGGCCGCCATAGGCGCCGCTGACTGCGATCGTGACGTGCTTCTGCGGTGGATCTCTGACCGGGGCGTCCCACATGCCAAGGACACCCAACCACCAACCGAAGTCACGCCCGCGATATCGTCTGGGAGGCCGTTCATGCCGGCTGACGGACAGATAGACGCGCCGGCCCGCGCGCGACAGTTCGTCGGCGATCTGTGCGCCCGAAGACCCGGCCCCGACCACCAGCACCGCGCCCCGCGGCGGCTGGCCGGGATTGCGGTATCCGCTGGAATGCATCTGGACAATCCCGGTTTCCGGCGGCACGACGGCGGGAATGACCGGGCGTTGAAACGGTCCGGTGGCAGCGACCACATTGTTGGCCTCGATCACGCCATTCGACGTTTCGGCGCGGAAGCCGATCCCGTCGGACTGCTCGTGCAGCGCCGTCACCGCAACGCCACAGCGTACGGGCGCAGCGATCCGTTCGGCGTAGGCGACAAAATAGTCAACCATCTGGTCACGCGTGGCGAAGTCGTCGGGACCGACACCAGCGATGGGCAAGCCCGGCAATCTGTCATGCCAGGCGGGGCCATTTGCGTGTAGCCCGTCCCACCTTTCCGAGCGCCAGCGTTCGGCGATGCGATGTCGTTCCACCACGAGGTGGGGCAGGTGGCGCTTGCTCAGCTGTTCGCTCATCGCCAGTCCGGCCTGACCGCCGCCGACGATCAGCGTCTCGACTTTCTCAACTGACACGTCACCCTCTATTTTGCTGAGACAACGATCATGCACAGGGAACCGTGGCGCACAAGCCGGGCCGCCAATTTTGTGTGACCCTAGCGGACTAAGACTTACTAACAACGTCATTCTCGTCCTGCACGGCTCGGGCTCTGCACTTGGCTGCAACCGCGCCGCCCGCTTCGCCAACCAGATCAAATCGATCGCCAGCCAGGATCAACCGATGCGGGCGAGCGCCTGGGTGAGATCGGCGACGATGTCGTCGACGTGCTCAATGCCGATGGAGGCCCGGATGGTGGCATCCGAGATGCCAAGGCGTTCTCGGGTCTCCCGAGGCACACCTGAGTGCACGGTGGTGGCGGGATGGCAAACCAAAGATTCGGTGCCGCCTAGGCTGACCGCGAGCTTGAAGACCTGCAGTGCGTTGAGTACCGTGAATGCCTCGGCCTCGCCGCCTCGCACATCGAACGAGAAAGTGCTGCCGGCACCAGTGCATTGGCGGCGAAACAGCGCGTAGGCAGGGTCCGATTCGGCAAGCAAGGCGGGATAGTGGACGCAAGCGACGTTGGGGTGTCCGGCGAGGAAGCGGGTGACGATTTCGGCGCTACGGCAGGCGGCGCTCATGCGCAGGGACAGAGTCTCCAGCGAACGAGACAGCATCCAGGCGGAGTGCGGATCGAGTTGCGTGCCGATGGCGCCGCGGAGCTGTCGGATTGGCTGCAACAGGGTGTGAGTGCCTAATGCCGCGCCGGCGACCAGGTCGGAGTGGCCGCCGACATATTTGGTCAGCGAGTAAACCACGATGTCGACACCGTGCTGCAGTGGCTTCTGGAAGATCGGGCCAAGCAGCGTGTTGTCGCAGACGATGATCGGGCGCAGACCGGCCTGGCGTACGGCGATATTATCGGCGATCGCGTGCAGTTGGGCGAGGTCAACCAGGCTATTCATGGGGTTGGAAGGCGTTTCGACGAGAATGACGGAGATGCGGCCTTTGGCTAGCGCCGCTTCGGCCGCGGCGCGGACGCTGGCGGCGTCGATGCCGTCAGCGAAGCCTTCGGATAGCACGCCGAATGGGTGGAGGGTCCGGGCGAGCAGGGTTTCAGTGCCTCCATAGAGCGGCTGGCTGTGCAGTACGACGTCGCCCGGGCGGACATAGGACAGCAGCGTGGTGGCGATGGCCGACATGCCGCTGGAGAAGATGATCCCAGCCTCGGCGCCCTCGAAGATGGCCAGACGATCCTCGACGATTTCGTTGTTGGGGTGGTTGAAGCGGGAATACACTAAGCCGCCCTCGTCGCCGGCCGGCGGTTTGCGGCGACCAGCGGTGTAGTCGAAGAAGTCGCGACCGTCCTCGGCGGAACGGAAAACGAAGGTCGAGGTGAGGAAAACGGGCGGCTTGACCGCGCCCTCGGACAAGGTCGGGTCGTAGCCGTAGCCGAGCATGAGGGTTTCCGGGTGCAGCATGTGGTTGCCGATCCGGTCCTTGTGGTAGCGCGATGACGGCATCGCCCGTCTCCCTGGTGTTTGTGCTGGGATGTATAGGCCCAATCGGGTGGGGATGATGGAGGGTTCATTTGTGGGCGCAAGAAAGCTGGAACAGGATGGTTCGCAAGCTCGTTTGTGTTGATTGGCGGCCGCCGGGGTGTTGCACCCGTACCGACGGGGCAAGCCAGCGTCGCCATGGGACAGCGATGGGGAAGGTTTGCCTGTCATGCCCACATAGTGTGGGAAATGTGGGCTAGACAGGGATTTTGTAATCGCTTACACAATGGTCCAAACAAATCAATGGGGAGATCACCAGGAATGTTCGGCCGAGTTTGTGTTGCGGCCGGTCTCTTCACGGTCGCAGCGTCGTTTTCTGTTTCGGCTCAGCAGGCGGACGTCATCCACTACTGGACGAGCGGCGGAGAATCCCGCGCTATCGGCGTTTTCGCGCACGAGTACGAAAAACGTGGCGGCAAATGGGTCGACGACCCAGCAGTCGGCCCTCAGGCGGAATTATCCTTGGCGATGAGCAGGATCGCCGGTGGCAATCCCCCGACGGCGATGCAATGGCAAACTGGAGCTCCAACGCGTGAGTTGGCGCAGCAGGGCCTGCTCACCGAGCTTGACTGGCTTGCGAACGCCGGTGATTGGAGGAAGAACCTGCCGCCGCTGCTGTTGGAAAAGGTCACGGTGGATGGTCACGTGTACAGCGCGCCGGTGGACATCAATGGCGCCAACTGGATGTTCTACAGCACGAAGGTTTTCCAGCAGGCCGAGGTCCAGCCACCGAAAACCTGGGACGAATTCTTCGCGGAGGCCCCCAAAATTCAAGCAGCCGGGTACATTCCCCTTGCCTTTGGCGCCAATTCGCAGCAGGAAAGCTGGCTCTTCATGGCTCTGCTGGCAGGGCTTGGCGGGAGCGATCTCTATCGTGCGGTAGCGATCAGTCATGACCCAAAGGCGGCCTCCAGCGCAGGCGTGGAGGCCACGTTCAATGTCATGAGACGGCTCCGCCAGTATGTTGACGCCGGAAGCACGAACCGCAAATGGAACGACACACTCGCCCTGGTGGAAACCAACAAGGCAGCGTTGATGATCGTCGGCGACTGGGCGAAGGGCGACTTCTCGGCGGCCAATCTGACGCTGGACAAAGATTACGGCTGCGCGCTCGCGCCCGGCAGGACCGGTAGTACGGACGCCTATATCATGGGAGTCGACGCCCTAGTGTTCCCCAAAGCGGATAAGCCTGACCAGATTGACGCCCAGCACAAGCTTGCCGAGCTCATCATGGACCCGGCGGTGCAGACTAAGTTCGCGCTCGCCAAGGGCTCGGTGCCGGCGATGCTCACCGCCGACATCACCTCATTGGATCGTTGCGCGAAACTCGGCCGGCAAGTGATGGCGGAAGGCCCGTCGCACCAGCTACCGAATCTTTCGTTGGTCTTTACGCCTGACAGTTACGGGCAGTATACGGATCTGCTCGGTCAATACTGGGCCAATTCCCAAATGACCGCCCCCGATGCCACCGCGAAGTTCGCCGCCATCGTTGCCGCAGCGGGTCCCTGAAGCCGAGGAGGAAACAGAATAGCCGACGCCGAGCGGATCGCCGATTGGTTGATCGCACGGGACAGCATCGGCGTGTTGTCCGGCATTTGGCGGGCGCGGGTGGTATTGACAGCGGTATAGGCGCATGTAAACGCTTACCAAAGGGAGGCTGCCAACGCAGCAAGCCCTGGTCAAAACCGAATCCTGGAGGGGAAGCGTTGCCATGCGACAGCGACGGGGAAGGTTCGCCTGTCGTGCCTGTTGTGGCACGGTCTCGCTGACCGCGCCGGCGCGGCATGTTTGATTACATCATCGTCGGCGGTGGCTCCGCCGGCTCCATCCTGGCTAATCGCCTGTCCGCCCGCGGGACCAACCGCGTGCTGCTGTGCGAGGCCGGTGAGGACACACCGGATGGCCACGTGCCCGAGGCGATTCTGGAAAGCCGGTCCGGCATTGCCTCGCGCGACCCGCGCTTCCTGTGGAACCAGCTGCGTGTCACCACCGAGGTCATTCCGCACAACGACCCGACCGCGCCCCGCCCGCGCGCGCTCCGCTATGAACAGGCGCGCGTCCTGGGCGGCGGCTCCTCGGTCAATGGCCAGCTCGCCAATCGCGGTTCACCCGCCGACTACGACGATTGGGAAGCGCGCGGCGCCACCGGCTGGCGGTGGGACACGGTGCTGCCGTATTTCAAGAAGGTCGAACGCGACATCGATTTCGATGGGCCGCTGCACGGCAGCGACGGCCGCATTCCGGTGCGGCGCGTGTTTCCGGATAACTGGTCCGACTACGGGAAGGCCGTCGGCGAGGCGTTCAAGCTGGCCGGATATGATTATGTGCCCGACCAGAATGGCGAATTCCAGGACGGTTATTATCCGCTGGCGATGTCGAACCTGTACGACCGACGCGTATCCGCCGCGATCGGCTATCTGGGGCCAACGGTCCGGCAGCGGGACAATCTGACGATCTCCACCGACACGCAGGTCAGCGGCTTGCTGTTCGAGGATGCCGTCTGCGTCGGCATTCGTGCCGTGGTCAATGGCAAGCCAACCGAATTCCGTGGCCGCGAGGTCATCCTGTCCTGCGGGGCCATCCATTCCCCCGCGATGCTGCTGCGGGCCGGTATCGGTCCGAGCCCCGCGCTGCGCGACCTGGGGATCGAGGTGCGGGCGCATCTGCCGGGCGTGGGCCAGCGGCTGATGGATCACCCCTCTATTTCGGTGGCGTGCTATCTGCATCGCCAGGCGCGAGCCAATCCGCATAGCCAGCGGTCGTTGCATGTGGGTATGCGGTATTCCTCGGGCCTCGAAGGTGCGCCGGCCGGTGACATGGCGCTGACCGCATCGAACAAATCGGCCTGGCACCCGATCGGCGATCGGATCGCAACGATCAATCTGTGGGTAAACAAGACGTTCTCTGAATCCGGTCAGGTGCAACTGGCGTCGGCGGACTGGCGTGATGAACCGATGGTGGATTTCAATCTGCTGGCGGATCAACGGGATCTCGTCCGGTTGATGACCGGGCTGCAGCGGATGGCCGCGCTGCACGACCTGCCGCCGCTGAAGGCGATCACATCGAACGTGTTTCCGGCCAGCTTCACCGACAAGGTCCGCAAGGTCGGTGACGTCAACCTGAAGAACAAGATCCTCACGACCGTGGGGGCCTGGATGCTGGACGGGCCGGCGCCGTTGCGTCAGTTCATGTTCCGCAGCTTCATCATGGAATCATCCGGTATTCGCCAAACCTTGCAGGACGAGGAGATGTTGGAAGCGTACATAAGACGGGGCGCAAGGGGGGTGTGGCACTGCTCTTGCTCCTGCCGCATGGGCGCGGATGACGACCCGATGGCGGTGACCACGCCGACCGGCCGCGTGCGCGGGGTGCACGGGCTGCGCGTGTTGGACGCGTCGATCTTTCCGATGATCCCCTGCGCCAATACCAATTTCCCGACCATGATGGTCGCCGAGAAGATTGCCGACGACATCCTGCACAATGGCGGCTAACGGCAGGGTCGCTTGACAAAGGGGCGCCGCCGTCGAAGTTTGATGTAAACGCTAACAGTACCGAAATACGGCACAGGGAAATACGGCGCTGGGGGAGGATAGGATGCAAAAACGCGCAGTCGTCGTTTGGGGGCTTGTGGCCGCGCTCGCGGCGGGGCCCGCATCCGCACAGAAGGCCGATGTCATGCACTGGTGGACGAGCGGCGGAGAGTCCCGCGCCGTCGCCGTGTTCGCCAAGGAATACGACGCGCGTGGCGGCACCTGGGTCGATGATGCCTCGGTCGGCCCGCAGGCGGAACATGCCGCCGCGCTCAATCGCATCGCCGGCGGCAATCCGCCCACCGCCATGCAATGGAACATCGGCGTGGCGGTGCGCCAGCTGGCGGAACAGGGTGCGCTGGCGCCGCTCGACGACCTTGCCAAGAAGGGCAACTGGTTGCCCAACCTGCCGCCGCTGCTGGTCAAGAACATGAGTTACAACGGCCAGGTCATCGCCGTGCCGGTCGATCTGCATGGCGCCAATTGGATGTTCTACAGCACGAAGGTGTTCGACGAGCTGAAGATGCAGCCGCCGAAGACCTGGGACGAGCTTTTCGCCATGGCGCCGAAGATCAAGGCGGCTGGCTATATCCCGCTGGCCTATGGCGCCAACGCGCAGCAGGTGGATTGGCTGTTCGAGGCACTGCTGGCCGGTGCCGGCGGCAAGGACCTGTATCGCAAGGTGTGGGTCGATCACGACGCCAAGGCAGCCGGCAGTGCCGACATGGTTCACGTGTTCGACCTGATGGGTAAGCTGCGGCAATACGTCGACGCCGGCAGCCCGAACCGCAAATGGAACGACACGCTTGCGTTGGTGGAGACCAACAAGGCCGCACTGATGATCGTCGGCGACTGGGCGAAGGGGGACTTCGCCGCCGCTGGCAAGAAGCTCGGCACCGACTATGGTTGCCAGATGGCCCCCGGCAATCAGGACGCTTACGTGATGACAGTCGATGTCTTCGTCTTCCCGAAAAACAGCAAACCGGATCAGCAGGCGGCGCAGGACAAGCTGGCCCAACTGATGATGGATCCCGCGGTGCAGACCAGGTTCAACGCCTTCAAGGGCGCGTTGCCGGCACGGCTAGATGCCAACATCGCCGATCTCGATGCCTGCGCACAGCTGGGCCAGAAGGTGATCTCCGGCGGCGCCGCCAACCAGCTGCCGAATTTCGCGCTGGCCTTCAGCCCGGATACGCAGGGCCAGATCGAGGACCTGTTGGTCAATTACTGGGCTAACGCAGCCGCGTCCCCCGCGGTTGCCGCCAAGCAGCTCGGTACCATCATCGCCAACGAGAGCCAGTAAAGCGCGATGCCGGCGGACCGTTCCGTCGCGGTCCGGCGGATCGCAAGTGTACGTGCCGCCGGTTCCATCACCGCCCAGGCGCGGGCGGGGCGCCCTTACCGCGTCCGCAGCCTGGCGGCGAAACTCGTTCTGGCACCCACCGTCCTGGTGATGCTGGTCTGCTTCTATGGCAGCGCGCTGTGGACCGTGTACATCTCGATGACACGATCGTTCCTGCTGCCGACCTACATCTTCGCCGGCGGCGCGCAGTACCAGCGGTTGTTTCACACGCCGCGCTGGCAGGTCGCCTATGGCAACATGTTCCTGTTCGGTGCACTGGACATCGCCGGCACGCTGTTCCTGGGCGCATTGCTGGCGGTGCTGCTGGATCGGCGGGTACATTTCGAAGGCGTCTTTCGCACCATCATGCTGTATCCGCTGTCGATCTCCTTCATCGTCACCGGACTGACCTGGCAATGGGTGCTGAGCCCGACGATCGGCTTCCAGCATTTTGTGCACGGGCTTGGCTGGACCGACTTCGTCTTCGACTGGATCACGCGGCCGGATCGCGCGATCTACACGCTGGTGTTTGCCGGCATCTGGCACCAGTCCGGGCTCATCATGGCGATCATGCTGGCGGGCCTGCGGGGTGTGGACCGAGAGATCTGGCGTGCCATTCGCGTCGAAGGTATTCCGGCCTGGCGCGCCTATATCAGCATCATCCTGCCGATGCTGCGTCCGTTGATGGTCACCTGCATCGTGCTGATCGCGATCGCCGTCGTGAAGAGCTACGACCTTGTGGTGGCGATGACCAATGGCGGACCGGGCTTTTCATCCGATTTGCCAGGCAAGTTCGTGGTCGATTTCGAGTTCGAGCGGGCCAATATCGGCCAGGCTTCGGCTGCGGCGACGGTGATGCTTGGCTCGGTCTTGGCGATCGTCGCGCCCTATCTCTATTTCGAGCTGGCGCGGAAGAACCGATGAGAAGGGCGAGCCGTGAAGCGCGGATCGGCCGCATCGGGCTGTACCTGCTGCTGATCTGGACCTGCCTGTTCTTTTCGATCCCGTTGCTGGTCGTCATCGCCACGTCACTGAAGACCTCCGACGAAGTCCGCACCTTCTCCATCTTCAGCCTGCCAACGGCACCAGGCTTTGCGGCCTGGGTGAAAGCGTGGTACTCGGCCTGCACCGGATTGAACTGCGGCGGCGTGCATGTCGGGTTCTGGAACTCGGTGCGGATCCTGATCCCCAGTGTGATCATCTCGGTGTTCGCGGGATCGGTCACCGGCTATGCGCTGTCGCACTGGCGGGTGACCGGTGCCAATATCATCATGCTGTTCCTGCTGCTGGGTGCGTTCATACCCTATCAAGTGATCCTGTATCCGCTGGTGAAGATGTTCAGCACGATTGGCATCTACAGCTCGCTGTCCTGCATCATCGCGGTGCATGTGTTGTTCGGCCTGCCGATGATGTCGCTGCTGTTTCGGAACTTCTATGCCGGCCTGCCGGAGGAACTGGTGAAGGCCGCGCGGATCGATGGCGCAGGATTCTGGCGCATCTTCGTCTGGGTGATGCTGCCGATGTCGGTGAACATCCTGATCGTGGCGACGATCCTGCAAACCACCGGAGTCTGGAACGATTATCTGCTGGGCCTGATCTTCGCCGGCCGCGACAACATGCCGATGACCGTACAGCTCAACGCCATCTCCACCACGTCGACCGGCGTGATCGAGTACAACGTCAACACCGCCGCAGCCTTGCTGACGGCACTGCCGCCGCTGCTGATCTATTTCTTCTCAGGACGCTACTTCGTGCGCGGCATCACCGCCGGCGCGGTGAAAGGCTGACGATGTCGGCGGTGTCGATACGCGAGCTATCGAAGTCGTTCGGCCCGTTGCGCGTGCTGCGGGATATCGACCTGCCTGTCGAGGCGGGAGAGTTCACCGTGCTGCTGGGGCCATCGGGCTGCGGCAAATCGACGCTGCTCAATGCCATCGCTGGGCTGGAGGATATCGACAGCGGCACGGTGGAGATCGGCGGCATCGACGTGACGCATCACGAGCCCAGCAAGCGCGGTATCGCGATGGTGTTCCAGTCTTATGCGCTGTATCCGACCATGTCGGTGCGCGGGAACCTGTCGTTTGGGCTGCGCGTCAAGTCAACCCCGAGACGGGAGGTGGAGCAACGGATCGCCTGGGCATCGCGCATGCTGCAGATCGATGAGCTGCTCGACCGCAAGCCATCCCAGCTCTCCGGCGGGCAACGGCAGCGCGTGGCCATAGGGCGCGCGCTGGTGCAGCAGGCCAAGGTGTTCCTGTTCGATGAGCCGCTGTCGAACCTGGATGCCAAGCTGCGCACCGAGATGCGCGTGGAGCTGAAGCGCCTGCACAGGGAACTCGGTACCACGATCATCTATGTGACGCATGACCAGATCGAGGCCATGACCCTCGCTACCCGGATTGCGGTGATGCACGCCGGCCGCATCGAGCAATATGCCGCGCCCGACGCTCTGTATGAGGCACCGGCCACGTTGTTTGTCGCCGGCTTCGTCGGCTCGCCGGCGATGAATTTCATGCCGGGACGGTTGGTCTCGGGCGCCGTGGAGATCGGTGCGACGCAGGTGCCACTCAATGGCTATCGGTTCCGTTCCACGGCCGCGCCGGGCCAGAACGTGATTCTTGGGATTCGGCCCGAGCATGTCACGCTCGCGGGCGAAGATCACCAAGAGCCGGCGATCGACGCGGACACCTTGTTCATGGAGCCGATGGGCGCCGATACGCTGGGCTGGTTCCAGTGCGGCGAGCATCGCATCGCGGCACGGCTGTCGCCACAGGTCGCGCGCCGGATCAGCGGCAGCGTGCGATTGAACTTCGTGATGGATCAGGTCTCGTTGTTCGATCCGCTCAGTGAGGCAAGGCTGTGATACCAGGTGACGAAAGGATTGACCCATCGGGTCATCTGTGTGTCATGGCCGGCCTTCGCCGGCCATGACACGGGAGGGCGACGTCATGGGTCAATCATTTCGTCACCTGGTATAAGGCAATCATCGCCAGGTCATGCATGATGCGGACCCGGCATGACCTGGTTGCGCCGCGCGTCGGGTTACCGTCCCGCCGCCCCGACAATCGCCGCAAACTGCTTCGTCGCGTTGGCGGCGCTCATATCCGGATGACTCCAGTACTGCGCCAGCATATCATTGATGTGCCCCAGCACATCGGGCGTGAATGACAACAGGAAATGCGGCAAGTGGTGCGCCGAGCCTTCGGCCATGATTTTCTGCCCCTGCTGCCCACATCGATCGAGCGGCTTGATGTTGGCGTCCAGGCGCGACGGGATAGACCCTTTATAATAGGTGTAATCGGTCTGTACCGCGGGATCCATGAACACCTGTGCGAGCTTGCGCTGCGCGGCGACCTGATCGGGTTTGTCGCTCTTGGGGAATGCAAACGAATTGATGGTCATGATGTACCCATCCTGCGTGCCTGGCGCGAGTTCACATCCCCAATCCACATCCACTTTCAGATTGGCCGCCGCGAGATCGCCGTTGGCCCAGTCGCCTACGATCATCATCGCCGCGTTATTGGTCTCCACCAGTGCCAGCATGTCATTCCATTTGCGGTTCGGACTGCCAACATCGACGTATTGTCGCAGTTTGCCCATCACCTCGAACGCCTTCAGTGCACCGGCGCCGCCCGCCACCTTGGCATCGTGTTGTGTCACGATGGCCAGATGGCCATCGTTGCCCACCGCGGCCGCCAGCAGCGCCATGAACAGCCAATCCTCCTGCTGGACGTTGGCGCCAAAGGCGATCGGGATATAGCCAGCCGCCTTGAGCTTCGGCGCCTGCTCGAAGAACTCATCTCAGCTCTTCGGCGATTCCAGCCCCGCCGCCTTGAACACCTTCGTGCTGTAGAACATCCAATTGGCGCCATGGATGTCGGCCGGCGCGCTGACGATGTGGCCGTCGACTGTGACATTGCGCAGCAGCAGCGGCGGGAGGTTCTTCGCCCAGTTCCCGGACGCTGCAAGGTCATCGAGATTGGTCAGCAGCCCCTGTTGCGCCAACTCGCGCGTCGCGGCCCCAACCGGCCATTGCATCGCGGCGGGTGGATTCCCGCCGGCGATTCGGTTCATCGCCAGGGCCGATTCCGCCTGAGGGCCAACCGCCGGGTCATCCACCCAGGTGCCGCCACGCTTGTCGTATTCCTTGGCAAACACGCCGATCGCCAGCGATTCGCCGCTGTTGGTGTAGAAATGGATGACGTCCGCCCGCTGGGCCGCGGCTGGTCCCGCAACCGCGGCGGCAAGCAAAACTGCCGCCAGCCAGACGCTTTTCATGACATTTCCCCCGGTTTGTTAGCGCTTACAGAGAGGTTGGATCAGGAACACCCTAAGGTCAACCAAACCTGCGTGAGCCGGGGTGTCACGGGCTGGACTGCGGGAGCGTAATCGCTTACGTTTGCCGGCAAGATTGCCAAAGGCGCCGACATTGGACCCATCGTCTTTCCAGCCGATCGACTGCGACGTCCATCCCGCGATCCCGACTACGCGGGTGCTGTTGCCGTATCTGGACGCGTATTGGCGCGAACACATCGCGCGCCGCGGGATGGAAGGCGACAATTTGGAGCTGAGCAGCTTCCCGGTGAACGCGCCGCTGAACAGTCGCCCCGATTGGCGCCCGGAACGTGGACCCGCGGGCGCCGATCTCACGCTGCTGCGTCAGCACGTCTTCGATACGTTCCACTCCCGGTACGCCATCCTCAACGTGCTGAACGGCGCGCAGATTCTGCACAGTGAGGATCTGTCGGCCGCGCTGTGTCGCGGCATAAATCGCTGGATCGCCGCCGAGTGGCTGGACCGCGATCCGCGCTTGCGCGCTTCGATTACCGTGCCGGCACGCAGCCCAGAACTGGCGGCAGAGGAGAT
The DNA here is from genome assembly GCA_035696165.1 of Acetobacteraceae bacterium. Lineage (GTDB taxonomy): Bacteria > Pseudomonadota > Alphaproteobacteria > Acetobacterales > Acetobacteraceae > Palsa-883. The sequence continues at coordinate 11,629 of DASRQX010000228.1, read as the reverse complement.
CGAGCGCTGTGCCGAGGACAAGCGCTTCGTGCAGGTGCTGCTGCTGTCGCAGACGGAAATGCCGCTCGGCCGGCGGCAATACTGGCCGGTGTATCGCGCGGCGGAAAAGTACGGCCTGCCGATTGGCATCCACGCCGGCAGCGCGCATTTGCATCCGCCCAGCGCGACCGGCTGGTTCTCCTATTACCTGGAAGATTATGTGCAGCAGGCACAAGGTTTCGCCGGCACGCTGAACTCGTTGCTCACCGAAGGTGTGTTCGTCAAGTTTCCGAAACTGAAAGTGGTGCTGATCGAATCAGGCGTGACCTGGTTCCCCGCTTATATGTGGCGCATCAACAAGACCTGGCGCGGCGTGCGCGCCGAGACGCCGTGGCAGGAACGCTTGCCGTCCGAGGTCATCCGCGAGAATGTGCGCCTGACCACTCAGCCCTTTGACGTGCCCGACACGATCGCCCAGGTCAAAACGATCCTGGAAGAGATCGGCTCGGACCGGATGCTGCTGTTCTCGACCGACTACCCGCACTGGCACTTTGATGGCGCCGATGCGGTGCCCGAAGGCTTGCCGCCGGACCTGGTCCGGAAGATTCTCGTGGACAACCCGTTGGAGACTTACCCGCGCCTGGCCTGACCGGCGTGGACGGAAGGAGGACGCCATGAACGTCACGCTGCTGACCCCGCAGATCGATGCCAGCCAGCAGAGCCACCTGGGCTTCATCGATTGCGACGTGCACCCGTATTTCAAGTCGCCCGCCGAGTTCGATGAATTCCTGCCGCAGAAATGGCGGGAACATCGCGCCAGCATCGGCGGCCGCACGCGCCAGGGGCTGGCGAAGGCGTCGAACTATCCGCGCATGTCGCCCGGCAACGGTCAGCGCATGGATGCCTGGCCGCCCGATGGCAGCCATCCCGGCTCCGACCTGTCGTTCATGCAGATGCAGCTGCTGGACAAGTTCAATGTCGCTTACGGCCTGCTGGCGCCGCTGGTCGGCGGCAGCGGGGCCGAGCGCAACATCGATTTCGGCGCCGCCATGGCCACCGCGGTCAATGACTGGCAGCTCGCCCGCTTCTGCGATGCCGATCCACGTCTGAAAGGGGCGGTGCAGATCAACATCGAGCATGAGAAGGCGGCGATCGCCGAGATCGAGGCGCGCGCCGGTGACCGCCGCTTCGCGCAGGTGAACATCCCGCCGCGCAGCATCGAGCCGCTGGGCCGCCGCCGCTACTGGCCGATCCTGGAGGCCTGCGCCGCCAACGGCTTCCCGGTGTCGCTGCATCTGGGCGGCACTGCGGGCCATGCCTCGACCGGCGGCGGCTGGCCGTCCTTCTATCACGACGAGCATCCGTCCTACGTGCAGAGCATGGCGGCGCTGGTCACCAGCCTGGTCTGCGAAGGCGTGTTCGAGCACCTGCCGAACCTGAAGGTCGTGCTGGTGGAAGGCGGCTTCGCGTGGCTACCTGCCTTGTGCTGGCGGCTGGACAACACCTGGAAGGCGCTGAAGACCGAAGTTCCCTTCCTGCGGCGGAAGCCTTCAGAGTATGTCCGCCAGAACATCTGGGTGACGACCCAGCCGATCGAGGAGCCGGAACGACCGGCGGACATGCTCTCGACCCTGGAATGGATCGGTATCGATCGGGTGATGTTCTCGACCGACTATCCGCACTGGGACCAGGACGATCCGCGCTTCGCCTTCAAGGTACCGCTGCCGGAGGACTGGAAGCGGAAAATCTACCACGACAATGCCATGGCCGTTTACGGTTTCGAGTGAGCCATGAGCCGACACGTTGTTGCATTAGTTGAAGAGATCGCGCCCGGCACCTGCAAGGTGGTAACGATCAAGGGGCGCGAGATCGGCGTTTTCAACGTCAACAACGAGTTCTTTGCGCTGATCAACCGTTGCCCGCACCAGGGGGCGCCGCTGTGCCGGGGGGCGATCGTCAGCCGCCTGGTGGCACCGTCCCCTGGCGACTACCGGCTGGAACGGCAGGGCGAGATGTTGCGCTGCCCCTGGCATTGCTGGGAGTTTGATATCCGCACCGGACAATCCTGGTGCGATCCCGACAGCGTGCACGCGCGGACGTACGCCTGCGACGTCGAGCCAGGCGAGGCGCTGGCGAAGGGACCGTTCGCTGCCGAAACGGTACCGGTGGAAGTCGAGCAGAAATACGTCGTCGTGACCATGTAGGGAACGCGATGATCGGGAGTGAGCGCTCCGGAACAGCGACGGCGATGCCCCGGCGGTCGCGCCGATCGGGCGCTGCACCGGTCAGGCTTGAAGATGTCGCGCGGCTTGCCGGCGTCTCGACCGCCTCGGTGTCGCGGGCGCTGAACGCGCCGGATCTGGTTTCTACCGTGCTGCGTGACCGCATTCTGCATGCGGCGCAGGAGCTGAAATGGGTGCCGAACGCCGCTGCCAAGGCGCTCGCCTCGCTGCGGACGCGCACCATCGGCGTGATGATCCCGACGCTCAGCCATCAGAACTTCGCCGCGCTGATCGAGGCATTGCAGCACGATCTGGCGGCGGCGCGGTACACGCTGATCCTGTGCTGCATGGACGCGGCGGCGGAGTTGCATCTGCAGCAGGCCCGTACTCTGGTTGAGCGGGGTGTTGAATGCCTGGTGCTGGTCGGTGAGGCACATCCCGACGTACTGTTCGATCTGCTTCGATCGCACAACGTCCCGTACGTGATCACCTACACTAGCGGACGGGACCCGCGGCATACCTGCATCGGGTTCGATAACTACGCGGCATCGACCAGGCTCACCGAGCATCTTCTCGAGCTCGGCCATCGCGCCTTCGGCATGGTGGCGCACGAGAGCCGCGGGAACGACCGCATCCAGCAGCGCATCGCGGCGGTACAGGACACCCTGGCGCGATCCGGCATCGCGATGCGGCCGCAGCATTTCGTGCGGGTCAACAGCCGGCACATTGCAAGCGGCCGCGAGGGGATGCGCAAGATCGTGCTTGACGACCGAATGCGTCCGACCGCCTTGGTCTGCACGAACGACTATATCGCGACCGGCGCGATGATCGAGGCCAAGGAACTGGGTCTGGTGATCCCGCGAGACCTTAGCGTCGTCGGCTTCGATGACACCGATATGTCGGCGCATCTTGATCCGCCGCTTACAACGGTCCGTGTTCCGAGCCGCCAGATGGGTGAAGCGATCGCCAAATACATCATTGGCTATCTGGAGCGGGGTACCGCGGACGTCCCACCACCGATCGAGGCGGAGCTGATCGTCCGAGGCAGCACCTCAGTTCCTGCCAGACATCAGGAAAATTGATGTGTCATTATCGCGCGTCGGGCGATCCTGCCGCAGAGCGTGCCCGGTATCGCCGTCACGGTCATTCTGGGGTTCATGTTCTGCTGGAACGTATTCAACTACCCATTGATGTTGGCAGGCCGCGAGACGTTCCCGGTGACGGTGGGGGCCATTCAAGTCATTTCCTATGAGCAGGTGCTGTGGGGCCAGATGGCCGCCGCCACGATCGTCGCTGCAGTGCCGCAGCTGGTGCTCAGCCTGATGGTGCAGAAATATATCGTTCGCGGTTTGACCATGGGAGCGGTGCGTTGAGGCGGTAGCTTGCCGTGCCTGGCGTCGGGACTCTGTCAGAATCTGCGTCAGATCGTCGGGCAGTCGATAGCGGCGCGAAGCCGAACACACCGTCGGGCGCCGCCATTAGCCACGCCCAACGATGAAAGAGAGCGTTCTATCGCGTGACTCCGGAGTAGGGCGGCGCGGGCCCGTGGCGCGCGCGATGCTGTTGTCAATATACAACATCATGTACATATTGACAACATGCGAGATGCCGCGCCTAGTCTTCGTCAAAAGGACGGACGCCACGCCATGCCGAAGCTGACCGACTACACCGCGTATGCCGACGCCCAACGCCATTTCTCTACCGCGCGGCTGTGGGAGTTGTTCGACGGCAACCGGGATCGGCTCAACATCGGCTGGGAGTGCGTGGACCGGCACGTGAGCGGCGACCGGATCGCGCTGCGTGTCGCTCATGCCGAGGGACACGACGAAACGATCAGCTTTGCCGCGCTGGCGGCAACGTCGTCGCGGGTTGCGCACTGGCTCGCGGCGCAGGGCGTGATGCCGAACGATCGGGTGGCGATCATGCTCGAACCCGGCCTGGCCTTCTATGCGGCGCTGTTCGGTGTCGTGAAGCGGGGCGCCGTGGCGGTCCCATTGTTCACCCTGTTCGGCGCCGACGGCGTCGCGCTGCGCACCCGGGACTGCGCGCCGCGCCTGCTGCTGACCACGCCGGAGAAAGCTGTGACACTCACCGGGTTGGACGATGTTCGCATCGTCGCCGCGGACGCTGCGTTCATCGCCGCACTGGCGGGTTACGCCGATCGATACGAGCCCAAGACGGCCGCCTCCGACATGGCGATTTTCCAGTACACCTCGGGCACCACGCGGGAGATGCCAGCCGCGATCAAGCACACGCATCGCGCGCTGGTGGTGGTGATGAATGCGGCGCTGTACGGCACCGGGTTGCGGCCCGGGGATCGGTTTTTCTGTCCATCCTCGCCGGCCTGGGGCCACGGGCTGTGGCACGGCACCCTGGCACCGCTGGCGTTGGGGATCGAGACCGGCGCCTACGCGGGCAAGTTCGGTGCGGAACGGCTGTTGCGGGCGCTACAGGACTATGGCTCGACGAATCTGTCGGCCGCGGCGACCCATTACCGGATGATCAAGACGTCCGGCCTGGCCGGGTCCTATCGAGCGGCGCCGCGTAAGCTATCGTTCACCGGGGAACCGATCGACCAGGACACTGCTGCGTATATTCAGGACATTTTCGGCGCCACGCTGTGCAGCATGTACGGCACGACCGAGGTCGGCGTCATCCTGGCGAACTACCCCGGCGCCGCCGACTTCCCGGTCAAGGCTGGATCGCTCGGGCGGCCGGTTCCGGGTGTCAAGGTCGAGGTGCAGCGGCCCGATGGTTCAAGCTGCGCGCCGGGCGAACTCGGTGAGATCAAGGTGCGCCGGCACGACACCTGGTTCCCGACCAAGGATCGTGGTCGGACCGACGCAGACGGGTATTTCTACCACGCGGGCCGCGCGGATGACGTGATCATTTCGGCGGGTTGGACGATGAGCGCGGTGGAGATCGAGGATGCGCTGCTGAAGCATCCGGCCGTCCACGAGGCCGCGGTGATCGGGGTACCGGACGCGCTGCGCGGCCTCGTGGTGAAGGCGTTCATCGTGCCGGCCGCCGGTCATACGACGGATGCCGACGCGGTTGCGGATATCCAGACCTTTGTACGCAACCACCTGAGCCAGCACGAATTCCCCCGCCTGATTGCCTTCGTGGCAGACCTGCCGCGGACGCCGGCCGGGAAGCTCAACCGCAAAGCGCTGCGCGATCTGGAAGCGGCCGCGACACTACCCAACGCCAGCAGGCAAACGGAGACAGCATGAACCCGGAACCCACACGGCTTTTCGCGCGGATCACCGATCAGGCGCTGGACGCCCTGCACGCCCGCAAGGATCAGCGGATCGAGAACACCGCCGAACCGTGGTGCCATGAGGCGACGCGCGACAACATTCGCCATTACGCGCACGGAATCGGCGACGACAACCCGCTGTGGTGCGATCCAGGCTATGCCGCGAAAACCCGCTTCGGCGACATCGTGGCGCTGCCGAGTTTCCTGTTCACTACCAGCCGTATCATTTCCGGCTATGTCGGCGGGATCCCCGGCGTGCATGCGATGTGGGCAGGCGCGGACTGGACGTGGCACCAGCCGGTGCTCCGCAACCAGGCGATCTCCACCGAGGCCTGGCTGAAGGATCTGATCGAGCATGACACGAAATTCGCCGGGCGTGCGATTCAGCAGATCTACCACGTCAATTTCTTCAACCCGGCCGGCGACCTGGTGGCCGAGGCGGACAGTTGGTGCTTTCGCACCGACCGCGACCAGGCGCGCGAGCAGGGTACCAAATACAGCGAAGTCCGCGCCCGGCCGCCACGGGTCTATACCGACGAGGAGCTGGAGCGCGTGTATGAACTTTACGCGGCCGAAGAAATCCGCGGTGCCACGCCGCGTTACTGGGAGGACGTGACCGTCGGGGACAAGCTGCCGACCATGGCGAAGGGGCCGATGACGGTCACCGGCTTCATCGCCTACGCGCAGGGTTGGGGCGGGCTGTATATCCGCGCCAACAAGCTGGCCTGGCGGCAAGCGCAGCATCACCCCGGACTGGGCATCAAGAACCGGTTCGGCATTCCGGACTGTCCGGAGCGGGTACACTGGGAGCCGGAGTTCGCGCTGCTGGTCGGCGCGCCGGGCGCCTATGACTACGGCCCGGAGCGCTGCTCCTGGCTGACGCATCAGCTGACCAACTGGATGGGCGACGACGGCTTCCTGCGCCGCGCCACCTGCAAGATCCGCCGGCACAATCCCGAGGGTGACCTGTTGTTCATCGACGGCACGGTGGTGCGCCGGTTCGAGGAGGACGGGCGTCACCTGATTGAGATCGAGCAGGCGGCGCACAACCAGGATGGTGAACTCTCGGTGCTGGGCAGCGGGATTGTCGAGTTGCCGAGCCGATCCGGGTGAGCGGGCGATCAGGTATGAACGAGGTTGCAGCCCATCTCGTTCAGCGGCGGGTAGGCATCCTTGCCGGGGATCGTCGCGACCGGCTGATAAAAGTCCCATTTGTGCGTTGATTTGGCACTGGGCTTGACGCGCCAGACATGCATCGGGTCCTGCAACTGGCCGTTGGGCTGCACCGGCACGTTGTCATGGTAGAAGTCGTTCACCGGCATGGCGTGCATATTCGCCGCCACCGCGTCGGCATCGAGGGTGCCGGCCGACTGAACGGCGCGCATCCAGTGCAATGCTGCCGAATAATCGGCGGCCTGCGCCAACGTCGGCGGCTGATCCATTCGTTTCGTGAACCGCTCTGTCCACGCACGTGTCTGCGGGGTCAGATCCCAGTAGAACGAATTGGTCAGCACCAGGCCCTGGCAGACATCCTGACCGAGTGCCACGACGTCGGTGATGAACATGACCAGTGTGGCAAGGCTCTGACCGCCTTTGACAATGCCGAATTCGGCCGCCTGCTTGATGCAGTTCTGCAAGTCGACGCCGGCATTGGCGAATCCGATGACTTTGGCGCCCGACGTGCGGGCTTGCAGCAGGGCGCTGGAGAAGTCGGCGGTGCCGAGCGGCGCGCGAACACTGCCGAGGACCTGGCCGCCGGCCGCCTTGACGAACTGTTCAGTGGCGGCCTGCAGGGAATAGCCGAACTGGTAGTCGGCGGTGATGAAGAACCAGGAGGTGCCGCCGGCCCGCGTAAGGGCGTCGCCGGTGCCCTTGGCGAGCGAGTACGTGTTTGCCCAGAAATGGAACCCATATGGGGAGCAGAACTTGCCGGTGAATTCGGTGGCCGCCGGTCCGTTGCCGAGGTAGATCGTTTTCTTCTCGCGCGCGACTTCTTGGATGGCGAGGCCCGACGAGGTGGCACCGCCGTCGACCAGCAGGTCGAAGCCGCGGTCGATCCATGCGCGTGCCTGTGCGCTCGCGATGTCGGGCTTGTTCTGGATGTCGGCCTGCTGCACGTCGATCGGCCGGCCAAGCAGGGTGCCGCCGAAATCCTCGACGGCGAGTTCCACGGCGATCTTGCCGCCGGGGCCGTTGACGTTGCGATACGGACCGGCGACGTCGCTCAGCAGCCCGATCCTGATCGGCGCCGATGCGGCCTGGGCTCGGATCAGAGCGGGGCGGGCCAGCACGGCGGAGGTTGCACCGGCTAGCGCCATGCGGCGGGTGATCGCGTTGGGCGAATATTTCATTGGATGTGGCCTTCCCCCGGGACGGTTTCGGCGGGAAGGTGAGCCTGGGTGGACGTTGTTGTCAAATAGGACTAGATATTGTCTAGGGACAATACAAAGGATAGTCGTATGAGAAGGCCATGAGCACGATCGTGACGCCTCGGGCTGCGGCTGGGCTGGCAGTCAGAGCACCGCGGATCCGCCAGGTGCCGGCGCTGTCGCGCGGCATCGCGATCCTCCGGCTGCTGGGGCGCAGCGGCGCGCCGCTGGGTGTGCATGAAATCGCCCGCTCGCTCGACCTCGTGCCCAGCACGTGCCTGCACATCCTGCGGGTGCTGAGTGCCGAACATCTGGTGGCGATGGACAAGGCGACGAAGAAATACAGCGTTGCCGCGGGACTGGTTGCCCTGGCGCGCACCGCGTTGCGCCAGCACACGTTTCCGGCGGAGGTGCAGCCCGACCTGGACGAATTGTCAGAGCTGTACGGCGCGACGGCGATCGGCGTGGAGGCGAGCGGTCTGGAGCACATGGTTGTCGTAGCGCTGGCACGGGCCGTTTCGCCGCTTCAGGTGCATGTCGAGATCGGCAGCCGGTTTCCCGCTCTGATCAGCGCGACGGGGCGCTGCCTGGCGGCCTTCGTGACGTATCCGTGGTCGGAGATCAAGGCGCGGTTTGCGCGGCTGCGCTGGGACGTGCCGCCGACGCTGGAAGCGTGGCGTGCTGAGGTGGAGGCGACACGGCTTGCGGGCTATGCCATCGATGATGGGCAGTATATTCGCGGCGTGAGCATCGTCGCGGCGCCGGTGCGCATGGCGAACGGATCGATGAACGCGCTGGTGGTTGTCGGTGTCAGTGAGCAGATGCGGCGGATCGGTCTGACCGAGATGGGCACCGAATTGCGCGGCCGGGCGGCTCGGCTGACCGAGGCGTTCGGGGGGCGGACAGTGGGTGGTGGCGCGTCTGGCGGAACGTGAGGCGAGGGCGTTTTTTTGGGTTGCAAGTGGCGCTCAAGACCGTGCTGCATCCAACGCAAGGCACTGCAACAGAGCCGCAACGGGCCAGGTCGCCCCAAAGAGTCGCGCCGTCACCCTCGAACTCCCGCCTGGTTTCGCGCCGGCTGGCGCCCCCACCACGGCTGTTGCGGCAGCGTCATCATGCTGTACATTCCCGCGTCGGATGCCCAAGGGGGAAATCATGGTGCGCGGCAAATGCGTGGCGTCGTTGTTCGCAGCGGGCCTGATGCTCGTAGCGGCATCGACTGCACAAGCGGGTTCACCCCGGACTGCCAGGATCCAGGCGGCCCTGGAGGCATGGCTGACCGACCGCGCGTCGGCCGAAAAGGTGACTTGTATCGCCGCCTACATCAGCTTTGGGGATCCCGGTCCGGCCATCGAGGCGTTTGCCGGCAAGATCGGCAGCGGTCCACAGGAGCCGCCGATCCGCCAGGGCACGCTGTTCCAGATGGGCAGCACGTCGAAGTCCTTCACGGTGGCGTTGATCCTGAAGCTTGAGGCCGCGGGCAGGCTGTCCATCGATGACACGCTCGGCAAATGGCTTCCGCAATATCCGGCGTGGAAGGACGTGAGCGTCCGGCGGCTTCTCAACATGACGAGCGGCATTCCAAACTATTCCGAGACCGAAGCGATGTCCCGCATCTGGGTGAGCGATGCCACGCGCGAGCTGAATGCCGAGGACCTGATAAAACTAGCCTATCCCACCGGCGCCGGCGACCTGCCCGCGAGCAGCGGCTATCACTACTCGAACACCAACTACATCCTGGCCGGCATGATCGCGGCGAAGGCGGCTGGCCAGTCCTATCGCGACCTTGTGCATGAAATGGTCATCGAAGCCTTCGGGTTGAATAGCACGTTCTACGAAAGTGGGGCATATCCAGCCGCGGTGACCGGTCGGCTGGCTCACGGCTATTTCGACAACCCCGCTTGCGCCGATTATCAGCCGAGTTGCACCCGCGCCTGGAATCTCCCGCTGATGGGACGTGATGTTCGCGGGATGAACACCTCGTGGGCGCAGGCGGCAGGTGGCGCAATCGCGGATGCGCGCGATGTGGATCGTTGGATGCGCGCGGTGTTCGAGGGGCGCGTTGTGCCCCCCAAGCAGCAGTCGGAATGGATGGCGCTCGTGTCGACGAAAACGGGCGAGCCGATCGCGGACGTGTCGGCCGATGATCCGCGCGGATTTTCACTCGGTCTGGGCAAGGCCGTTCTCGGACCGATCGGGGCGCACTGGTACTACCAGGGCGAGACCCTCGGCTATCGGACGCTTTATGTGTGGTTCGAGCAGGGGAATATTATGATCACGCTACAGACGAATTCGCAGCCGGCAGCGGATGCGGACAAGCTCCATGACGTATTGGGCACCATCTATCAAATCGTGCGGGATGACGCGAAGTAGGGAAGGCCGGCCGATGAGCCGTCGGTGGAGCGGCTGAGAGCCGGCCGCGCTTCGCTACGTCGGCGATGCCGCAGCGGTTGTTCGGCGCTTGGCCAGTGCTGCCCTTCACAGCAGCCGCGGGCATGCGCATTAGTTCGGGCTCTGTCGCCGCACTTTCAGGTTCGTGTCGAAAAACTTCAACGCAACGTTCCCGATGTATTCGTGCAGCTTGACCCGATCGACGCCGGCGGCATCGACGCAGGACTCGGGATAGTTGTCCCGTCCCAGCTGGTCGCACTCATTGTCGAAGATCTCGTGGTTGACCTGGCCGGGCAGCACGTCGAGGTGGGCATGCGGGATATATTTTGCTGCAAACTCGGCGTTGTCCTTGGGTGGTGTTGTGGTGTCGCCGGCAAGGACGATGAGGTAGGTCGGGATCGTCACCTGCCGGAGCCCGGCCGCATCCATGCCGAACTCTTGGATAACGCCGGGAGCCATCGCAAAGGCTGCCCGAATTCGATCGTCGCGCACCTCACGGGCGGGTTCCGCGTCGAGGCTCATTTGCTCCCGCAGATACGCCGGCAAGTTCAGGTTGTTCTTCCATCCGCGCTGATACTCTAGAAACAAGTCGGGATTGACCTTGGCGCCGCCGATCCAGATGGAGGTAAATCCCCCCTGTGAATGCCCCGCCACGCCAATCTGACTTGGCTCGATATGCAGCCTCCAGACCTTGTCTTGAAGCAGGTGGGAGATATCCAGGCTGATATTGCGGGGCCGCTGCCAGATCCTGTTGCGCACGTATAGCGCGCTCGAATCAAACGTATTGGCTCGATAGTGATAGACCATTGCGACGAGATAGCCATGGGAGGCCAGGTATTCTCCGAACCAGGCATAGCCTGAGCCGTTGCCGCCCGCCCCATGCGAGAACATGACGAGTGGATGCTTCAAACCATCGGACACGACGGGAGCGTCCTTGTACAGGTGCAGGTTGGTGGCCATGAAGATTTTGAATGGGACGGCAGTGGGCACTGGAGCTGCCGGATAGGCCACCATAAAATCTAGCGGCCTACCGCCCTCGGCGGGGTCGACAAACTTCACCTGCGTCATTCCAACAGGATACACAGCGGTCGGCAATGTGCCTTGGGCCAAAGCGCTCTCGGGCCAAGCCGAACCGAAATACACAATACCGCAACAAACGGCGACGCCAATTAGAAAGCGAGTGAAGCCATTTCGTCCCAAGCAAACAGATCGCATGTCTGACCCCCCGATTGGCAGCGCAATCAGTAGACCACCTGGGCAAAACCCGCGAGGGTGTTCACCCGTCAGGCGGGCGCAATCAGCGCGTACACACACACACACACACACACACACACACACACACACACACACACACACACACACACACACACACACACACACACACACACACACACACACACACACACACA